>CALFWA010000323.1:12500-22444 GCA_937928035.1 uncultured Caldilinea sp. | reverse complement strand
GATGGCAAGGGTGAACGATTAAACTCAAACGGCTGAACTCAAGAGAACTGGCGGCTCTGCGCAGAGCCGCCAGTTCTCTTGAGTTCAGCCGTTTGAGTTTAATCGTTCACCCTTGCCATCTCCGCCAGCGGGTCTGGCTGCACGTGCAGCCGCGGCTCCTTCATGCCGAAGTAGAGCACCAGCAGCGTGGCGGCGCTGAGCAAGGCCGATCCCAGAAAGAGCCATTCGTAGCTAAAGGCGGCGATAACGCCGCCGATCACAGGCGCAATCGCCCCGCCGATGCCGGTGACAGTGTTGCCAAGCCCGATGTAGGTGGGCCGATGCTCCGGCTGCGAGAACTCCATCACAATCAACACGCCGGAGACGATCACAATGCCGTTGACGAGCCCCATCAGGAAAAAGATGGTGTAGTACCAGTCAGGATGGGGCGCCAGCCACGCCATCCCGAAGGTTAATACGCTGGCCCACTGCGCCAGCTCCAGCGTGAATTTGTGGCCGCGGCGGTCGGCGATTACGCCAGCCAGCAGGTTGCCGAGCGTTTGACCGATCAGCAGCGCTGCCGTGTAAAAGCCGACGCTGGCGTCGCTCACCTGCCACTGCTGAATCGCTGCGACGGTCAGAAAGCCGGCCCCCATGCGCCCCAGGTTGGACAGGAGCCGAGAGGTGAGAAAGTTCCGAAAATTGCGATCGTTGCGCAAAATCGCAGCGATCTTTTTCCAGGATTGTCGGCTGCGTTGGCGCACTGCTTCAGGGATCGGTTGCACCGGCTCGCGCGCCAGCGCCAGAGAAACCCAACTGACGGTGATGGCGAGCGCGGCCACCAGAAAGGTGTAGACGAAGTTCTGTGGATACGGGAACGTTTCCAAAATCCAACCGCTGGCGATGGCGCCGATTGCGCCAAGCCCGGTGCCGATGAACGAGCTGAAGCCGAAAAACCAGCCTCGACGGTCAATCGGGAAGATACGCGCGATCATGTCCGACCAGGCGGGGGCGATCATGCCGGCGCCGAATCCGTGCCAGGCATAGGCGAGAAAGAACAGCAGCAGCGCCAGCGTCGGCTGGTCAGGCGCCAGCCAGGCCGCCACTGGCAACAGCCAGATCGGTAGGCGCTCGGTGAAGAATCCCACGTTGATTACCACAGGCTTCTTACGCGGCAGGCGCTCGGTCACGCCGGCTGTCAACAGTTGCGGCAAATACCAGCTTGCCTGCGCCAGCACTGCCAGCAATGCAAACCAGAACGGCGAGGTTGTGAGTTTGCTCACAAAAAGCGGTAAAATGGTGGTCGCCGAGATAAAACTCAGGCCAAACCAAAAAGCGGCACCGTCGATCAGATTCACCGTAAAATTCCACCGATAGTTGCGTCGGACTTCCCGTTCCAGTTCATCGTCGGTGATCGGGTGAATCGGTTTATCGAGTTCAAGCATGAGCCGGATGATCTGACGGCCGCGCGGCGTGCGCTGGAGTCCCATGGGTCATTCCTTGGATGTGATGATGGATTTGAAATAGAAGCAGAATCAATGCAATCGATACAGAATCATAACGGGATCGTAGGCAATCGTAGACGTCCGATCCGTTAGTATACCTGACTGCACGCATCAACTTGAAAGGAGGCGTCGTGAAACAATCCAGGCGAGCGGGGCTTGCTCTCACCTTCTTGTTTTTGTTGCTTCTGGGCGGTTGCAGCGTCGAAACTGCACCCTCCTCAGCGGATGCTCGTCGCGCGCTTTGTCAAACGCTGATCTCTTTGCGTGAATCCGCAGCCGGTCTCAGCCAGATCGACGCCAACACCAGCGTCAGTCAGCTTCGAGACATGCGCGAAGGCATCGGGCGTTGGGTGGAAGCGGCCCGCCTCGCCAATACCGTGCTCCAGCTCCAACAGATCACGGAAATGGTGAACGCGTATGATGCATTTAGCCGCACGGTGGACAGCCTGAACCCCGATCAGCGCGTGGGTGCAACGGCGGCAGGCCTACAAGCCTCTTCGGCGCAAATTCTCACCGCGCTGAACCAGGCCTACAGCGTCGCCCGCTGTGGTCAATAATCTTGGTGACAGTGGCAGGAATTAGAAAAATAATAACGAAAATGAAGAAAGAAAATGTCATGAGTCGGTACACGCCGTATACGCCACAACGGGCGATGTTTATTTTTGCGCATCCAGATGATATCGAGTTTGGCGTCGCCGGCACGGCTGCGCGATGGGTGCAGGGCGGCGCCGAGGTGTCGTATGTTCTGCTGACCAGCGGCGACGTCGGCATCGCCGACCCTGACGTGACGCATGCCGAAGCCGCCGCCATCCGAGAGCGGGAACAGCTCGCCGCCGCTGCGCTGATAGGCGTCAAGGAGGTCATCTTCCTGCGCGAGCCGGACGGCCTGCTGGTGAATACGCTCGAGCTGCGGCGCAAGCTCGTGCGAGAAATCCGCCGCTTCCGGCCAGAAGTCGTCGTCTGCGGCGATCCTACGGCGTGGTTCGTCAACTCGACCTATGTCAATCACCCGGATCATCGAGCTGCCGCTGCTGCAGCAATCGAAGCGGTTTTCCCGGCTGCCGGGCAGCCTCACGTCTTCGAGGAGCTGGCGAAGGAAGGCTTGCAGGCGCACAAGGTGCGCAAATTATATGTCGAGGCATGGAATGGAGGCGACACTTGGGTGGATATCACCGCAACCATCGATTTGAAGATCGCAGCACTACGTTGCCATACCAGCCAAATGCGCAACTGGGACCCAGAGCCAATGCTGCGTCAATGGGCAGCGGAGGTAGCGAAGGGGAAGGAGATGGCCTATGCCGAAGCATTTCGCGTGATCACGCTCGTCAGCGATGAGGAGCCGCTCAAACCGATCGAAGGCGTAGAACGTCTTTCCTAGCGGGGAGGGAGGAGGAAACGCATTTCACGGCTTTACGATCGTAAACGGCGTAGACGTTCCAATTGAGCATGGAAGGATGGCGCATCGAGAGATGAGGAAAGGGAACGCGTTTCATGGGGACCTCTTTGGAAGAGCGCGTCGTGCAGCTCGAAGCTCAGGTGCGCGCCCTCAACGAGCAGATAGAAGATTTTCGCCAGGCCTTTGAGTACAGCGACGGAGCGATCTGGATTTGCGATGTGCAAAATAACTCCGTTCGGTATGTTAACCCCGGATTTGAGAGGCTTTTCGGCCTGTCTTCCGATGCTCTCCGCAGGGATCCATTGGCATTTCTGAACTTGGTACTGGCCGAGGATGTACCTTCCGTCCGTGCAGCCCTCTCACACTCACTGGAGGGGAGGCCGAGCACCGTAGAGTTTCGCGTAACCCATCCCGACTGCTCCATTCAGTGGTTACGGATGCGCAGTGTGCCGACTTTTAATTCTGAGGGCAAACAGGTGCGCATCGTGAACATTGTCTCTGAGCTTACTGTACTGAAGGCGGTACAGGAGGCAGCAAACGAGCTGGCGCAGACGTTGGAAGACCGCAGCGCAGAGCATACTCAGGGGCTGCAGGTGAAGGAGGGGTGGCTGCGGCAGATCATCGACCTCGTGTCTCCTCTCATCTATGTGAAAGATGCAGACGGACGTTACCTTTTGGTCAATCGATCCGCAGCGGCCACGCTAGGGCTGACGCCAGAAGAGGTGATCGGCCGCCGTGACATTGATCTTCAGCCTTCTGGTGAGACGCTTGCGCGTTTCCGCGCAGAGGATCTGCAGGTCATTCACGAAGGGGTGACGTTATCGATTCGAGAAGAACAAGTGCGATTTCGTGATGGAACTGTACACACGCTCCAAACGATTAAACAGCCTCTTCGCCTGGAAGGTCTAGATGCGCCTGTCGTCTTGGGCGTCGGCGTCGACATTACCGAATTGAAGCAGACCGAAGCGGCGTTGAGAGCGGTCGAAGCCGAGTTGCGGCGCAGCCATGAGGAATTGCAGGCCGCCAATGCAGCCCTGCAAAATGCAGCACGCATGAAAGATGAATTTATCGCCACCGTCAGCCATGAGCTTCGCACGCCGCTCAGCAGCATTTTGGGGTTGACCGAGGCGCTGCAAACGGAAACGCACGGTGCGCTCAACGCCCAGCAACAGCGTCTGCTGAAATTAATACAAACCAGCGCCCGCGATCTATTGTCGCTCATCAATAATTTGATCGATTTTTCACGTATTGAGGCGGGGGAGATCTTCCTGCAGATCGAGACCTTCGACGCCGTTGCGCTGTCGAAACTTGCTGCAGCGCGCATTGCGCCAGAGGCCGAAAACAAACGGCAGACGATTCAATTTGCGTCTTCCTGTGAACAGTTGATGGTGAAAGGCGATCAGCTGCGTTATATTCAGATTCTGCTGAATCTGTTGAGCAACGCCATCAAATTCACGCCTGAGCAGGGAGAGTTGGGGATCTTGGTGGAAGAGGACGCAGTGAGCGGTGCAGCTCGCATCACCGTCTGGGATCATGGGATCGGGATCGATGAAGAGGGCATGGCGCATCTGTTCCGCCCCTTTATCCAGTTGGACAGCTCGCTGCGACGTCGCTATCCTGGCGTAGGCCTGGGGTTGGCGCTGACCAAACGGCTGGTAGAGCTGCTCGGCGGGCGGATCGTCGTAGAGAGCGTCCCCGGACAGGGCAGCCGCTTCACCGTCATCCTGCCCTTAAAATCAAAATCTTGACCTTGCTCTTCTTCCTATAGCCCGCTCCTATTTCCCTCCGCTGTCGCTTTTCATCCGTTCCTTTCTGCATCCGCTGTTGCTGTTCATCTGCGTCGATGGGTCGTGCGCAGAATATTCGCCAGATGCTCTGGTCGCACCGGCTTGGTCAGAAAGGCATCCATTCCTGCAGCAAGACATGCATCGCGATCCTCCTTCATGGCTGCGGCGGTCAGCGCAACGATGCGCGGTTGGCGTTCGGCGGCCACGTTACGCCGAATTTGCTTCGTCGCTTCAACGCCGTCCATCTCGGGCATATGCACATCCATCAACACAAGATCGTAGGACTGGCGCTGCAGCGCCTCCAACGCCTCCTGGCCATTGCTGGCGATGTCGGCGCTGAACCCAAACTTCTCTAACATACGCAGGACGACCTTTTGGTTCACCAGGTTGTCCTCGGCCAGCAAGATGCGCAAGGACGCATCTTGCTTCGACAATGCAAATATGTTCTCCGTTTCCGACGTCTGAGCGGTTTGGTCGGGAGACGCAGCGAGGAGTCGTTCTAGGAAATTGAGCAGCTGGCGATGTTTGATAGGGCGCACCAGGTAGTCGCCGCCGGGCCAGAGGTCTCCCTGCGCCGGTGTTTTGCCGAATGTTTCGAGCGTCACCACAGGGCAGTTCACCCTTTGCATAAGTGGAAGCGTCGAACGGAGGAAAGATTCTGTATTCAAGAGACGCCTGTCGAGCAAGATCAGATCGGGCGAACGGTGCATATGCTCGAGCAAAGCCAAGATCTCTTCGACGGTCGTTGCGCCTCTCACAATTGCACCCCATCCTTGCAAGAGCGCCGTCGTCGCAGCCAGCACTTTGGGATTGGACTCTGCCACCCAGATGCAACGAGCTGTTAAGAAAGCCGTGGAGCGCGGCGTCTCCGGCGTCTGCGCCCGCCGACTCAGAACTGTGCAATGAAATGTAGAGCCTTTTCCTGGCGCGCTCTCCACCCAGATGTCGCCGCCCATCAGTTGCGCAAGTCGCCGGCTGATCACAAGCCCCAGACCGGTGCCCCCGTATCGTCGCGAAAGCGACGGATCGACCTGGGAAAAGGGTTTGAACAAACGATCGATTTGGTCGGCGGCGATGCCGATGCCTGTATCCTGAACGGCGATGTGCAGACGAAGCTGCTCGCCTTCGGGTTCAGCCCTTGCACTTACGGTGACCTCGCCTTCATTCGTAAATTTGACGGCGTTGCCGACCAGGTTCACCAGAATCTGGCGCAGTCGTGAAAGATCACCCACAACCCAGGGTGGAACGCTCTCGTCGATTTGGTAAATCAGCTCGACGCCTTGAGCGGCCGCCTTGCCGGCGAACAGGTCAAATGTTTCCTCGATGCAGGTCTCAAGCTGAAAAGGATGGTTTTCAAGCTCCAGACGACCGGACTCAATTTTGGAAAAGTCGAGAATATCGTTGATTACGGAGAGCAGCGCATCGCCGCTGGTGCGGATCGTCTCGACATAATCCTTCTGTTCGGGCGTCAGCGGCGTGCTGAGCAAGAGGCTGGTCATGCCGATGACGGCGTTCATCGGCGTGCGAATTTCGTGGCTCATGTTGGCGAGAAAGATCGATTTGGCGCGATTGGCCGCCTCTGCAGCTTCGCGCGCCTGCTGCGCTTCCTGGAACAACCGTGCATTTTCCAGGGCGATGCTCACCTGGTCGGCGAAGGTCTGCAAGCGCAATTCATCTTCTTCGGTGAAGAAATCCGGCGCCGCCGCATCGAGCGACAGAAAGCCGATCACCTCGTTGCGACGGCGGATCGGCGCGCCGAGATAGCTGTGAATCCATTCCGCCCCCGGCGCGTGCAGCCAGTTGGGATCTTCATGGGTATTGGCGATCCGCACCGGCTTTTGCAACGTGTACATCGTGCGCAAATTGGCCACGGCGGCGACCTCATACGCAAGAGCCAGAAAGCCTGAATGGATCACGGCGGGATTGTAGCCGACGGCGCGCACCACCCGTGCATGGGTGCGGCTTTCGTTCAGCAACATAATATTGGCTGCATCATGCTTGACCACGCGCCCTACGTCGGCAAGCAGCCGATCGAGGATCTCGTTGGGATCGAGCGAGCTGATCAGGGCAAGGGTGACGTCGTGCAGCGCCTCGATAAACTCACGCTGACGCCGTTCGCGCTCCTCCGCACGTTTGCGCTCGGCCAGCTCCTTCTGAGCCATCTCATAAAGTTGTGCATTCTCCAGCGCCTGTCCGATGGCTCTTGCGACACTCTGTGCGATCTCGATGTCTTGCTCGCTAAATTTGCGCGGCGTGTACCAGTCGATGCCGATGGTACCCACGATCTTTTCACGGGCGAACAGCGGTGCAATTAACAGCGAGGCCGTATGACGCCTGCGCATCAACTGGCGGATCGGCGCCATGCGCTCGTCGTGCTCAACGTCGGCGACGGCGAGCGGACGACGGTGCTTCAGCACATACTCCGTCGTCGGATTGCCGTGCACAGGGATGCTCTGGCCGATGACGCTCAGAGAAGGGTCTGGGATATACTCTGCGGCCACAATGAGCGCCTCTCCGGCGTCGTCAAATAAGGCGATCCCTGACTGCGGCGCCTGAAAGTGTTGCGCCAGGTCGCGACAGATGTGGTTGAGCGCCTCCTTCAGATCGAGCGTTGAGGCATGGAGGATGGCGCGGTTGAGCAGCTCCATCTCGCGCAGGCGCTGCGCCAGCGCCGCTTCGGCGGCCTGGCGCTCTGCCAGCTCGCGATGAATGCTTGCATAGAGCCGGGCATTCTCGATTGCAATCGCCGCCTGCCCACAGAAGGCGCTGAGCAGTTCGGCGTGTACAGGTGTAAAGGCGTGGGGGCGTGCACTGTTGAGTAAAATAAAACCGAGCACATGGCCGTGGCCGACGATCGGCGCGCCCATAGACGAGCGAATCCAACTTGCCTCGGGCAATCGCACCCAGTGAGGATCGGAGTGGGTATCCTCGACGATCACGGGCTGCAATGTTTGTTGCATGCGATGTAAATTATGGAACGCCTTCAGTGAAAACGAGGCGCCGATCAGCGCCGGATCGGTGCACCCACCTGCGCCGGTGTTCGCCGAACGCACCAATTGTGCACTGCCGGTGGTTTTGTCCAATAACAGGATGTCGGCCGAATCGCTCTCCACCACTTGATTGACGTTAAGCAAAATTCGGTCGAGCACTTCGTTGAGGTCGAGGGAGGCGGTTATTAGCTGCATTGTGTCTTGCAAGGCCTTGAGCAGGGTACGTTGCGTCTGCGGCAATTCTGCGGAGGCGCCGGGAGGTGAGTGTTTCAAGCGATGACGATCCATCCGACGATCCATCCATCGTAGGAGAGCGGTCACTGCGCTTCCTATAAAAACACCTGCAATGATCAAGGGCTCGTCGTCCATCAGGAAGACGTTCATCGCAATAAGAAATACGGCGATTCCAAGGAGTATTTTAGAGAAAAAAGTTGTTTCGCCAAGGTTCATCTTGAACGGCTGTGAACAACTCCCCGGGTTCTAATAAAGCTCAAATTTGCCGATCGAGCCTCTGGGCTTCAGGCCATTGGGTGTGTTAAGGCAGAATTGTATCTGCATCATCTTAGGTGGGTCGTCTGAAAAATGCAACAAACTTTTGTTGCATTTTGACCTGCACGGCGGTAGGCCTTGGCTGACCCACCCTGCCTTACGAAAGGAGGATTTTGAACTGAGATATGTGTCACACGACCGATTGTTTCGAATGTGATATAGTAAACATATCAATGCTGGCAAAAACTTCGCGCAACCGATCGGGATGAAAAAACGTCAAATTTGAAGAACGTTTCTTTTTTAGGAGCGCTTTGTTCCTGTGATATTGTTCTTGTGATGATGGTTGTAAACAAGATTTTGGCCTAATTACAATGAAGGTGTCCATCGAGGAAGATACATTCAAGAATCCATCGTTCCCTGCATCCCTGAACACATTACCGCAATCAGGTGAACTGATCGTGAGCGGGCCAGACTTGGTGTAAAGCGAGACGAATGTGTTGGGGCCGCTGATTCAAAACTGCGTTTTGTCCGATCTGCTGACAGAAGCGCTTTTTGTGCTTTCACCCTCCGGAGAGATTCTCTACACCAACCAGAAAGCATTGTACCTCTTGCGCGCCGAGGAGAATTTGTCCGGGCGGCGTTTTGCCCAGTGGTTGGACGGCGGACAAGCAAGGCGTCATGCCGCGCTGATCCGTCGCGTGTGCACTCACCGACAGGAGATCACGGTCGAGCTGCCCCATCGATACGGCGGCGAAGAACGATGGCTGCGTGTTCGCTACACTCCTTACGACGGGGAAGGGGAGGAAGGACTCGTCATTCTGGCCTTCGTCAGCGACATAACGCAAGAGGTTGCGCTTCGAGAGCGGCAGAAGCAGCTTGCGGAAGAACGCGAACTGCTCTATCGTGCTGGCGCTGAATTAGGTCGCTCCCTCGATCTCGATCATATCTTCACTTCAATGCGCAGCCTGCTCGCCGAGCGCATGGACTGTGATGTGCTTTACCTCTCTGCCTTCGATCCCGAAACGAAACTGATCACCTGTTTGTTTGCATGGCAGGACGGAGAAGCGCTCGATATTACAAATTTCCCTCCTATCGAGTTGGCGCCGGAGGGAAAGGGCACGCAAAGTCTCGCTATCCGCACCGGACAATCGATTTTACTCACAGACTACAACGCACAAAGGCGCACCAGCAGCAGCTCGTACTACATCAACAAAGCCGGCGGCCCCCAGGCACTTGTATCTAGTCAGGTCCCCGAAGAAGATCCGAATGTGCCGCGTTCCGCCCTGATCGTGCCGCTGAAACTCGGCGATGTTGTGCGCGGCGTGATGCAGATCTTCAGCTACCGCATTCACGCCTACAGCCAGCGCGACCTGCGATTGGTGGAGGCCATCGGCGCCCAGGTGTTGGTCGCCGTCAATAATGCGTTGCTCTATCGCACCGTGTTGCAAGAACAGGCCAAGTTGGAGGAGCTCAATCGAACGCTGGAGCAGCGCGTCATCGAACGCACCGCCCGGCTGGCCGAAGCGCAACGCATCGCCCATCTCGGTAGCATCGAAATCGATTTGACGAGCGGGGTGGCGATTCTTTCCGAGGAAGCCTGCCGCATTCTGCGCATTCCGCTCTATCAAAACAACCTTCCACTGCGTCGCCTCAGCGATTTCGTCCATACCGAAGACCTGGATCGTATCCTGGACCTGTACCAGCGTCGCCAGATCGACGAAACCTATGCGCTGGAAATTCGCATTCTGCGCAGCGACGGCGACAACGGCTACGTCAGCCTGCGCGCCAAGCCGGTGGT
>CALFWA010000323.1:0-7500 GCA_937928035.1 uncultured Caldilinea sp. | reverse complement strand
CAACCTGCAGGAGCCAAGTCGTTTTCTGGACGACATTCCAACCCATCTGCTGACCGGCATGGTGGATGCGCGGCGCCGGCGCGAGGCAAGCTATCAGCGCTTAACCACCTGGCGCAGCGAGGAGAGCGAACGCGGCGTCGCCATGGGTCGAAGTCAGACGGGTGGTTACTGGAGCGGGCGTTCGAAGTCTGCGTCGACAAACAGGACGGGGAACGCACAGAGATCGTCTGATCAACGATCCACAGCCAATGGTGTATACTGGACTCCAGGAGATTCGACCGGCTCGTCAAAACGAAACCCCACATCTGCCAAGACGGACGGAGAGCTTCGATTTAAGCGGCGCGATAGCGTCCAACATCCTAGCTTTGGCGTGGGAACGGTGATCGAGAGTGAACGCACGCGCGATGGCGATGAGCAGGTGACCGTCGCCTTTCCGGGCGTAGGCATTAAAAAACTGTTGGCGTCGTTGGCGAATCTGAAGAAGTTGTAGGGGTCAGATTTTCCCGAAGTCTGGCTCGCAGGGGGCGACTGCTGATGACCCATCGAATCCATCCATCTCCTCCCTGGCCGCGCAACGTCAAGACGATCGTTGCAGTGGCGTTGCTGTCGGCGGCGGCGCTGGCCTTCTGGCGTTTTTTTGAGTTCGTCGAACTGTTTGCGTTGGCGGCGCTATTAGCCTTTCTGCTCAGCCCTATTGTGAACGCCTTGCGACGGTGGGCGCGGCTGCCGCAGCCGTTTGCGATTGCGCTCGCCTATTTACTCTTCGGCGCGGTGGTGAGCTTGCTTATTCTGCTCGTGGGCGCCGCCGTGCAAAGTCAGATCGCCGGACTCGTCATCAACGTGCAGGAAACGTTGCGCGGTTTGATGGACCTCCTCACCTGGCTCCTAATGCAACTGTCTGCTATTTTGCGCCAGATCGGAGGTTCGCGTCTGCAATTGCCACAAGTTAATGACTTGATGCCGCAATTCTACGAGTCGTTAGCTGGTCAGATGAGCGGGTTCATCGGCCAGGGCGGCACTCTGGTGACCGGCGTGGCGCAGACTGCCCTCCTGACGGTGACGCGCACCATCGTGCTATTTGCGCTCTCGATTTATCTGTTAGTGGACGGCGCCCGCATCTTTCACTTTTTTCAGAAAGCTGCGGAGCAACTCGGCTATGGCGAAGACGCCGCCATTTTACTGGCCGACTTCACAAATATCTGGAAAACATACTTCCTGGGTCAGTTGCTGCTGGCGGTGATTATGAGCGTCGCCGTGAGCGTAGTTTTCTTTGCGCTGCGCGTGGACAATCCGATCATGCTAGGTCTGATCGCCGGATTGTTCGAGCTTGTACCCGTGCTTGGACAATATCTTACGATGGTGGTCACCGTGATCCTGGTCTTTTTCCAGCCAGATCCGCCTGGAGGCTTACAGCCATGGCTGTACACGTTGCTGGTGGCGGGCGTGCTTTTTAGCATCCAGCAGATTCAGGGCAACGTGATCCTTCCCCGTCTGCACGGTCGTTCGCTGGCCATCCATCCCATGTTGATTTTGCTTGGGGTGCTGATCGGCGTTTCGTTCGCCGGCGTGTTTGGAGCCATTCTTGCGCCGCCTGTGCTGGCGACGATCAAATTGTTCGGCGGTTACACCTGGCGCAAACTGCTGGACCTGCCTCCGTTTGAGGCCAAGGAAGAAGAGCTAACGGTCGCCGCGGCCAACGACGTCAAGCCCGCCGCCTCGCTGCATCCGCTTGGAAAAGAGCCGGTCAATCAGGCCAAATAAGCGGCTACAGCCCCACCGGCGGCAGATCCATCGGCGGCTCCGTCAATAAATCTCCGCGAATCCACCCACCGAAATTGGTGAGAAACCAGACATAACCGCGGCTGACGGTGTACCCCACCAGTTGAATCCGCGCGCCCGGCGGCGCCGTCGTCAGCACAGGGAAGCGCGTGTCCGGCCCGCTGCGGATGTTGGAGGCCACGCGCGTCGTCGCCAAGGCGTATGGGCGTGTGTGCGTTACATCTTTGAATTCGGGTTCGAGCGTCTTGCACGCCTCGCGGAAATAGGTGGGCGCCGCCTCGAGCACGGCGGGAACGCAGTCTTCAGGAAAGGTCAGCGCGTCGGGCGCTGTACCCGTCGGCGCTGAAGCTGTGCGGACGGAGCGTTCGCCGGATGATTCAAGAGGGTCAGACGTCGCCGACGCTCCACCGTTCGAGGCGAGCGTTTGCGTCATCAACACCAGCCAGAGCGCCGCCCCCATCAGGATCGCCGACGCAACTCCCACCCAAACCCGGCATCTTTCTGGCTGCGCGCGCCTGGGATGGATGCGTTGTGTTGCACGCCGAGATGCGGCCGAAGGAGAATTTCTCCCTGCTGTGGGCGATTTCTGCACGACCGGCGCATAGTTGCGGAAAAGCGTGCGCAACACCTCTTCGTAGGCGACGTGAACGCGCCAGCGATTCTGGGCAATGTCGTAGCGCCGCGCAGAAGCAGGAATGCGTCGCTGCAAGTCGGCGAGCAGGTCCGCCATATTGTCGGCGTGGCCGACCACAAAGACAATCTCATCGCCGATGCGTTTTTGATAGCTCAGCCAGGCGCTGCGCAAACCGGTGCGCATGTGGGTTGCGCCGTCGGCGGCGCGTCCGTCGCTCGATGCGCGCTCGTTCGAACGCTGGACGCAGGACGGACGTTGCGCTGCGGCGAGCATTTCGTCATAGCGACGTCGCCTTTCTGGATGGCGCAGCATATTGTACGCTTCATTCAGCTCTTGCATGCAGCGATGCGCTTCAGGCGAAGGATTGAGATCAGGGTGTACCTGGCGCGCCAGACGCCTATAAGCCGCTGCAATCTTCGCCTGCGTCGCATCCGGCGCCACCTGCAGAATCTGATAGTAAGTCTCAGACGCCATAACAAGGGGCAGCGTACCACAACTGCCCAGAATCCGCCAGATCGCAGCGTATGATACAATGGACGGCGGACAATGGCACCTAGAAATCGGGTGCCGGAATCGGGCCCAGGTTGTTGGCGACCGGCGTAACGAAGAGGACGCATGTGCAGATAGAGATAGATGTGTTGATGGACAGAAAGGATGTAAAACGATGATCCGCTTGTGGAACCTCGTCGGGCGCGCGCTACTGCTGGCGTTTGGATTCGTCCTGTTGACGAATGGGGCCGCATTCGCCCAGCACGACGGCGCAATCACGGCCCCATCCGCCAATGCAATTGTGAACGGGACGGTGACCGTTGAGGGATTTGCTACGCATCTGACCTTTCGGAAGTGGCAGCTCGATCTTCTGCTCGACGGAGACGCCGATCGGGCGACTTTTCTCGCACTAGGAGAAAAACCGATAGTTGCCCCTTCCCCGCTTCTGACGTGGGACACAACGCCTTACCCCAACGGCGAGCATCTGCTCCGACTACGAGTGGTGCACAGCAACCTCAACTACGAAGAGATCTTCACGCCCGTCATCATTGCGAATGGCGACGCAGCGCCTCTTGCCGAAAAACCGGAAAGGGCGGAAGCGGAAACCAAACCCGAAACTCCGTCCCAAGGGACGTCCGAAGCGGCTCCTGTCGTCTTCCGCACAGACGCGCCGCCCGACGGCGAACGCTGGATCGAGGTGATCGTTTCCGAACAAAAACTGATCGCCTGGCAGGGGGATACACCGGTGTTCGAGACCATCGTGAGCACCGGCAAGCCTGGATTTGCGACGATTCCCGGCGAATTCCGCATCTATGTGAAATATGACAAGACGCGCATGCGCGGCCCCGGCTACGACACGCCTGACGTGCCCTGGACGATGTACTATTATCGCGGCTTCGCCATCCACGGCGCCTACTGGCACAACAACTTCGGGACGCCGGTTAGCCATGGCTGCGTCAACCTGCGCGTGCCGGAGGCCAAGGCGCTCTATGACTGGGCGAGCGTGGGCACGCGCGTGGTGGTGAGACCCTGAGCTCCTGTCGAGGTGCATACAGAATGTATGCACCTCCTCTCCTTCTTTTCCACCGATTGGAAATTCTTCTCACCTCAGCGTAAGAGCCGATTCATGTCGTCGGACGCAGAGCTCGTTCACCTGAATGTGCACTCTTAATATGGCATAAGAGACCATCCATCCAAAATGTTGAGGGCAAATCAATGGAGATGAACCTGCACCCGCGTCGGGTCAAAATTGTGGGCGTGCCGATGGACCTGGGGCAGCAGCGCCGTGGGGTGGACATGGGGCCGAGCGCCGTGCGTTACGCTGGTCTCTATGACCGTCTGACACAGCTTGGCCGTATAGTGCACGACATCGGCAACGTCCCTGTCGCCAGCCGCGACGAAGAGGAAGTGCGCAGTGAACGCTGGATCGAGACGGCCGGCGGCGGCTTGCGTCACCTTTCGGCAGTGACGGCTGCCTGTCGCGCCATCTATGATGTGGCGCAAAAGCTTCCCGCCGAGGACTTCCCCATTTTTCTTGGCGGCGATCACTCGATGGCGATCGGCACAATCGGCGGCATGGCGACGAAGGGGCCGCTTGGCGTCATCTGGATCGACGCCCACGGCGATTACAACACGCCGGAGACGACGCCTTCGGGCAACATTCACGGCATGCCAATGGCGGTGCTCAGCGGCCTGGGGCATCCTGATCTGGTCAACCTGGGCGCGCCCGGCGCCAAACTGCGGCCACAGGAGATCGTCATGATTGCGATTCGCGACCTCGACTCGCAGGAGCGCATTGCGCTGGCGCACAGCGGCATCATCGTCTACACCATGCGCGACATCGACGAGTTGGGCATGGCGACGGTGGCGCGACGCGCGCTGGCGCGGCTCAACCGCATGCCGCGCATCCACGTCAGCCTCGATATGGACGCGCTCGACCCGAGCGTGGCGCCCGGCGTCGGCACCCCTGTGGCGGGCGGCCTCACCTTTCGCGAGGCGCACCTGCTTATGGAGATCCTGGCAGAGTCGGAGAAGGTCTGCTCGCTCGACATCGTAGAGGTCAATCCCATCCTCGACGAAGGCAACCGCACGGCGGAGATGGCTGTAGCGTTGACGGCGTCGCTCTTAGGGCAGCAGATTTTATAGGCGTTCCGTCCTCCGGCTTTGCATGTGCTCTTCTCCCCAAGAGACAGCAACAGCGCTCAAACTGTTCCCACAGCCAGGCAGAGACGTTCCGCCAGAGGCGGCTCCCTTTTATGGGTTGTAGTTGACGCTGGATCACGGCCTGGCCCACTGAAACGCCGCCGTGATCAGCGCTGCGTCCGGCTCGGCCAACTCGGCGTACGTCTCGGCGGCGGCTTCAGGCGGGCGTACGTCGCTGATTACCCCGCTGACATCAAGCGCGCCGCGTGCCATGAAGTCAAGCACGACGCGTAGATCGCGCGGCTGTGCGTCGCGCGGCACGTAGAACGTCAGTTCGCGGCGAAAGGCAGGCTGATAGGGGACGGAAAAGGCGTCGACGTAGCTGCCCTGGATCACGACGCGCGCGCCGGGGTCGGCGCTGTCGTCCCAGGGCTTCAGTTTCGCCGCTTCGATGGCCTGCGGCAGCGCCGCTGGCGCGCCGGTGGCATCGACCACGACGTCGGCGCCTGCGGGCAGGATGCGGGCGAAGGTGGCTGCGAGCGTCCTGTCGACGAGATGTGCCTCGATTCCGGCCCGACGCGCC
Source organism: uncultured Caldilinea sp. (assembly GCA_937928035.1). GTDB lineage: Bacteria > Chloroflexota > Anaerolineae > Caldilineales > Caldilineaceae > Caldilinea. Next base: position 1,873 of record CALFWA010000323.1, on the reverse strand, counting down.
GCCGCCACGCGCACAGGCGAAAGGTCGGCGGCGACGATGCGTGCGCCGGTCAGCGCATGAAGCCGCGCTGCCAGCGCGCCGATGGCGCCCAACCCCACCACGGCGACGGTCTCATGCGGTTTGGGCTGGCTGAGCCGCACGCCGCGATAGGCGATGGCGGCCAGATGCGCAGCGCTGGCGTGCAACGGGTCCACGCCGTTGGGCAGCGGATAGAGCTCCCGTTCACTGCGCACGGCGTGGCTGACGTGACCTCCCCACGTCAGATTGACGTCGGCGGCGGTTGTGCCGTTGCAGTAGACGAGGGTTCCCTCCGGGATGGATACGCCTTGCCCCCGCGCGATCACGCGACCGACGAGCGAGTAGCCGGGAACAAAGGGAAAGAGGGCGCCTTCCTGTTTCCCGGCCAGACATCGCAATTCAGTGCCCGGGCTGATCAGCGTGTAGAGCGCCTCGACCAACGCCTCGCCGGCCGCCGGCGCCGGGATTTGCACTCTTTCGACGGTCAATTGGTTTGGCGCTGTAAAGAGAACGGCTCTGGCTTGCATAATTTTTCTCGCCTCATTTACAAAATCCAGGCTTTCAGGATGCTTCGAGCTTGCTGGAGGGTGAGATGGCTGGAGAAACATCTATAAATAGGGCGTAACAAGGGCCCATTTATCATCACTTCCGTTGCTTGGATAGGATTCTCGGGTCATACGAGAAGCTTATCATGATCCCTGTCTAAAGTGTATAACAGCCTCTAGAACTTGCCGTGACCACTGAGCGTTTGCCACTGAGTAGAAATTTCAGTATCCTCGCTGTTGGATCGTTGCCTAAGACCTATCTCATAAATTCACAGATCGGGTGTATCCTATGCTCACCACGATGATTGAGGTGAGCGATGGACCTGACCGACGAACAATGGGCTGTGCTGGAGCCTTTCCTGCCCGAGGAGGAACGCATTTCGGCGCGCAAACGGGGACGCCCCTGGAGAAATCCCCGCAAGGCGCTCAACGGCATCTTGTGGGTGCTGCGCACCGGTGCGCCGCGGCGGGGCTTGCCGAAGCGATATCCGCCATACCAGACCTGCCATCGTCGTTTCCAACGCTGGGTGCGGACTGGGGTAATGGAAGCGATCCTGCGAGCCCTGGCAGAGGACTTGAAGAGGCGGGGCAATCTCGATCTGCAGGAGTGCTTCATCGATGGCGCCTTCGTGGTGGCAAAAAAGGGGGGACAGGGTGGGAAAGACCAAGTGGGGCAAAGGTGCGAAGCTCATGGCAGTGGCAGACGGCGCTGGTCTTCCTATCGCCGTCTGCGTCGCAAGTGCTAGCCCCCATGAAGTCACACTCGTTGAATCCACCCTGGCAGGCTGCTTCGCCCCCGAGCCACCGAAACGATTGATTGGAGATCGGGCGTATGACAGCGACCCACTGGATGCACGCTTGGCCAGACGCAGGATCGAGATGATTGCCCCCCATCGGAGCAACCGACGCAAGCCACGCACTCAGGATGGGCGTAAGTTGCGACGCTATAGACGGCGTTGGAAGGTCGAGCGCTTGTGCGCCTAGTTGGGCAACTTCAGACGACTGGTGGTGCGCTACGAGCGTCATTCGGTGAACTACCTGGGCTTCATGCAGCTCGGTTGCATCATTCTCTTGCTCAGTCGCTATTGATGAGACGACTTCTACATACTCATCGGGGAACATGACTCCAATCGGGCGACAGCGGATGCCAGTTCGGGGCCACCCAATCCGGAGACGTCCTTTGCAGACTGCACGGCGATAAGGAGCGCCAATGCTTCGGCGAAACCAAGCCTCAGCATCGGAAGCTCTGGAGTTCGTTTAAAGTAATAACCGCTTCTATCTTTCCTCAGAGGAAGCTTCAAGCCATGGCG
>CALFWA010000322.1 GCA_937928035.1 uncultured Caldilinea sp. | reverse complement strand
CAGCGCAAAGGCGCCAGCCTCCCCTGGATCGTGCAGAAGACCTTAAATCGCCTGCCCTTCCGCATCCTGCGGCTATGGGGCGACGTGCTGCCCGGCGTGCAACTGCGCGAGCGCGTCGTCTGGGCGGCGGTGACGCAGGAGCAGCTGCGCGCTGCAAATTGTGAAGACGACGACCCGCGCCTAAACAGCGTTCTCGCTTCGGTGGAGGAGGCGGACATGAGCGCCATTTTCACCGAAAAACGTGATGAAACGGGCAGGCCCATTGTAGAGTGCAGCTTTCGCGCCAAGCCGGGCTTCAACGTCGGCGACCTGGCCTTTCAGCTCGGCGGCGGCGGGCATGCTCCCGCCAGCGGTTGCACCCTGCCCGGTTCGCTCGCCGAAGTCGTCGACCGAGTGGTGGCGCTGCTGATTCAAGAGCGCAAGCGACAAGAGACGGCAATCGAAGGCGACGCCTGGGTCTGAACGAGATGCCCCAAACAATGCAGACGATAAACGACAACAAAGACCATCAATCGATGGATGGACTGCTGGTCGTAGATAAGCCGGGCTGCGATGACCTCGCGCCGAAGCCGGCGCAGGGCGAGCCGACGACCGCCTCTGACGATGTTTCGAGGCGGCTGCTCTCCAGCCATGATGTGGTGGCGCGCGTGCGAAGATGGAGCGGGCAACGGCGGATCGGGCACACCGGCACGCTCGACCCACTGGCCAGCGGCCTGTTGTTGCTCTGCCTGGGCAAGGCCACGCGGCTGGCGGAGTTCTATCAACATCAGCGCAAAAGATATCGCGCGGTGGTCGTCTTCGGCGCAGCCACCGACACCGACGACGCCACCGGTCGAGTGATCGAAACGGCGCCGACGCCGACGCTCGACCCCGCGATCATCCAACGCGCACTGACCTCCTTTCTCGGAAACGTCGAACAGCAGGTCCCGCTCTATTCAGCCATCAAGCAACAAGGGGAGACGCTCTATCGACGCGCGCGCCGAGGGGAAGCCATCGCAGCGCCGGTACGCACCGTCGCCTTCCACGCCATCGACCTGGTCGAACTCACGCCGCCCGACCGCATCACGCTGGAAGTCGAATGTTCGGCCGGCGCCTACATTCGCAGCCTGGCGCGCGATCTGGGCCGCGCATTGGGGTCGGCGGCCTACCTACAGGCGTTGCGCCGCACGCGCCTCGGCGAATTTCGCATCGAGGAGGCGCACGGCCTTGCAGCCGTCGAGCAGGCCTGCCGAGAAGGACGGCTGGCCGACCTGCTCCTCCCTGTCGGCGAACGGCTCCCGCTGCCCGCCCATCGCCTGGACGACGAGACATTGCGCCGTCTGGGCCACGGGCAGGTCGTCTTACTGACGGAAGGCGCATGCGACCCGGAACGGCGACTGGCGGTTGCCAAAGACAGACGGAACCGCTTCATCGGCATCATGCGTCGACTTGACGATGGAGCGTCTAGCGCCGGCTGGCGCTGGAAAGCAGAAAAATGGTTGGGATAACAGCGCGACCCACAAGAAACGAGGATTATGCGCATCTTCACCGATTTGCGTCAGGCGCAGCTTGACGGCCCCACGGTGCTGACCATCGGCAACTTCGACGGCGTCCACCTGGGCCATCAGGCGCTGCTCACTTCCATGAAAGCCATCGCCGCGCGTCTTGAGCAAGAACAGGGACGACCGGTGGCGACGGCCATTCTCACCTTCGATCCTCATCCGGCGCGCGTGCTGCGGCCGGAGGTCTCGCTTCACCTGCTGACGACGCCGATGGAGCGCCTGGAGATTGCGGCCGGCCTCGGCGTCGCCTATGGGATCATCCAACCTTTCACCCACGAAATCGCCCAGCTCACGCCGGAAGCGTTCATGACCCTTCTCAAAAAACATCTGGGGTTGGCGGTGCTGGTGGTGGGGCCGGATTTTGCCCTGGGCCGCAACCGCAGCGGCGACCTACCTTCGCTACGCGCGCTGGGAGCCGCCATGGACTTTACAGTGGAGGTGATCGAGCCGATCGCCATCCAGGAAGAGATCGTGCGCAGCAGCCGCATCCGCGCCCTGTTGAACGAAGGCGAGGTGGCGAGGGTGACCGCCTTGCTAGGACGCCCCTATCGAGTGGTGGGCGTGGTGGAGCACGGCGACCAGCGCGGGCGTCAGGTTGGCATTCCCACCGCCAATCTGCGCACGCCGCCGGAAAAGGTTCTCCCTGCCGACGGCGTCTACGTGACGCGCACGCTGATCGCCTCCTTCGAGCGGATCGATATTTATCCAAGCGTCACCAACATCGGCGTTCGCCCCACGGTGGACGGCCTGCACCGTCGCGTGGAGACGCACATTCTCGACTTCCCGCCGCCCGACGAGATCGACGACCTATACGGCCGCACGTTGGCGGTGGATTTCTTGAGTCGGCTGCGCGGGGAGATGCGTTTCCCCAGCCTCAATGATCTGGTGAGGCAAATTCACGCGGATATCGCCCAGGCGCGTGCATGGTTCGCCTCCGAGGTGCAGAAGGCAGTTGCGGAGCAATAGCGCAACGTTTGATATGGGAGAGGTTTTTACAAATGGTTGTCAGGATTCGCACAATCTGGATGCTCGTCTTTTCGGCGACTTTGCTGGCCGGCTGCAGCGGCGCCTTGGCCGCGGTGTTGAGCGGGCCAACCCCACTGAGCGGGGGGCCCAGGCCGCCGATCCTCGACCCCAACCTCCTGGGGCAGCCCTACCGCAACGTTCAACTGATCGACAATTTGGACGAACTCAAAGCATGCATCGACCTAGGCGCCTCGGCCTTCGGCGCCACGCTGCAGACCACCAACGTGCGCAGTCAACCGAACGTCGACTCCTGCCGCGTCGGCAAGATCGAGCGCGGCTCTTTGGTGGAAATTGTCGGCTACACGGTTGTGGAGCAGGTTGAGGCGGCTGCACCCCAAACGCCGACGCTCGCCGCCCTCTTGCCGACGCCGACGCCCGCCGTCCCTATCGCGCAGGGGCCACAGATCGGCTTCGTGGAGGATATCCAGCCGATCTTCGACCGTAGCTGCGCCGCCTGTCACAGCGCAGCTGCGCGCATCATGGGGTTGCAGACCACCACCTACCGCGGGGTGATGGCCGGAAGCGACAACGGCCCCGTCGTGATCCCAGGCGATCCGGAGGCATCCAAATTGTGGGAAATGGTGAGCCAGGGCAAAATGCCCGTGACCGGCCCACTTCCGCCCAATGAGCAGCAACTGATCTACGAATGGATCAAGCAGGGCGCGGCCGAACGTCGCGCTGCCCCATCGGCTCCTGTCGCGCAGCGCGCGCCGACGCAAACAGCTGCGGCGCAGACCGTCGCCAGGCCGATCGTCAGCACCTGGCTGACCGTGGGCCCCGGCGTCAAAATGGCGGAGGTGCCCGACGCTTGCAACGATGGCAAGCGGCACGAGACGCTGGTCAGCGGCGACCTGATCCTGCCCATCAGCTGCGGCGCCATTCCCAACGAGGCCGACCTGGCGCGCATCCTGGC
>CALFWA010000321.1 GCA_937928035.1 uncultured Caldilinea sp. | reverse complement strand
TGAAAATTCTCGGCGTCTCCAGCGCAAGGGAGCTGGCTGAAATCATGGTCGCCGTCGGGCTGGCGCAAAATCTGGCCGCCATCCGCGCCCTGGCGACCGAGGGCATCCAGCGCGGCCACATGGCGCTGCATGCGCGGCAGGTGGCGATCGCCGCCGGCGCCACCGGCGACGACATCGACCGCATTGCGGCGCAACTGGCGGCGGAAGGACAGATTCGCGTTGAACGGGCGCAAGAATTGTTGAAGGGGACGTGAAGCTATGTTGAATCGACCGATTCGACCGGTGGGCATCGTCGGTTATGGCGCCTACGTGCCGCGCTATCGGCTGCCGGGCAGCGAAATCAGCCGGGTGTGGACCGACGGCAACGCCAAAAGCCCGGTGCGAGAGAAGGCGGTGCCCGGTCTGGATGAAGACACTGCGACGATGAGCGTCGAGGCGGCGCGCAATGCTCTGGCCCGCGCCGGCATCGAACCGCACCGGTTGGCGGCGGTGTGGGTGGGCAGCGAAAGCCATCCCTACGCCGTGAAGCCCACGGGCACAATTGTGGCCGAGGCGATCGGCGCCACGCCGGCCACCCTCGCCGCCGACTGGCAGTTCGCCTGCAAGGCGGGCACCGAGGCGCTGCAGGCGGCCATCGGCTTCGTCGGCAGCGGCATGGCCGACTATACGCTCGCCATCGGCATGGACACCGCCCAGGGACGCCCTGGCGACGCGCTCGAATACACGGCGGGCGCAGGCGGCGCAGCTTTCATCGTCGGCCCGGAAGCAGAAGCGGTCGCCGTCATCCTGCGCAGCTTGAGCTACGTCTCCGACACGACAGACTTCTGGCGTCGGCCGACCACCCACTATCCCAGCCACGCCGAACGGTTCAGCGGCGACCCCGGCTACTTCGGCCACGTCATCCCCGCAGCGGAGGAGATGATGCGGGTGATGGAGAGCAAGCCGGAGGATTATGACCATGTGATCGTGCACCAGCCGAACCCCAAGTTCCCGGTGCGCGCGCTGGAGGAGCTGGGCTTCCGGCCGGCGCAATGGAAGACCGGCTTGCTCGTCGCCGAGATCGGCAACACCTACGCCGGCTCTGCGTTGATCGGGCTTTCCGCCGTGCTCGACGAGGCGCAGCCCGGCCAACGCATCTTGGTGGTCAGCTACGGCAGCGGCGCCGGCTCGGACGCTTTCGACCTGCGCGTGACCGAGCGCATCCTCGATGTGCAGCAGCGCGCGCCAACGACGCGGGACTACATTCGCCGCCGCAAGCCGATCGACTATGCCCAGTATGTGCGCATGCGCAAAAAGCTGGCGCAGCATTAGAAGTGTTGCGTGGTGCGTGTCCTGCACTCCGTCAGCGCCGGCGCACTATGCAACACGCCCCTCTATAGCGGCTCCTGCATCTTCAATTCCTTCACGCGATCTGCGAAGCCCACGACGATCAAACAGTCGCCCGCCATGATTTGCTGTGACGGGGTGATGGTCGTGATGTCCTCGCCGTTGCGACGTACGCCCACCACGGTAGCCCCATGTTTCTGACGGAATTGCAATTCCGCCAGCGTGCGCCCGGCCAGAGGCGAGTGCTCTCCCACGCGCACTTCGGCCAACACGAAATGGTTGGTGAACTCCTCTTCGACATGCGGTTCTGGCTCGTTCAGGATCAGCTCGGCGTCTTCCAGCGCTTCCTCCGGCCCCATCAGCACGACGCGATCGCCTGGAAAAATCTGAAAGTCCGGACCGGGATCGTAGTAGACGCGGCCAGCACGACTTACCGCCAGCACGGAGACGCCGGTTTCTGTGCGCAGAGGAAGATTGCGCAGCGTCTGGCCGACGACTGCCGATTCGCTGCGGATGCGCACCTCTCGGAAGGTGATCGGCCAGTTGACGTGATCGGGCAGGAACTCCATGGCGTGCGTCAATGCGTCGGCGGCCTGCTCGGCCGCGTCGACAAAGGGACGAAAGACGATATCGGCGCCAGCAGTTTTGAAAAGGTCTGCCTCCTCCTGATTGAGTGCAGTCACCGCCACGCCGCCGTCGAAGCGCGCATCGCGCAGGTGATGAATGAGCGCCAGGTTCAGCTCGCGCGAACGGATGGAGTTGACGACCCAGCGGGCCTGGTTAAGGGGAAGATGCCCCAGTAGCTCCGGGTCTTCAATGTCTCCGTAGAGTACCTCTACCCCACGCGCCCGCCACTTTTGAAGTGCATCGGGGGCAAAGTCCACTCCTACCAGCGTCTTGCGTCGGCGTAGTAGCTGCTCTGCCAGTGCGCTGCCGTAATTGCCTAGCCCAATCAAGATCACATCTACCTCCGGCATGTTGACGTCCAACGTATCGATGGCAGCTTCCCGATACGGGTTGCGGCGTTCGAAGATCTTGAGAGGTTCAGAAAGCAAGTTGTAAAGCTGGCTTGAGTAGAGGATCATGTAGGTCGATAGGAAGATCGTCACCACGCCGACGAGCGTGATGAGTCCCATTGTCTCCTGTGAAATATGACCAAGGCTCAATCCTAGGGAGGCAACGATTAAAGAAAATTCGCTGATCTGGGCGACGGTCAACCCGGCCAAAAAGCTGGTGCGCCGTCGATAGCCCATGATACCCATGATCACCAACACGATCAGGGGGTTTCCGATCAGGACAAAGAGCGAGAAGATCAGGGCGTCGACTAACTGCGCGCCGACGGTAGACCAGTCCAACCGAGCGCCGAGGTCGATGAAGAAAAAGAGCAGCAGAAAGTCGCGCAGCGTGGTCAACCGCGAGCCGATGGCGTCGCGATAGACGGTGGAGGCCAGCGAGACGCCGCCCAAAAACGCGCCGACTTCTTTTGTATAGCCAAGCCATTCGCTGGCCGCGCCGAGGAAGACGGCCCAGGCGATGGCGAAGAGCACGAGCATCTCGGAAGAGCTGGCCATACGTCGTGTTAACCCCGGCAGCACATAGCGCATCAGGAGGGCGACGCCGACCAGCAGGCCGACGCCTTTTGCAAGCAACAGCAGCGTCTCGCCGATCAGCACATCCTCTGCGGCGACGGTGGAGCCGAAGGTCGTCAGCGCCACCAGCGCCAGGATGGCTGCGATGTCCTGGACGATGAGGAAACCGATGGCGATCTGGCCGTGCAGCGAATCGACCTCGCGCTTGTCGGAGAGGAGCTTGACAATAATGATCGTACTGGAAAAGGTCAGCGCCACGGCGACGTAGGCCGCGCTGATGCCCGACATCCCCAGCGCCAGCGCAATCACAAAGCCGATGGCCGAAGTGAAGATGATCTGCCCTAGCCCCGTCGCCAGCGCCACCGGTCCGATTGTACGGATCAGGCTGAGGTCTAATTTTAGGCCGACGATGAAGAGCAACACGGCGACGCCGATCTGGGCAAGCAGCTCGATTTCCTCGTAGCTTGTGATGACGCCGAAGAAGGACGAGCCGGCAAGGATGCCCGTCGCCAGAAACATGATCAGCAACGGTTGACGCAACCATTGGCCAATGAAGCCTAATGCTGTGGCCATGGCCAAGATGATTGCCACTTCGACGAAGGTGTCTGTGAATTCCATCATTCTCCTTTTCTAATGTTTGCGGTTCGGAGCAGCTCGCGGTGTGCTTCCACTTGAGAAAGATAGAGCTGTCGCCCGGCGACGTCTGAAATTAGTTCTGCACGCGTCTGAATCAACGCTGTCGCACGCTGAAGGACAAGCTCTTGTCGAGGATCATGGGCGGCGCGCAGGACCTGGTAGACCGTCCAGTAGGCGCGCAACGGCTCTTCCAATCCTTCCAATGTGGCGTTCAAGATGTGTTCGGCGATTGGCTCCGCCCATGCTGCGGCGGCCTTTACATCGCTGCGCGCCAGCGCCACGCGCGCCAACCCTGCGCGCGATTCCAGCCCCAGGATGGACAGCCCTCTTTGCTCACGCAGGTGCAAGGCCTGTCGATAGGCTTCCTCCGCCTCGTTGTTGCGACCTAGCGCCAGCAGCGCATGTCCTCGAAAATCGTGGCCATAGGCCGCCATCAACGGCATTTCGATTGCATTTGCCAGCTCAATCGCTTGTTGCGCATAGCGCAGCGCCTGGAGCTGTTCGCCGAGATGGTGATAGTGCAGGCTCAGGTTGGCGAAGATTGCGCAGCGCGCCTGAGGATTGTTGGCCTCGCGTTCGAGGGTCAGCGCATGTTGCGTTGCTGCGAGCGCGCCGGTGTAATCGCCCATCTGGTCGCGTGAAATGCCGATGTTGATCCAGATTTCCAGCATGGCGAAACGGTCGCCGAACGATTCAGCTAATCTCAGCGCTTGTTGGTAATGCGTCTGCGCTTCAGAATATTGACCGCGGGCGTCGTAGTGAATCCCGAGCATGTACAGCGTGTTGGCCTCCATGCGCGCGTTGCGCTGGGCCTGATGAATGGCCAGCGCTTCTTTCAGAAATGCAAGCTCCTGAGCATGGTCGCCTACCTCATTGCAGTGAATGCTCAGATTGCCGAGAATGACGGCGGCCATTGTCAGGTCACCCTCCTGGCGCACCAGAGACAGTGCCTCTAGGAGAAGGTTTCGCGTCTGTTCATTCTCTCCGCGTCGTTGCGTCAGCGCTGCCAGCCCGTTGAGCGCGTAGGCGCGGCGTCGAGCGTCTTCGAGGCGATCGGCGAGCTGCAGCGCCTGGCGCAGCGGTTCCATTGCATCTGAGGTGCGCCCGAGATGGAAGATGCACCAGCCCAGATCGATCAATGCATCTGCGCGCACGTTGGGCGCATCCGTCAGTTCTAGCGCCTCACGCAGCGCGACTTCGGCGAGTTCCCCTCGGTTCAGGCGCGCCAACAGTCGGCTCCAGGCGATGAGCAGCCGCGCCAGCGCATGAGCGAGCATTGTGGACGCCCCGTCGTTCTGCTGGAATGACGCAGTCCATGTTGCATTGCTCCGGTGCTTCGTCGGTTCAATTGCATGCAACGCCTGCGTCTGACGTTCGTCTGCGGCCAGAGAGCTGGAGTGTAAACTGGAGTGTAAAGTAGTTGCTTCAAAGCGGGCCTTGCGCAGCGACTGCACGGACTCGTTCAGCAAGCGCTCGCCTTCAATGTACAGCCCACGCAAGGCGTGAAACCGCACAAAGACGGACGCTGCATCTGCGAGCAGCTCCCATCGATGATCCTCCAGGGCGTTGCGCCAGGCTGCCAGCAAATCCTCCATTTCGAGCGCCAGCCCTTGCTGAACGGCGGCGGCGTTTTCGCCGTCTAGCGCTGGCTCCGCCGACGCCAACTTTTGGAGAAAGAGGGCTGTATACCGTTCACGAACGAGCGAATGCGTCGCAGAAGCGGCCAGTTGCTCTGCGGCAAAGCGACGAACGCGGTCGTGCAGTTGAAATCGCCCTTGATGGCCCGGCTGCAAGAGCGAACGCTCCATCAACGCCGAGAGGAGACGGCCGGCCTCTTCGGTTTTTGGGAGGCCCAGCACGGCCGCTGCCGCCTCCGCAGAGAAGGCGGTGCGAAAGAGGGCCACGTTCGCCAGCGTCTGTTGGAGGATCGGATCGAGAAGGCGCCACGCAGTCTGAAAGAGCGCGCGCAACCCGCGATGGCGGGGAGGCAAATCCAACATGGTTTGCGCATCCGGCTCAGCGGCGCGCTCCAAGAGCTGTGCCAATGCCTCGGTGGACCAGGCGCTCCTTTGCAAGCGGTCGATGTGGGGCAAGCAGGCGACTGCCAGCTCGATGCCTAGGGGCAGCCCGCCCACCGCCTGGCAGATTTGCGCCACTGCAGTCTGATGCGCTTTGTCCAGCACGTCGACGATGCTGCGACGTCGGGCCAGTGCGTCAAAGAGGGCAAGGCCGTTTGGGATGTCAGCCTGCGTGTCGGCGTGGAGGGTGACGTCCAATCCTTCTAGCCGCAGCACATGCTCCAGCCGCACATTCAGCGGTCGATGCGCCGTCACCAATAGCGCGCATCCGGGCGCATTCGCAAGAAGCGTCAGGAGAAAAGGTGTCGCCTCCTCATGTTGCTCGAAACTATCGAGCAGCAGCAGTGCGCTGCGCTTCCGTAAAAACGCCAGCACGCTCTCGACGTAGTTTTCTTTTTCGTCAAGAGGAATTGCACAGGCCAGGGCGATGTGCTGCGCCACGCGCGCGGCGGCTTCTATGGATTGTAGACCCTGCGCGTCCGTCTGCTCTTCTGGGTTCAAGCTGACATAGAACGCGCCATCGTTGAAACACAGCGCTGCGCGCCGCGCGGTGCGCAGCGCCAGCCGCGTCTTGCCGACGCCTCCTTCCCCCACCACGGAGACCAGGCGCGTCGTCGGCGAAACCAACAGATCCAGCAAGGTTGCGAGTTCTTGCTCGCGACCGACCAACGGCAGATCGTCGAGCCAGTGCGCGCCGGTCGGCGCCAGTTGCATCGGAGGGCGAACGTTGTGCGTTTTAGCCTCTGCGGCGCCCTGACGCAGGATCTTTTCATAAAGCCTGGTCGTCTCCGGCTGGGGAGGCGCGCCGAACTCGTGACGCAGAATTTCCAGGCAGAGCTGGAATTGTCGCAGCGCTGCGCTGCGTTGGCCCTGACCGACCAGGGCCAGCATCAGATGACGATGACTTTCCTCGCGCCAGGGCTCCAACTGCAACGCCCGCTGTGCGCAGCGTTGCACGCTCACCCACTCTTGACGCAGCAGGTGATGGTTGGCCAGGGTGTCGAACGCCTGGATTGCGGCCCGGTGATAGATTTCGCGCTGCGTCGCCACCCACTCCTCGAACAATTCACTTTCCTGGGTGAAGCCTGCCAAAAATTCTCCTCGATACAGCCCGGCGAGACGCTGCAATTTTTCGATGCAAAGGGGACAGCCCGTCAGGCGTCGATGAGGATGAGTTTCCACCTCAGCGACGAGCGCAGTCGCCGTCAGCGCATCCACCCATGCTTCAGGCGGCGGCAGAAAGGTCACCGTCTGGTTGTCGCTCTGCAGGGCGTCGCTCAGCGAGCCGAGGCCGCGACGCATTCGGCTGAGCGCAGTGCGCAAGTTGCGCAGTGCGCCAGCCTGCGGCTGGTCGGGCCAAAAGAGCGCGGCCAACCGCTCGCGACGCAGCGTTTCGCCGCTGTGCATGAAGAGATAGGCGCAGAGCGCACGCGCGCTGTCCGCCTCAAATTCATCGGTGACTTGTCCATGGATTGCGAATTGAAATCCACCGAACAGATAAAGTTGCCAGTGCATGATCTGACGAGAATAGAAACCTACAGTGGCTTCAGGCTTTTCTGTTTCTCTGTAGCGTTTTCGTAGCGCAATTGCCCTATTATCCTATTGCTGGCACGCAAAGATTACGAAGATGTAAGGCGCTGTGTCATACGGACCTATTTTCCGAACACACTTGTTTTAGCAAAGGAGAAACTATGCATCAAAGCGCCCCTTCGGTTTGGATTGCGCAATCGAAGACTGTTCGCTCCAGAACGCAGACGAGGCTACGCTGGCTCGTTCCGTTCTGGGCGATGTGTTTGCTCATGGTAACGGTACAGGCGGCGCACGCAGCAGCGTCGTCCGCCGCACACCCTGCTCCGCAAAGTCTCAGCGCTACGCAGGCACCCTTTTCGCCCACCTCCAAGTGCAACGGCGGCAGTTTCACCATCTTTGAAAACGCCTCGAACAATGTGTCGGTGAGCCTCGAAGACATGACCCGTGTCGATCCGAGCGGCGGCGCATGCGGCCTGCAGGGGCAGCTGCGGATTCGATTGCCGGGCAACGACATTCGCGTCGCCGTGCGCGGCGACGTCGACGGCTGGGATCAGTTTATCAGCACTTCGGTCGATCCGATCACTCTCAACGTGGCCGGTTTGACCTTGCGTTCCGCTGCCGCCCGCGTCTATCCTGACAAGGTGACGCTCGGCGACGCCACGTTGACCGCCCCTGCAGAACTGGGTGGCGGCACAGTTCCCGTCCAGATCACCCCCAAGATCGACCGCAACGGTCTACGCCTCTCCGACGAGTTAGTTTCAGCCGGCGTGCGCAACGCCTTTAACCTGCCTGCCTTCAAAGTGCCCAGCGGACTGAGCCTACTCGGTCTCTATGGCGACCTTGTCTCTGAAGCGAACGGCTTCAAGTTTACAGTCGAAGGCAAACTTTGGCTACCCTACATGAAGCTCGAAGGCGCACCATCCAACCAGATCACCGGAAAAGACCTCTCCGGTGCTGTAGCAATTTCTGCAAGATTTTCCATCTTCGTCAATGCTGCTGGCGCTATGGTGATTCAGGTTTTGCCTGCCGACACCGGCGAACGCGTTCCGATTCCTGTCAGTCACATCCTGGGCGCCGATGCGCCGGACGCAGTGGACGGCTGCTTCTTTGGACCCGCCTGTCTCAGCGAAGTGGGGCTGAGCCTGCGCTATTTTCCTGGCATCAATCTCGACCAGGGCTACGCGGGCGGCACAATCTGGCTGACCGGCGTGCGCGGCAGCATCACGGTTACGACGCACGACACCGCCATCAACATCGGCGTCACTATCGAGACCAGCACCCTTTCGCTCCCGGTGCTCGGCTCCGCAATCCGCGTCGACGGCGATGCGCGCATGCAATTTGCGCCGGAGCTAGGCCTGGGGCTGCGCGCAGCGCTGAAGTTTTTCATCATGGAAGCGGCGAACGCCGAAATCAGCTACTCTGCTTCGCAGGGCTTTCGCGCCTATGTCGGCGGAATCGGCGGCATCGCCGGCGTTCCGATTCGCTTTGAAGGTGAAGTACGCGTCTGGGGCTCCGGCCAGACCTACTACGCCTACAGCAGCGGTCCCGTTTATGTCACCGGCTCCGGCCGCGCTGGCTGGTACATCAAAAAGGGCGAAATCTACGAATCCTGTAGCTGGCTGCCCTGTGGGGTGCGCATGTGCACTGGCTGGATCTGGTTCTTCGGTTGGCGCCAGGTCTCCTATCCCTGCGGCGTCAACTGGTGCTATAGCTGCCTGAGCATTCCTCCCAATGAACTCTGGCTGGGCGGCGGACAGGCCGATATTGGCCGCTTCAAGAACAATCTCTGGGGAATTAAGGGCGCCGTCCATTTCCTGGCCTACTCCACCGGCGTCTTCCTCGACTTGACCAACGGCCGCGTGACGCTCGGCAACGTCAACGGCTATGTGCTCGACGCGCCCAGCGTGTTGCAGGCTATGGCCGTACAGGCCGCCAGCGCCGGCGACGCCGTGGTAATGGCCTCCGGCGTACAGATTGCCGCCACACAGGTCAATGCCAACATGCTGGTACTCAAGACGCCGGTGGGGGTGATCAATCGCTCCCCGGCCGAACTCTCGGCGATGCGCAACGCTGCGCTCGATCAGGGCGGCGTGCAGGCCGCGGCTGCCCTTGACGCCATCACCACCACGCAGGTGATCACGCAGACCGACACCATTTTCAGTATCAGCATGACCGAACCGCTGACGCCGAGCCTCTTTACGCCCAACGGAACGGAGATCACGCTCGCCAATTTCGGTTCATCGCCCGAAGGACTGACGATCGATTACAGCGAACGCTACACCTTCACCGCCGCTGCCGGCGAAACGGACGCGCGTATACGCTTTGCATCGGCGGTGCTCACGCCTGTCACAGTCACACTGAAGGTGGATGGCGTCAACGCCGGGACAAATCTAGTCTATGCGTCGCCCTATGTCATGGTGACGCCCGGCACGCGCACAGTGACAATTGAACCGACCAACCCCACCGGTCTGCCTGCTGTGTCAGCCTCGGTCAACGCTGTCACCGGCACAGATTCGACCGTGTTGCTGCATTATAACAGCGCCAACCAGTTGAGCGCCACCGTCTTCAGCGACAGTCGCGTCCCGCCCAGCGGGCATGGCAAGGGCCTGGTGCGCTTCATTAACGTGCTAGGAAACCGCAACGATCCGCTACGCCTCTTTGTCAACAGCCAGTTGATCGGCCAGGCGACGCCCGGCCAGGCCACTGCCTACGTCGAGCTGCCCGCCGGCGTCTACAACGCCGAAGTGCGCGACGCCGGCAACACGGTCGTGCTTACCGGCACGCTGACGCTGGTGCAGGGCGACCATCGCGCCCTGGTCGCCAGCAGCCAGGTGGCGAAGGATGAGAGCAACAACGACGTCGCCATCGCCAATCTTAACGAGCTGGTGGAAGTGGCGCACACGGCGCTGACCTTCAAGGAGTTCATCGTCGATCAGGCGCCGGTGGGGACCTGGCAGGTGAAGCTGCTGGGCGACACATCGATCCCGACCTGGCGCGTGGCTGTGCTCAACGCCGCAAACCCGCCGGTAATCAGCAACTTCGTGGCGCAACCGCGCGCCGGCGCCCCCCATACGGTCGACGTCTCGCTGCGCCTGCAGTCAGACTACGCGCCGACGAAAGTTACCTTTTTCGTGGCGCAGGCGCCGATCACGGTGACCGCCGTGATGACCGACAACGATGGCATCGCCGTCCCACAGACAATTCCACAGTTCCATGGCGAGGAAGTAGAGAGCATCGAGATCGGCGACCTGAACCGGCTCAACGGCAGCCAACCGATCGTCCATGCGCTCGACCTCTCTTTCCTCAGCAGCGGCGAGTATTACATCTGGGCGCAGGTGGAAGACGGCGTCAGCCCATCGGTCAATCAATACGCAGCGTCGCCGGCGTTGGTGATGGCCGCCGGCAGCCGCGAGGTGCGCATCGCCGCCGCCAACTTCGATCCGTTGGTCCAGTACGCGGGCGCCGTTCCGATTCACATCGACCACACTGCGACTTTCCTCAACCACTTCGCCACAGCCGTCGTGACGCCGGAACTCCAGGTCGAAATCTATATGTGGCAAACACAGCCCGACGTATGCAATCCGCCGGAAAGTGACCCGAAGTGCGAAGAGTGGAGCGACGGCGAATGGGGTAAATGGGTGCTGAAGGACTCCTACCCGCTCTACTTCGAGTGGACGCCGAGCCATCATCCCGACACCGATGGCTACGTGGTCGAGATTGCGCCGATCAGCTCGCCGACAATCACAGCGACGCAGCTGATCACCGTCGGCGACTCGATCTACGAGATGTACGACGACGAGAACAACTTCCTCGGCGTGGTCGGCTTCTCAGGCTGGCGCGAGGTGGCGCCGGACAGCACCTATCGCCTGCGGGTGGGCGCCATTGACTACGATACGAATCGCATTTCGTGGTCGCAGAGCCGTGAGATTATCGTGCCGTTGGGGTCCCTGTCCCTCTTCCATCTTGATGGCGACACGGTCAACGTGCCTCTAGGCGGCCAGTCGCTGCACACCATTATCTTGTCGATGTCGCCCGATGTCTTCTACGAGGTGATGGTGGAGGCCGACCTGTGGAACCTGCCCCCTGAGGTGGATGTGGAGTTCGTCGATGCACAGATGCGGCGTTTGAGCGATGGCTACATCTCCCCGCGCGGACGATTGACGCCGGCTACGCCGCCGACCGGTCGAAAGGATTCTATCGTGAGCGTTGCACGCGTGGCGCCAGACGGTTCTCCCACCGTGCAGGCGGCCAGCCAGCGCAACGATTTCAACCAGCCGCTGACGCTCGCCATCTTTGCAGCGCCGGATGCGCCAGAGGGCGTCTACACGATCCCGATTCGGGCGATCAACGGCCCGATCACCGTCGAGCTGCCGCTGCGCATCGTCGTTGGCCAGGTCAAGCTCTATCTACCGGTTGTCACGCGTTAGTTTTGGTGAGCTGGGTCCAACGGCTCTGAGCACTCCCCATGCTGCTCAGAGCCGTTGAGCCTTCGGCAAGGCAAGGACTATCCGGAGGAGTTCAGTGTAGTGGTCTCCGCCGCCCTTGATCCTCCAGGGCTTATGTCCTGGGAACAGCCTATCCTCTAGACTATCCTACATTCTCTCTATCTGTCGATTGCGTCGGCGAATCGTCGCTCTGCACAGTGCAAGGCTCACCTCCAGCGATTCGCTGAAGGCAATGACCGTGTCAGCGCCGGCCCGCAACACTGCTACCTCAAAGTCCGGATCGCGCGCCGTCAAAACCACCAGCGGTGCAAGCGTTGCGCTGCGTATCCACGCAATGGTCTCCTGTACTTCGACCGCCGCCATGTTGTAGGCGTCCAGGAGAATAAAGCTGCATCTAGAGAGTTCTTCTAGCTCTGAATTCGCTAAAGTTGCTGCGCTGAACTGCCGCTGTTCGCCTCCTAGCAATTGCAGCAGCATCAACGCACGATAGGAGTGCCTTTCTGCGTAGATAAATGCTATGAGTTCAGAGGTGGACCCAGAGCGATGTGGAGACCGACAGTGAGGATCGCACAATAGGTTCAACGAGGACAAAACGGGCTGCGATGAAAGCGACGATGACATATTTGTCTCCGTTTACATCTGTTCTGTTTGTGAGTTTTTTCCCGTCTACATGGATAGTGATGGATAGTGCCTAAATTTCTGAATTGCGACTCATAAACATTATTCATAACATCGGGGGATTATAACATCGGGGGATGCAGGATAATAAGATGAATTCTGTAGGGCCGACTTTCAGGCAAGTAACGATGCTGATTTACGGCCGTAAAATCACATCCAAAGTATAGCAAGCTACATCCATTAAAAAAACTTTCAAGATGCTGTCAGTTTTCAGTACCTTAACGGCTATGCTACGGGAGCGCCTTGAATAAGACCAACCTCAGGACCAATACGCTCTTACCGGATTGACTGCCCTCTCACGCGAGAAGCCAACGCCGCTGCGAGTGGCATCTACAGAAAGGCCAATGCGCTCCTCCCGGATTGACAGCCTTCTCACTCTTTTGGATGGCTTCTATGTAGGTTTGGAATGGAGGCATCTTTGCGCTAGTATGGTGAGTCAGTGCGTTTATCAACATGCTGTGGAGAGAACACATGCTGCGGAGAGGAACGGATTCGGAGTGAAAAGTGTAGATGCGCCATTCATGCAGTGGGTTGCATGCTTGCGAAGGCTGCAACATCGCCTATTTCTGAAACTCCTGTTTTTGCTCGTGGCAGCGATCAGCGCGCTGTTGATGACAGGCTGTGGCGGCCGCAACGAAGCCACGCCCACGCGCACTCCGATTCCGACCTGGACGCCCACACCGGCGGGAGGCGCTGGCGCAGTGGCAATTGAACAAACTGCACCGGAGGCGCCGCAAGCGCCGGTCGGTCCTGTGCAACCTGGTCAGCAGGCTGTGGATCCGACCCAGATTGCAGCGGCGATTGCTACAAGTACACCGACGCCGACGGCGACGTCGACCGACACTCCTACGCCCGCACCGACGCCGACGCCTACTGAACCCCCCACGGTTACACCGACACCGGAGCCAACGGAGCCGGCGCCTACCCCTACCGCAACGCCTGAGCCCGATTATCCTTTTACGCTGGAAGAGGCGACGAAATTCCCGACCGAGTCGTTGGCGCCCAATGTCGTGCGCATCTACGCATACATCTACTCTCCTTCAGAGCTAGGGCTAGGCGGGTATTCGCTGCGCGTCGAGCATTTGGGATCTGCGCTGGTCGTCGATGAAGTCTCGTTTGCCGGTCTACCCGAGCAGACGCGTGAGGACACCAGCCCCTATGCGCGCTTTACCAATTTCAGCGTTGTTTTCGTCGAGCCGCAGGCAGGAGAGTGGCGCATCCAACTGCTCGATCCGCAAGGGCAGCCGGCCGGACCGGAGGCAGTTTTCGAGTTAACTGCGAATGAGATCACTCGAGAGTTGTACGTTCGGTACATGCGAAAATAACCTGGCCGCAATTTTTGTCGATAAAAAACACTGGGGGTGATCGCCTCACGCCCCGGTGTTTTGCGCTGGCACATTGCCGGGTATTGAGTGTGATCGAACCAGGCGCAGCGCTGAAAGTTCAATAAAGTCCAATCAATATTGCAAATTCCAACGATCTTTCTCGACCGGATCGGGCACGAAGTACAGCCAGAGCGCACGTTCCTCCTTCTCTTGCAACACTAACTCTGCGTTGCCGGAGAGGCCGCGCCAGGCCGTGCTGGCGGAGAAAGCGATCGTGCCGGGGTAGACCAGGATCGTCACTGAGTCGCCGGGCTCCAGATCCCACTCTCCGCTCAGGTTGTCCCGTTCAGGACGATATTGCTGGTCAAGCGTGAAACGGATCTTCTGGTCAAAGCCGTTGTTGACGACAATGCGCGCCAGCCCATCCGGCACAGCGGCTACCTCAGGCGTGGGCGTAATTTGCTCTTCAGATTCTTCAGGAGCCGCTTCGGTTGCAGGCGCAGGAGCCGGGGCCGCCGGTTGGGGCGCAGGGACGCTCGCCGGTGCTGGCGTCGGCGCAAGCGCTACTGTTGCCGACGGCGAAACTTCGGCCGTGCTCCCAGTTTCACCGGATCTGGGCGTTGCATCGGCGATCGGCTGACCGATGACAGGGAGGTCTGCCACGCCGCCATCGCAGAGGATGAATTCGGGATTGGCCGTCACCCAGCCATCGCGCGCCACCCGCTCGGTCACTTGCATCCAGGTTTTAGTGGCGTCGAAGGCGACCACGACCACGGATCCGGGTTCAGTCTCCGTGCTCCGGATTTTGGCGATGATGGGGAATTCCAGACCCGGGCCGCTGCGCACGTTCAAAGTCGGCACGCGCAGGCGACAGAACGCCTGCGGCGGCGCTTTGACCGTCTCCCCACTCGGGCCGATAACGGCCTCTAACGTCAATGCCTCGATGAGCGAGTTGTTCGGCCCTGGAGTCTCGGTGCGGGTCAGACCGTAATAGAACCCCGCCTCGACTCCCTGAGGCGTCCACTCGCAAACCGAGCGTTCTCCAGCTCGGATGCAGGTGCGCAGTTGGACAAGCAACGTTTCATCAGGCTGCACTGTAAATTCCCTGACCGATGCAGGCGCAATTTCATGCAGTTCGTTGTTGACGATCACCGTCTGTCGTTCGCCAGTGCGATTTTGAATCCAAATTTGATTGGTCGGAGGGGCGCCTGCGCTTCGCAACGAGAGCAGAATATCCTGACCGAGCTGCTGGCCGATCACCACTTCGTAGAAGTTATCGCGCGTCAAGAGGTAAGGATCCCAGAAGCAGCCGACGTCGACGTCGCTTTTTGTCGCTTCACAGTTGAAGAGGTTGAGAACGGCTGTGCTGCGCGGCAGCTCCAGGCCGATTGCGCGCAGTGGGGCCACCTCATGGGTGCGGCCTTCGACAAAAAAGCGAATAGGCGCGTTGGTGCGGTTGGCAATGATCGTGCCGGATAGCACATCCGTGTAGAGAGCGTCCAGCGCAGGATCGTCCAGCGGATTGATTACCTCCGATGCTTCGCCCGCCAGGCTGTCTGCGCTCATCGTCAGTAAGAGCGTGCTTGTAATCTCCGCTGTGACGGTGGGGATGACGGAGCCCAACAACGTCTGGGGTAGACGCTCCGTCGCCGTCAGATTGGTCGTTACCGTCAGCGATTGGCTCTGACGAAAAGGCGAAAAAATGGCGACCGTTTCACCTTGCAACAAGGAAGAATGAACGCTTTCGAGTCGAGCACGACTCTGCTGAGGGCGGGCGGAATCGCTCGGGGAATCCGCAGATGAGGCGACAACCCGCGATACAGAAGCGGTCGCTGCCAGAAGCACGAGTACAGAAATCAATGCTTTCTTCATAGAATATACCTGTCACTCTGTGTCCTGTCCAATGAACCGCGGCGGTTCTTGTCCTTTCGGTTGCATCCTTCAGCAGTTGAGTTTACAGAATTTTTCCAGATCTTGCTATCTGCCATCTATGCAAACCGAATACGACGCCGCTACACAATCGCTATGTAGGATTGATGATAGGTCATTTCATAAACGTCCGCTTGGTCCAGTCAGGTTTCACAGCGACGTAAAGTTTTGTTTGTTTCTAAAGTTCTTTCCAAAAGGCCTTTGAAGGCATCGAAAGTTGCGTAAAAAATTCAGGCGCAGGGGCACCCTGCGCCTTGCCATATCGATTTACCAACAGGGGCATGCACTTTGCTTTGCGATGCGCTTACTTCGCTTTGTAATATTACTTCGCTTCGCGATAAATGACATGGCGGCGCACGATCGGGTCGTACTTGCGCAGCTCAAGTCGATTCGGATCGTTGCGTCGATTCTTCGTCGTCAAGTACATGTGCGAGCTTTCAGTGCTGCGCATCTTGATCAGCTGACGCGGTCCTTTCTTCGCCATAACAACATACCTTCCTTTTCTGCCTGAACTCGCTAAAACTCACAAAGAATCAGTATAGCGCATTCGTCGCACAAACACAAATTTGGCGGCATTGGACAAGAGGATCAAGATGTGTCTGCCCGAGACAGATTCCTCTGAAAGCGCATACGCTCTGTTACGCCGGCACTTGCGGTCCAGGGATGTATTTGCCGATCAACAAGGAGAGACGTTCGAGAACATCAGCGCGAATCACGGCACGATTGGTGATAATGGCGTCGCGCAGCGCCGACGCCTGTGGAGAGGGGCCCGCCCCTGCGAGTCGGCGGATGGCGTTCATGACAGCGCGTTTGGCGATTTCGGCGTTCGACAGTAAAGTTTTGACGACCATTTCCACTGTCACCGGCGTTTCGCTCTCGTGCCAGACGTCGTAATCGGTCACGTGCGCCATCACGGCATAGCTCATCTCTGCCTCACGCGCTAACTGCGCTTCAGGCGTGGTCGTCATGCCGATGATGTCCATTCCCCACGCGCGAAAGACACGGCTCTCCGCCTTGGTGCTGAAGCGCGGCCCCTCGACCGTGACGAAATTGCCTCCCCAGTGCACCGGCGCGCCTGTCTCTCTTACGGCTTCGTAGCAAATTTCGGAGAGCATCGGACAGAAGGGGTCGGCGACGCCGACGTGCACAACTAGGCCGTCGGTACCGACGTCAGGATCGTCGAAGAAGCTCCCTTTGCGTCCGTAGGTGCGGTCAAAAAGCTGAGTCGGGATCACGATGTGTCCGGGCGCAATGTCCTCGCGCAGGCTGCCGCAGGCGCTTACGCCGATCAGATACTCAACACCGAGCATCTTGAAGCCGTAAATGTTGGCGCGATAGTTGACGCGACTGGGGCTGAAGCGATGGCCGCGTCCGTGGCGGGCCAGAAAGGCGACCCGTTGGCCGGCAAGCGTTCCAACCATATAGGCGTCGGAAGGCGCCCCGAAGGGCGTTTCCAGCACGATTTCTTCGACGTCGGTCAGCGCCTCCATCTGATAGACGCCGCTGCCGCCGATGACGCCGATGCGAACTTGTTCTTTCATGGCGTTCTCCTTTTCGATCTATCAAAGCGTTGTCATTTGGTTACGGTCTTTGCTCCGCGGGGATTTCCTGCAGGCGCGGGTTGGCGCGATCGCGCTCCGAGAGAATAGGCGCGCTTACGTTCCAGGGCACGGCCAGGTCTGGGTCGTCCCACGCCACGCCGAACTCATCGCCGCCGTCGTAATAATTGTCGACAAGGTAGATCAAGATGGCGTCAGTGAGGGCGTAGAAACCGTGCGCTACGCCGGAGGGGATGTAAAGACCACATTCGTTCTGTTCGCCCATCTCGACAATTTCACTTGCGCCGAAGGTGAGAGAATCCTTGCGCAGATCCGCCAGCCCCACGCGGATGCGTCCCTGGGCGACGTACCAGTAATCGACCTGATGGAAGTGGTAGTGTAGTCCGCGCAGCACGCCCGCCTGGCTGTCGCTGCGGTTCATCTGCACGCGCAACCACGTCCGCTCTGGAAACCATTCTTTCCGAAAGGTTTCCAGAACGCGCCCTCGTTCATCTCTGAA
>CALFWA010000320.1 GCA_937928035.1 uncultured Caldilinea sp. | reverse complement strand
ACCCATCCCTTATCCCTCCAGTTTTGAAATGAGCTTTTCCTTGCAGGACTGTAAGAAAAGTTCCTACTATTCTGAAGGAAAAAGCCCAAGCTGTCGGGCGCGTCGCACCATCTCTGTGCGCGAATGAACGCCGAATTTTTCGCGCAGGACCTCCAGGCGTTTACTGATCGTTTTGACGTGAAGGCCGAGGTGTTCGGCAATGGCCCGATCGCTCCACCCTTTTTCTACCAGATGCAAGATTTGCAACTCGCGCTGAGTAAGCGATCCAGGAGGAGACTCCAGCAGCCATGCCTGCTGTTGGGGGGTCCAAAGCGCGAGTTGCTGGCGCGCAAGGGTGCGAATCATGAGCATGAGTGTCTGAGCGTGTGCATCTTTATCGCAGAAGCCATATGCACCAGCCTGCGCTGCGGCGCGCACCCAGGCAGGAGTTTGATAGCTGCTCAGGATAAGCGCCAGGGTGGCGGTCTTTCGGTGAATCTGACGAAGGAGTTCGATGCCGGTCTCTAGGCGAGATTCGTCGTCACAAGCGCTGCGGCGCAGCCGCAGGTCAAGCACTGCAACTTGCGGCTGTCGTTCGAGGATGGCTTGAAGCCCGTCTGCGGCGTTGTATGCCACGGCCACGACCTGCAAATCTTCTTCTCTTTCTAACAGCCGGACAAGCCCTTCTAAAAAAATTGCGGAATCGTCAACCAAGGCAACTGTGATTCGATCCCCTTGTGTCCGGAAGTCTGAGGGGTGCATGGCCGACAAAACCTCCTATAAATGAGTGGCATTGTCGATTCTTTTAGATGTACAAAATATTCTGCATCGCCGTATCAGGCGTTATCCAAAGGAATATCCAGTCTCACGAGTGTGCCTTTGCCCGGACTACTTTTGACAGAGAGAAGACCGCTTACCTCGGTAGCGTGAACGCGCATCGACTCTAGCCCCATGCGCCGTTGATCGGGCGCCAAGCTATGAACGAAACCAGATAGAAATCCAACGCCGTCGTCTTCGACTTCAAGGCAGATGCCGATAGGGTTGGTATGGAGGCGAAGCCATATCGAATTCGGCTGCGCATGCATCAGCGCATTGTTGAGCGCAGCCACTGCGACATGATAGAGCGCCTCCTTGACCGGGGTCGGCAGCTTAGCATCGATCTCTTCAACAGCGAGATGAACACGCACATTAGGGTGTAACGATGTCATGCGCCGAGCTATCCAAGTAAACGTTTCTGCTAACGAGTGCTGTGACCAGTCGATCGGCTTGGTTATGTCTAAAATGCTGCGGATTTCTTGCGCAAGATGATGTAAAGTTTGGATTACCCTCAGCCGATCCTGCTGCGCCTGCTCCTTCTCGGCAATCTGTAGTGTCTCGACCATCATGCGGATGCCCTGCAGCTCCGGCAGAAGGTGGTCGTGGAGACGGTCGGCGATGCGATGGAGCATCTGTTCGCGCGCACGGCGCAGCGCCTCTGCCTCCTGAGTTTTGCTTTCAGCTTTAGCCAGGAGATTGCTGTGAAAGACGGCATAGACCAAGCCAAGGGGATAGGTGACGCCCATTGCGATTAAAATCTCGTAGGGAATCAACGGACCGCCGCTTAGTAGATAGGGCACCCACCAGATCAGCACCAGAGCGAGCAGCAGGACGCTTAGGGCGAGCAGCAGGGCGCGCGCACTTTTCCACGCAATGAGGTGTTGACTGCGTCGCAGCGACGGAAACCTGAGGATGCCCACCAGAAGCGTCGCAGCGACACAGAGGATGCCATACACGACAACCGAGTTGAATAATACCAAGGAGAGTGCTTGAGCTTGGGTTCCTTGTTCGACCAAAATACGCACAACTGCGCCGATCACCAACGGCGGCATGTAGAGGAAACTCGCCAGCCAGGGATACCGCGCAAGGATGCCCTGCGGCTGTGGATAGAGCAGAAGGCTGTGCAAGACCATGGCGCCGCCCAGCCCCGGAATCGGTATGCCTAAAAGCCAGAACCAATAGGAGCTCGCCACCGAAGGTCCGTCGAAGCTGTCCATCGCCCACAGAAAGTGCATGATGGCTGCAGCCGGCAACAGACAGAGCAAAGCAAGGACCTGGCGATAGGGAGGACAGGGAGACTGCAACAGCACATAGCCGGTCAACAGAGTGATGAGCATCAATAGATAGATCATCCCAAAAACGGCGAAAAACGCGTCAGCGCTGAAAATATAGGCCGGTTCGACGATGGTCAAGATCTGTCCACGTCGCTCCACGACATATTCGATCGGTTCGCCTGCCTGCGCAGCAGCGTAGATGGTCGGATAGGTCTCCGGCGGCAGGCCTTGAATGCTCAGCAGATGATCTTCTGCCTGCAAAAAGAAAGGGGAAGAACGCACAGTGCGCCAGAGAAAGTGTCCCACGTAGAACGGCGGCTCTTTGGTTAGGTCGTGGATGACGATGAAACCGCCGTACACTCTGCCGATGGAGTGTGCCACCCTAATGAGAATGAACCCGCCCCAGATGATAAGCACAGCGGCGGCGACGATGAAGAGTCGTCTTGTGCGCATGAACTTTAGCTCCGGACGTCATACAACCGGAGGATTGCCTTTCTCGTCTATTGAGGGTATTGCTAATATTGAGTATACTACAGCTCAAGCTAAATTTTTGTTTAATTCCATGTTCATTTTCAAGAGTGTTTTCAAGAGTGTAATGTAAGGACGTGAGCATCCTCAGCGACGCAGCAGAGGCTCAGTTCCACAGAGAGACGTATGTTGCTATCCTCAACCAGCTGCTCCGTGCGCCCGGAAGTAAGCGGAAATTGGCGCAACGCGCAAAAATTTCACCTGTCTACCTGAGTTATATTCTGAAGCTGGATCGCGATCCTTACCATAGGGCGTCCATAACCCGGACACCCTCTCTGAAAGTCGCTCAGAGAATTGCTCAGGCAATTCACGCTTCTCCGGAGATTCGAGAGCGCCTTCTCTGGCATATGACCTTAGCCAACGAAAAACGTATCCAGGCTGATGGCGCAGCGAGAGTGGAGCTATTAGAGCGACCTGTGGCCGAACTGGTCGAAGAGGTTGAACAAATCCACGTTCAGGCGACATTCGCTTCCGAACACGAGCTGGCGAGTCGGTATTATCAGCTCTCCAGAGATATGGCAAGCAACTTGCTCCGGCAAATTTGCCCAGAAAGTGGGCCGCTGGCCTACATTAAACTTTGCCTGATCGTCCATGATTCCCAGTGCGTACTGAATCGTCCCGATGATGCGCTTTGGCATGCAAAGCTGGCGTGTGCTGTTATCGACAGCCTCGACCCGTTACAATATCGACAAGAGCGTGAACTGTTGGATGCTTTGGCAATTAACTCGGTTCGTTCCCAGGCAATTGCGTATTACCACATGGGACAACCTCGAGAAGCTTTAAGGTTTTGTGCGCGCGCCGAGACGATGAATGCGATGAAACAGCAAGGCGACCTGTGGAGGCCCCATGTGCTTCGCGACAAAATCAAATCTATGGCAGAATTGCCGCGCTTCTCGATTGGGGAGGTCGAAAACCTTGCAGATGAAGCTGCCGCCAGTTGTGAACGCAGAAGCGATTTGTACGCCCCCTTGCTTTCATTCCTCAACTCAGAAGCGCTGGCCCAGGCTTACCTCCAACACGGCAATTACAAAGATGCAAAGCGCGTTCTTACAAGAGAATACGACCGCATGGATCAAATTCCTCAAATTGGCCCGCTTCATCGTGTATTATTCATGCGAACTTTCGCCAAACTCTGTCGCATCATGCGCGATGTTCAAGGATGGAATTACTTTATCGGGAAAGCCTATCATTTGGCAATTGAATCCGGCCTTCTCCACCAGATCGATCGAATCGAGGATGAATTAAGGCAGGGGCAATCGGTCATGCAAGAATAAAAGGTCGCCGGTTGGGTGCCCTTTCGCAATCACAGGATCTGTCCGAGTTTATTGTTCCCTTCCGCCAACGAGGCAATCGCCATGAAAAGTGACTCAACATACCTGGCTCGCCAGCCTTATCCGACCGATCGAGCCGATCCGGCGAACCAAGTCATCCAGGTCCTTCTCTTTTTCCGCTGGGCAAGCCTGGCGCCTGCCCTGATCGTCTGGTGGATTGGGCCTGCTGCGGCGCCGTTGACCGGTTGGGTGCTCCTGGTGCTAGCAGCGATCACGGCCGTGATTTCTCTGCGCCATCGAACGCTTAATCGTCAGTTGCAACAGACGCCGTGGCTGTTAGCTGTCGATCTGGCGCTCTCTGCTGCAGCGGTCGCGTTGACGGGCGGCGCCGTCAGTCCCTTCTATTTTCACGCCTTGTCGCCGATCCTGGCCGCCGCCTTTTTCTTTAAGATTCGAGGCGGATTGACCACGGCGTTCGCTTTCACGCCGATGTACATCTCGGCCCTCTTTTACGCTCAGCGACAACCGACGGTCGTCGTGCCCTCTTCGATCGAGCTGTATCTGGGACTGACGCAACTTTTTACGATTTACCTGATCGCTGTCACCTTCGGTTATTCGGCTCGCCTGCTGAAAACCTTGCGCCAACAGACCGCTCGACTCTCCAGGACCTCGCAAGAACTCATTCAAAGCAACGCCGAGCTGGAGCATATGAATCAGCAGCTTCGTCTGATACAATCGTTAACACTCAGCCTGCAGTCGGCGGTCGAGCCGGTAGAAATGCAGCAGGTGCTTCTGAAAGGCCTGGTGGAGGAATTGGGTTATCACGCTGCAGTCGTGGCGCTGAGTGACGGCGATGGGTCGCTGATCGGCTGGATGCGCCGCGGTCGCAACGACGCCGAGGCGCATTGCGCAGCTCAGGAGGTTGTCCTCGATTTGCGGCAGGCGGAGGAAAGTCCGGTTAGGCGAGCTGTGCATGCGCGGCGGTTCATCTCCGTCGACGCCCAGACGCCGCCCACCGGAGAAGTTGGGTTGGACGAATGGCTCCAGCTCGAGCGAGCTTACGTGGTTGCGCCGCTGCATTTGCGCGGCAACTTGATCGGCGTCCTGCTGGTGGAGACAGAAGCGCTTACTGCGCCTGCAGATGCAAAGTGGACGCCGCTGGCGCTGGTCGCCAATCACGCCAGCGTGGCGCTCGGCAGCCTGCGGCTCTGCATTGAGCGCACGCAACGGCTGGCCTCTGAGGAGGTGCGTAACCGCATCGCCGCCGACATCCACGACTCGGTGTCGCAACAGCTTTTTGGCCTTGCCTATGGCCTCAACGCCTGCAACCAGCTTCTCGAACAGCATCCAGGGGCGACAGCGCAGGTCAAAGCGCAGCTTGCCGATCTGGAGCCGCTTGCCTTTGCTGCGCTACACCAGATGCGCAGCGCTATTTTGGGGCTGGCCCCGGGCGGGTTGGACAGTCGGCGCCTGGCCGCCGGACTGCGTAAGCACATGAATTCGCTCTGCATCGGGCGTCGGCTGGCGTTCGATGTATACGTGACGCCGGCCTTCGACCGCTGGCCTCTCGCCCTCCGCCACGAACTTTTGCTGATCGCCCAGGAAGGGATCGCCAACATCGCCCGCCACGCCAATGCCTGCCAGGCTCGCATTGCCATTGAAGAGTGCAACGGCGGCGTCGCCGTGACCATCGAAGATGACGGCGTTGGTTTCGATCCGGCGCAGGCAGCCATCTTGGACGGCGTCGGCCTAGACGGCATCCGTCGCCGCGCAGAGCGGCTGGGCGGTCGTTTCCTTCACGAAACACGACCCGGCGAGGGCGTGCGACTTTACATCGATATCCCCTTGCAGCGCGCCGCACCTTTACCATGAGCGATTCACAGCAGCCGATCCGCATTCTGATCGTCGACGATCACGCCGTTGTGCGCCGCGGGCTGACAATGGTGCTTTCGTTACAGCGCGATTTCGTCGTCGTGGGCGAGGCAGGCTCCGCCGCCGCCGCCTTGCACATGGCCGAGACGTTGCAACCTGACCTGATTTTGCTCGACTTGGCCCTGCCCGATCGCAGCGGCGGTGCGGTGGCGCCGGAGCTGCGCCGTTTGGCGCCGCACTCCCGTATCCTTGTCCTGAGCGGCGCGCAGGACGCCCGTCTTGTGCAGGCGGCGGTGGAAGCCCAGGTCGATGGCTACGTGCCCAAAGAGGTGACGCCCGCCGAACTCGCCGACGCCATCCGCCGCGTCGCCGCCGATGAAAGCTATATCCATCCTGATGTGCTCCATTTGCTCCAAGGCGCGTCTCGTCACCCTCAGGCCCACCACCCTCCCTTGACCCGCCGCGAGATGGAAGTGCTGCAGCTGATGGCGACCATGGCCACCAACCGGGAGATCGCCGAACGCCTGGTCGTCAGCGAAGAGACGGTGCGCTCCCACGTCAAGAGCATCCTGCGCAAGCTCGACCAGCCTAACCGCACCCAGGCCGTCATCGAAGCGGTGCGCTGCGGCCTGATCGAGGTGTAAATTTCCGGCCGGAATTCCCAAAATTCACCCTTCTGGGGGATGAAATTCCCTCCAATCCGGCGTAAACTGAAGCACACTTCCTGAATTGCAAAAATCAATTACTTCGAATCTGCTTCGGTGTGAGGAGAAGGCGCATGAGCATTGCTTTGCCCGCGGCCGACGTTGTGGCTTCGCAAGCGAGCGGCCGCAGTGAGATTTTTGTGCATGAGCTGTACGCGGCTCTCCAACAGCCCTCGAATCTGCTTTTGCTGGACGTGCGCAACGACGATGAGTTCCAGATGTGGCGCATCGAGACGCGTCATACGCCGGAGACGCTCCATCTGCCTTACTTTTTCTTCCTTGAAGAGGAAGAGAAGGCCATCGCTCAGGTTCAAGAGCGCGCGGCGAACGGTCGTCCTATTGTTGTGGTCTGCGCCAAAGGCGGCGCCAGCGACTATGTCGCCGAACGACTGCGGGAGGCAGGCCTCTCCGCCATCAATTTGGCGGGCGGCATGGTCGAATGGGGCGACTTTTACGACGTGCGCCCCGTGACGGAGCAGCCTGACTATCGCATCTACCAGGTCGATCGCGTCGCCAGAGGCTGCGTGAGCTGGGTCTTCATCAGCCGCGGCGAGGCGGCCATCGTCGATCCCCTGCGCTACGGCGAGCGCTATCTGAAGCTGTTGGAAGAGCAGGGCGCACAACTGAAGTTCTTGCTGGATACTCACGCCCATGCCGACCATATCAGCAGCGGTCCAGATTTGGCGGAGCTCACCGGCGCCGCCTACTACCTGCATCCGTACGATGCCATCCACCCCTTCGATATGCTGCCCGCCCGCATGAAGTATGCAATGTTGCACGATGGGCAGCGTTTCACTTTGGGTGCGCTCCAGATCGAGGTGATCCACACACCCGGCCACACCCTGGGGCAGGTCAACTTTCTTGTCACTGCGCCCGACGGCGAAGCCTTCTGCTGCACAGGCGACAATCTCTTCATCGAAAGCTTCGGGCGGCCAGACCTGGGCGGACAGGGCGAGCGCTGGGCGCCGGTGGTCTACGACACGATCTTCGGCGTGATGAAACGTCGCGTGCCCAACCATGCCTGGATTTTGCCCGGCCACTACGCCTCTCCCGCCGAGGCGAATGCAGACGGTCTCTACATGAAGCGACTAGAAGAGCTGTGGCGAGACAACCGCAGCCTGCATTTCACGGAGAAGGAACGCTTCGTCGAATTCGTCCTCAGCCACTTGCCCTATATGCCGCCGCAATACGTGGAGATCAAACGCGTCAACATCGGCCTGTCCAATCCATCGCTCGACGAGGCGGACGAGCTGGAGCTGGGCAAGAACATCTGCGCCCTCTCAGGCTAATGCACCACGCAACATGCTTGCACACATCGTCCAAAGAAAGGAGCCATTGCCATCTATGACCATCGACGTAGCCACGATTCAAGTGCACCAGGAGCTCGATGTCCGCGGGCTGAACTGCCCGATGCCGCTGGTCAAGGCGCGGCAGGCGATTCTCAAGCTGGACGTAGGTCAGGTCTTGAAAGTGATCAGCACTGACCGCGGCAGCGTCAAGGATTTTCAGGGCTGGGCCAAAGCAGCCAACAACGTGGCGCTGCTGGCCCAAAGCGAGGAAGCCGCCCCCGACGGCAAGACGCTCTATCTGCATTACGTGCAACGCACGAAATAGGAGGCCCCCATGAGCACCGCAACCATGGAGCTTGACGCCAGAAGCGCCGTCGCCGCGAACGGCGTCAATGACGTCGCGCAGCCGCTCCTCCAGCGCATCGCCGCGCTCGAGGCGCGGCTCGAGGAAATGGAAAGCCGCATCCCCAAGGACAAGGTCACAATGGTCGTCTTTTCCGGCGATCTCGACCGCGTGCTCGCCGCCTTCATCATTGCCAGCGGCGCAGCAGCCATGGGACAGGAAGTCTCGATGTTTTTCACTTTTTGGGGACTGAATGCGTTGAGAAAGCAACGTAAATTGCAAGGCAAGAAACTGACCGAAAAGATGATGGCGCTTATGTCTCCCGCCGACACCAAGCACATGGGCGTCAGCAAGCTCAACTTCTTTGGCGCTGGCGCGGTGATGCTGCGCCAGATGATGAAGGAGAAGAACGTCACCTCCGTGGAGGAGCTGATCGACCTCTGTGCGGAGCTAGGGGTCAAGATGGTCAGTTGTGAAATGAGCCGCGACGTCATGGGCATCGATCCGAGCGAGCTGCGCCCCGATGTGGAGACAGGCGGCGTGGCCGCGTATCTCGCCGACGCGCTTGAAAGCAGAGTGACGCTGTTCATATGAACTACGGATTCGTCATCGACAACCGCAAATGCATCGGCTGCCACGCCTGTTCGACGGCGTGCAAGAGCGAAAACGAGGTGCCGCTCGGCGTCTACCGCACCTGGGTCAAGTACGTCGAGACCGGCGCCTATCCGAACGCGCGCCGCCACTTCCAGGTGACGCGCTGCAATCATTGCGCCAATCCGCCCTGCGTGCGCATCTGTCCGGTCACGGCCATGTATCAGCGCGCCGACGGCATCGTGGAGTTCGACCCCAGGGTGTGCATCGGCTGCAAGGCGTGCATGCAGGCCTGCCCCTACGACGCCATCTACATCGATCCGGAGACGCACACTGCGGCCAAGTGCCACTACTGCTCCCACCGCATTGAGTTGGGGCTGGAGCCGGCCTGCGTCGTCGTCTGCCCGGAGCACGCCATCATCGCCGGCGACATGGACGACCCCAACTCGGAGATCAGCCGCATCCTGGCCACCCAGAAGGTGACGGTGCGCAAGCCGGAG
The DNA here is from genome assembly GCA_937928035.1 of uncultured Caldilinea sp. Lineage (GTDB taxonomy): Bacteria > Chloroflexota > Anaerolineae > Caldilineales > Caldilineaceae > Caldilinea. The sequence continues at coordinate 1,512 of CALFWA010000320.1, read as the reverse complement.
CAGGGCACTGCGCCTAAGCTCTTCTACATCGAAGGCAACGACTGGGCGCTGCATCCCACGGCCACCGAGCGCGCTCCGGAGACCTTCATGTGGGCGGACGTCATCCCGTTGCACGCCAAGCCCCATGCGAGCGGTCACGCCAATGGCGCCGGGAACGGTCACGCCGTCGGCGCCGAAGCCGCCGCCAACGTTGCGCTCTATCCCGCCACGAAGAAGACCGCAAAATCAGGCGTGGCGATCCGAGAGCCTCAACCTCAGGGCGATCCGGTCGGTGGGCCGATCCAGATCGGGCGGGGGCGCATGGCCGAGCACATGGTGCAAGTGGCCTACAACGCCCAACACAAGATTCCCTGGCATTGGCCGGTGCCGGCCTATCTGGTCACCAAAGGCATTGGCGCCGGCGTCTTTATGCTGCTCACCCTGGCCTTTGGCTTGGGCCTCAGCGCCTTCGACGGGGTGACGGCTGCGGTGGGCGGCTTTGTGTCGCTGCTCTTCATCGCCGCCACGACGGGATTGCTGGTTTATGACCTGGAGCGACCGGAGCGCTTCCTTTCGATCGTTTTTCGCCCGCAGTGGAAAAGCTGGCTGACGCGCGGCGCGTTCATCCTGATCGGCTTCTCTACGATCGCTGGCCTTTGGTGGTTGCTGGAGACAGGGACGTTGCTCAACCTGTTGCCGACGGGACTCAGCGCTGCATTGCGCCAGCCGCTGCTCTGGACCGGCGGCGCGCTGGCGGTGGGCGCAGCGGTCTACACCGCCTTCCTCTTTGGCCAGGCCGAAGGCCGCGATCTCTGGCAAAGCCCGCTGCTGCCCTTCCACCTGGTCGTGCAGGCGCTCATGGTCGGCGCCGGGACCCTGTTGGCGTTGGACCTCTTCCTGGCCATGCCCGAGGCGTTCACCCAGTTCACACGCGTCGTCTTTGTCGTCGCCCTGTTGGTGGACTTGTTTGTGACGCTGGTCGGCGAGTTCTCTATGCCCCACGCCACGGAGCTGGCCGCACGCGCCGCCCACGAGATCAGCCATGGCCGCTATCGTCGCCACTTTTGGCAGGGTGGCGTGCTGTTGGGCCACGCAGCGCCGCTGGCGCTCATGGCGCTGGCCTTCTTGGTTGCGCCGATCGCTCCGCTGCTGGCCGCCATCGCCAGCGCATGCGCCATCGTGGGACTGTACTTCTTTGAGTACGCCTTCGTCATGGCGCCCCAGGAGCTGCCGAACAGCTAAACCTGCTGGGTTACACAATGGGGGGTTGGGAGATGCGCCGCCGGTGGGCCCTCACCTCCTGCCCCCTCTCCCAAGGCTGGGAGAGGGGGTGAAAGGGGCGTCGCCGCCGCCGGTCTTTTGGATTCACCGTAGCCGCAGGCCCTGGGCTACGCCTACGGAAGATTCAGAATTATCGGGAAACTTGTCAATCTCGCAACGATCATCGAAAGCATCGACTATGACCGACCAGTCTAAGATCAACCGATTGTTATCCGCCCTGCTAAGCCGCAACTCCGACGTTCGTCGCACATC
>CALFWA010000319.1 GCA_937928035.1 uncultured Caldilinea sp. | reverse complement strand
ACTTTGAGAACGATCCTGCGGCGAGCGCACATCTGGACGCATTCATTCGCTATGTTCAACAGTTGCTCGTCGAACATGAAGGCGCGCTGATTCAACTGACGACGGGAGACAAGGGCAGTTATCTGTACGCAGCTTTTGGCGCCCCCCTCGCCCATGATGACGATGCTGCGCGCGCGATCGCCGTTGCTCTGGCGCTGCGCAACAACGCTGGCCGCTTTGCCTTCATCCGCCAAATGCAGTTCGGCGTCGGCGCAGGGATGATGCGCGTGGGCGCTTACGGCAGCAGCACGCGACGCACCTACGGCGTGCTGGGCGATGCAACCAATGTGGCGGCGCGGCTCATGATGCAAGCTGCGCCAGGACAAATTTTGATCAGTGTGCGCGTCGCCGAGTTGGTGCAGGCGCGCTATTTGCTGGAACCGCTCGGCCTGAGAACCTTCAAAGGCAAGCGCGAGCCGCAGCCCGTCTACGCTGTCACCGGCCTTCGCACCCCCACCACGCTTCAACTTGCGGCGCTTTATCCAGAGCGCCCGATCGGCCGCGAGCATGAAGTCGAGGCGATTGCAGGCGCGATTCAACGTGCGGCTGCCCAACAAGGCAGGTTGATGCGGATCGGAGGAGAAGCTGGCGTAGGCAAAAGCCATCTGGCTGCGACGGCCGCACACCTTGCCTCTCAACAAGGATTCACCTTGTTCTACGGCTCCTGTCAAAGCATCGGCCTGCAGCCCTATGGCGCCTTGTCGGAGCCGCTGGCTCACCTGCTGGGCTTGGCCGGTTTGCGTGCAGAGCCTGTCGAGACGCAGATTGCCCACCTGCACTCGACCCTCCATGCACTGGACCCCGCCTGGAGCGTGCGCCTGCCTTTGCTCGGCGACCTCTTCGACCTGCCGATCCCGGACAACCCGACCACCGCAGCGTTTGACGTTCGCCTCCGCCGCGCTGCACTCACCGCGCTGGTGGTTGACCTGCTTAGCCGGGCGGCTCAGCGGCGGCCGATCTTCCTGTTGGTGGAGGATGTGCACTGGTTGGATGAGGCGGATCAGGAGATTGTTCTGGCGCTGGCGCGTGCGACGATGAACCAGGCGTTGCTCTTCTGCATGACCCACCGTCCGGTCAACGCCGTCGAGAGCGCCGAGAGCGCATTTTTCAATGCGCTCGAAAAAATTCCCGATCAACTGCGCCTTTCGCTGGGCGAGCTCAGCGCGCCGGCCATCGCCGCCCTGACGGAAGAGCGCCTGCAAGCTCCGGTGGCGGCGCTGGTGATCGACCTGGTCTACGCCTACACCCAGGGCAATCCGTTCTTCGCAGAGGAAATGATCGACGCACTGCGGGAACAAGGGCAAATTGCGCTGCGCGAAGGCGTCTGGCAACCTTCGCGTCTGTTGCTGCACGCGCTGCACGAGGCTGGCGCGCTCGAACGCGTGGAGGAGCAATGGCGATTGCGCCCCAACGCCCGCCTGGACGCAGTGACGTTGGGCATTCCCGACACCGTGCATGGACTGGTGCTTTCGCGGCTGGACAGCTTAGCTGAAGAGACCCGACTCACGCTGAAGGTGGCGGCGGTGATCGGGCGCGCCTTTGAGCCGGCGGTGCTGCGCGAGGCGCATCCGCGACACCCTCCCATGGAGGCATTGCACCGTCAGATCACCGAACTTGTGCAGCGCAATTTTATCTACACCGAGCCGCTGTTCGGCGAACCGATTTACGTCTTCAAACATAGCATTTCCCACGAAGCCCTCTGCCAGACGCTGCTGGAAAGCCAGCGTCGCGAGCTGCATTTGGCCGTCGGTGAAGCGCTTGAACGCCATGCACCTCATGCTGTGGAGCGGCTGGCGCATCACTTTCTCCAGGCCGACGACAAACGTCCTGAAGTGCGCAACAAGGTCATTCGCTATCTGGACGCTGCAGCCTGGCGTGCAAAGCGATCCTTCGCCAATGAAACGGCGCTGGCGTATTTCGAGCGGGCCTTGTCGCTGGAGACGCGCTGGCAGTGGCTGGCGGGAAAAGCGGAAGTGCTGCATATCCTCGGGCTGCGCCTCCGAGAAGAGGCGACATTGATGGCGCTTGAAGCGCTGCCGGACGGCGATCGCGTGCGTCCGCTCGAACTATGGGCCGATTTTTATGAAGCCACCAGCCAGTTTCCTCAGGCGCGCGCCACATTGCAAGAGGCATTGGAACGCTACAAAACCCAACACAATCTGCTTGCTCAGGGACGCATCCTTTCGCGCATTGGCGAAATTGCACTGCTCGAAGGCGACATTGACGAGGCGGAGCAATACCACCGCCGCGCATTGACCTTGCTTTCCGGCGTCGATCAGCGCGACCGCTTCCCTGCAGACGAAAGCCGAGCGATGCTCCCATCCGCTTCGGACGCCGTCAGCCTCGATAGCCTGCGCGCGCAGGCGCTGCTGGGCTTAGGCGTCGTCATGCGCCAGCGTGGTCACTATGACGAGGCTGTGATCATGCTCACCGAGGCGTTGCGGCTGTATGAGAAGGAAGGCAACCAGCCGGAAGTGGCGACGGCGTTGACGCGGCTGGGCGGGGTCGCCTACTTGCGCCGCAATTTTCCAGAGGCGTTGGCCGCTTGGGAAAAAGCGTTGGCGATCCGCCGAACCATCGGCGACCGCGAAGGGGAAGGGAGCAGCCTGCTCAACATCGCTCAGGTCTACACCAGCCTGGGCGACTACGCCGCCGCGTTGCCGCTGCTTTATCAGGCCCTGGACATTCAGCGCACGGTCGGCAACCGCTGGTGGGAAAACGCCGTCTGGAACGCGCTTGGCATCATTGCGCTGACGGTGGGAGATTACGCCGAGGCGCGGCGCTGTCTGACCACAGCCGAACGTCTGAGCGCCTCGGTGGGGGACGAGGCCGGCGTCGCCATTGCGCGGTTCAACCTGGCGCAGGTTGAGCGAGAATGCGGCGATGATGCGGCTGCCTTTGCGCGGCTGCAGGAGGCGCAGCAGTGGGCGCACGAAAATGAGGATCGCGAGTTTGAGGCGCAGTGTCTCACCGAATTGGCGTTGACCGCAGAGCGGGCCGGCGAACTGGATCGGGCCGAAGCCTTCGCCAACGCTGCGCTGCGCATCTATGAGGGTCTGGATATCCAGGCGCTGACAACCACCGACCTGGCCACTCTGGCCCTCGTTCATCTTGCACGCGGCCAGATCGACGCCGCCTGCGCCTTGATCGACGCCATCCTACGCATCTTCGACCAGAGCGAGATTCATCAGATCGAGTATCCACAGCGAGCGCTCTACGTCGCCGCCTGCGTTGCGGCAGCTAACCGTGACCAGCCTCTGGCGAAACATTGCCTCCATCGCGCTCGCAGCTTCATCCTCGAACGGGCTGCAAAGATCTCCGACGAGAAGTTGCGCCGCTCCTACCTGGAGAACGTGCGCATCAATCGGCTCGTGCTGGAGGCGGCGCCGTCGGCGTAATCCGTTGCTTGCGTCGATCAGTGCTTGCATCGCTCAATCGTCAGAAAGACGTCCTGAAAGCGTCCGAACAAAGTCGCGCGGCTGAGGCGTCGCAGGCGTTATAATTTTTTCACCTTTTGGGCGATGTTCGAGTTTTGGGTGTTCGAGTTTTGGGTGATGTTCGAGCAAGAAATGTTCCCGACTTAAAATTGCACACATCTCACAGGAGGTTCTATGACGATGCGATTCACCCCCCCCCGCAACGTTGTGAAATGGCTGCGAGCATGGAGCGCTTTTCTCTGCCTGCTTGCAGTCGGTGAGGCGTTGTTTTCCTGGCGTTTTCCTGGCCCGGCCCTTGCAGCCGACCTCGCTTCCCACGTCGTCGAACAATCTCCAGATGCAACGCCTACTCCGCCGTCCACGCCTCAGCCTGCTGCCACGCCCGACAGGCCGCTTTCCATGATCGAGCAAATCGCACAGATGGAAGCAGAGGATGAAGCGAACGGCCTTCTCGATGCGCGCACGGCGCCCTATGCAGTAGTGGAAGTCGTGCCCCTGCAGCAGCGGCTCTTCCTGCCCCTGCTGGTCGGCGGCGAGGACGCCAGCCCACGAAGCCAGGAGATTTCCCCCTGGCCGGCGATGGCGCCGCCGGGTTCTGCGCTCACGCCTGAGGAGCAGGCGGAGCTCGAAGCCAGCCACGCCGACGCCGAGGCGTATGTGCGCGGGCTGCTGGAGGCGTATGTCTCGGCTGCGGGCGTCAACGCGCCTGCCTCGACCATCCGCAAAAGCGCCTCTGTGGGCGGCCTCAACACCTGGAAGGTCCCCAACACGCCCGCCTATGTGAACTATTGCGGCCCGGCCACGATGCAGGTCACCATCGACGCCCAGCTCCCTGTCTCAGATGTGCCGAACATCGATGAGATGGCCCGGCGCATCAACCAGGTTACGCCGGGCGGGTTCGACCCCAACCGAAACCCCGCCATCACGGACACGGCCATGTGCCGGTATCTGTGGCATCACTACGTCCACGTGATTCGTCTGGGCGAGCGCTATCTGCAGCAGCCCTCGCGCGGCACGGCGCAACAGACGCTTTGGAATCAATTGGTGCGCCACGTCGATCGCAACTACACCATCCCCACAGGAGCCATCACCACTCACCTCGACAGTTGGTCTAGGCCTAATGTAAAGCATGTTATCGCCCTTATTGGCTACGACGCAGACCTGGTGAATGCAATTTATCCCGTCGTCATGCATTCGGTGCGCTATACAGAACCAGCCGACACCAGAGCTGGATATGTAGGAGGCAAGTTTAAAATTTGGCTCCCTGGTTGGCGTATGTGGCAAGCGATCAATGGGGAACCCAACAACTCTAACAATACGCAATGTTTACTAAGATCAGATCTCTAGCCCAGGAAACTGGCGCTAGTTGATACACTTTTCACTGCAGTCATCGAGGAAGCTTCCAGGCTTCCTCGATGACCCTCCTAGATTGTATACAATGGAGCGAGTTTTTTCATGGTGAAGCATTTACGATTTTTCATTTTGTTATCCACGGCGCTACTCATAGCGGCCTGCAATCAAACACTTTTTTCACCTACACCGACGCCTACCAAAACCCCGCCGGTCACCCCGCTTCAACCTTTTGTTCATGCCGGGAATACCTCGAACGGAGAGCGACCTCCAGAAACCACCGCCAACGCATCGATAATTACAGCTCACGAAATTCAATTAAAGACACACATGAAAGTTGCTTTAATCGATAGCGATGACGTGAATCTTTATTGGGTTCCGACTCTCGTCGGCAAGATTTATCGAATATCGCTTACAGGTGGTGAAATCGAAACAGTGATTACCAGCCACAAAGAAGCTTTAATGATGCTTCCTTCAGCAATCCATGGAGAATGGATGGTGTACGCCGATCAGGAATCCTGGTATTTGTATTCTCCCTACATCCTCTATGCGTACAATCTGCGCAGCGGCGCCTTGATTGAGCTTTTCTCCGACCCAAGACCACAAGCCCTCCCTCCCGCCTACGCACTGGTGGGCGAGTGGGTCGCATGGACGACCCTGGTCGAGAGCCACAAGGACGGCTGCAGCGCCGACAGCGTCCTCGTCCTGCAAAACATCGTGAGCGGCGAACGCCGAGAATTGGACAGAATTTGCATCGACGACAACTACATATGGAGACCTTTCAGCGGCATCGGCATGACGGAGCAGTACATCGTCGTTGAACAGCAGATCGCAGACAGCCAGGGAGGCGGCCATTTCATCCACCTCTTCGATCGACAGAGCGGCCAACGCCGACGACTGTCGGAAGGCTACGGCCGCATGCCCGCCATCAACGGCGACTGGGTGGCCTGGCGCGACATGCGCACACTGGACGACGCCGACGGCGTCACCATCGCACTCAACCTCAAAACCGGCGAGCGCAAGGAGATTCCATACCCGACCTCCCCAGATGAAAAATATCCCTACCTGCGCATCGACGAGCCTTACATCGTTGGAAACCGGTGGCTCTACTTGGGATGTCATGGGAGACGTCTTCCTGCCTGTGTATGACCTCACAACCGACAAAATGTACATGGTGCGTTCGACGTCATTATCCCCATACCACGTCGGCCTCGGCAGCGCCTGGCATCTGTCCGAGCGCCTGATCGCCTGGAGCCTCGACCGCTACGAGCACGGCTCTGGCCGCCTGGTCGAAAGCACGCTGCACTGGCGCACCGGCCCCGACCTCTCGACCCTCCTGGAGTCGCTGACGCGTTGAGATGAGGTGCGCAGAATATGTTCATCCTCCGGCGTTGCTCGGAGCAGCACTTCCTCGATTCATCCAATGCCTTGGAAACTGCAAGGACGTGCGGCTGCGAGCCGCACCTACGATGAAACCGACGCCTTCGCTGGAGGAAAATTCAAAATCTGGCTTCGAGGAGACCAGATGTGGCAAGCGATTAGTGAAAACAATACGCAATGTCTGTTAAGGTCAGACTTGTAACCTCAGGCAGCGCATCGAGCAATAGACCAATGGCCTTGAAAATGCAGAATCGCCGTCGATGGAGAGGCGCCAGAGCCGAAAGGAACAGAGAAACAGCGCAGGATGCACCCTGCACGAAACCCACTCCGCATCTCTGCGCCTCTTGATTTCCAACAGCTGCAAGGCTTTCTATGCGGTGCCTGCCGACTCTTTGAGAGAAAGTGAGATTTTTACATGCTGAAGCATCTACGGCTGTTGTGCTTCCTATTCACATCACTGTGGATCATAGGCTACAACCAGACGCTTTCTTCTCCGACGCCTACGCCGACCAAAACGCCTTTAAGCGATGTTTCCCCGGCGACTGCTCATGCCAGAGCAACGCCAACTCCAGAACACCTTCTTGAATCCACTCCTACACCGTCGACTGTGGCAGCCTACGAGCTGCGGTTAGAAAAACTCGAGATGCGTGCTATATGGCTAGACAGCGACGACGCACACCTTTACTGGACTTCGCCCGATCGCTTTGACTGGGAGTCGGGCGATCATCTTGATGGTAAGATTTATCGATATCCATTAGCTGGTGGGGAAATTGTTAAGGTTGTCGAAACTAAATATCCGGAAGGAACTGTAGGTGCAGATGCTCCTGCCTTCAGTATAGACTGGATGGTGTTCGTGGATCGACATTTTTGGAATTTATATTCTCCCTACATCCTCTATGCGTACAATCTGCGCAGCGGCGCTGTGATTGAGCTTTTCTCCGACCCAAGACCACAAGCCCTCCCTCCCGCCTACGCACTGGTGGGCGAGTGGGTCGCATGGACGACCCTGGTCGAGAGCCACAAGGACGGCTGCAGCGCCGACAGCGTCCT
>CALFWA010000318.1 GCA_937928035.1 uncultured Caldilinea sp. | reverse complement strand
CAACCCCGCCTGCGCCACCGTTCTCGGCAACGCATACGTCAGCCTGGGCGAGTTCGGCGTTCCCTTGCTGCCCGGCGTGGAGGGCAACGGCAGGCGCTGGAACGCGGATGATTTCTTCGGCGGCGCCGGCCCATACGCCTTCTTCGGCCAGAACCATCCTGCGCTCTTCTTCACCGACGACGGCGTGCTCTCAGTGGTGGGCTTCGACCCAGCTCTCACCGCTGGCGTGAATGCACCCATCCCCACGCCGGCGGCGCCGAACGGCCTGATAGCTCCCGCCTGGGCGGACTTCAAGATCGTCTACGATGAGAACGCCGGCACCGGCGTGCGCGTGGCCGGCGCCTACGGCGGTCTGGTGATGTTCGTGGAATATAATGGATTGCAGCGCAACGATGCGCAGCCAGGCAGTCTGGACATGCAGGCGCAGGTCTGGCGCGAGGTCGACCCCGACTTCCCGGAGATCGTTTTCGCCTACAACAACATCACCGGGACGTTGCCGCCAACGGTCACAGGCCTCGAAAATCTCGATGGCTCGCAGGGCGTGAGCTTCACCAGCGCTCTCCAGGATGGGCTGCTCATCTGCTTCGACTGGACGGTCGAGGAGATCACGCTCACCTACCGCACGCAGGTGAAGAACGAAGCCCCGCTCGATTCGCTCCAGACGACGCTCATCGAAAGCGCGCTGAGCGCCCCTGGATTCGGCGTGCAGAGCTCCACCAGCGCTCTCTTCGTGACGGGCGTGGCGCTGAGCATGCGCGTCGATGGGCCGAGCCGCGTCTTCACCGGCTCGCCGGTCACCTACACGCTGACGGTCGTCAACAGCGGCCCCGCCGCCGCCAACAATCTGACCGTGATGGCGGAAATGCCGGTCGGCTCCCAGCATGTGGCCGGCGGAAGCGTCTCCGGCGGCGTCGTCTCCTTCTCCGTGCCGACGTTGGGGCCGGGCGCTGCGACGCAGCTGCAGTACAGCGTGCGCCTGGATGAAAGCGTGGCGGCCGGCCAGGTCGGCGCAGCGTCGGCGTACTCGCCGGCCATCATCGGCGGCGGGCCGGCCGACCCGGGCGAGTATCCGTGGCAGGCGGCGCTGCTGCAGGCGAACACCGGTCAATGGTGGGGCTGCGGCGGCTCGCTGATCTCACCGTCATGGGTCGCCACGGCTGCACACTGCGTGTCCGAGGGCAGCTCCGTCGTCACTTCGCCATCGGCGCTGCATGTGGTGGTGGGCCGCCATGACCTCACCACCAACGCAGGGCAGCGCATCCCGGTGGCCGAGGTGCACGTGCATCCGAACTACAATCCGGTCACGTTCGACTCCGACATTGCGCTCCTGCGGCTGCGCTATCCGGTCACGTTGACGACGACGGTGCAGCCGATTGCGCTGGCCACAGCGGGGGATGCAGCGCTCTTTGCACCGGGCGTGGAGGCGACGGTCACCGGCTGGGGCACGCGCACCGAAGGCGCGCTGGACTTCCCGAATGAACTTTATGAAGTGAATGTGCCGATCGTGGCGCAAGATGTCTGCGCTTTCACCTATGCAGCGCAGGGCGCGCAGATCACGAACAATATGCTGTGCGCAGGAGTGCCTATCGGCGGCAAGGACGCCTGCCAGGGCGACAGCGGCGGTCCGCTGATCGTGCCGGACGGCGCCGGCGGCTTCAAGCTGGCGGGCGTCGTCAGTTGGGGCATCGGGTGCGCTCGCCCCGGCCTGCCCGGCGTCTACACGCGCGTCGCCAATTTCATCGACTGGATCGAGCTCCAGCAGGACACGCTAACCACCGGTCGCTACATGGTGACGGACGGCACCAACCTGCCCGGCCACAGCTACGTGGGCGACGACCCGATCAGGACCATCGTGCGCACGCTGCAGATGATGTTGCCCATCATCTCTCGCTGAGCGACGCAAACGAGCGCCTTCTCTCGTTGGGCAGCCCAACGAGAGAAGGCGCTCGTTTTTTCTTTCTCGTCCTTCGCCTTCCTTGTTCTTCGCCTTTTTCATTCTCCACCGCTGGGACGACACACGACGGTCACAGCATGCTCAATTGTGTGTTGGGAGGGGCGGGCGGCCACACCGGCAACGGGATGCGGGGCGCCAGCAAATTTTGCAGGCGACGCAGGCTGGCGGGCGAATGTCCCTCGTAGGTGTTGTGCATATAGCCGAAGACCTCCACGCCGCGCTGCGCCAACAGCTCGATGCGGGCCGCCCATTGTGCAAGTTGCACATCGCGCAACACCTGCAAGTCCCGATCTCCCTGGGGGCCGTTGCGGTCGTCGCCGATCCAACGGATGTAAGCAAACGAGGGGGCGCCTGCGCCAAGCAGATCCAGCCATGCGTCGAAAAGATCGCTGCTCTTTTCTCGATCGACCAGCGCCAACGCAAAACCTCGTTCGGCGAGGAAGCGGGCGAACGCCGGCGTCGTCAGGTCGGCGGCGCGCACCTCGACCGCCAGCCTCAGACCGCTCGCCTCCTGCGCCAGCCAGTCGAGAAAAGTCGCCAGCGCGCGGCCGTACGACTTGCGCGTGAAATCAGGCGGGAATTGAAAGAGTGCAGGCGCCGCAGCGTCGCCCAGGGCGCGCAATGCATCCAGAAACGCTCGCGTCGGCGTCTCACAATCGACCAGCCGACGCTCATGGGTGATCAGGCGAGGCGCTTTGAGCGCATAGGTGAAACCCGGCTGTGCGCTTTCCACCCAGGCAAGCAACGTCGCCGGCGCTGGGATGGCGTAGAAGCTGGCGTTCACTTCCACAGTGTTGAACTGGCGGATGTAATAGGCCAGATACTGCGTCTTGGGCAATTTGTCCGGGTAAAAGACCCCATGCCAGCCATCGAACGTCCAGGAAGAGGCGCCGAGATGGATCGACGCCATTTTTTGTTCATCCTGCTGTAAATCAAGTTCATTCATATCCACAATCTACGATCTCTCGTCGTCATACACAAATTGTCGCCAGCACTTTTTGTGCAAAACGCACATTGTCCGGTCACGGCTCCCGCCTTATGATCCAGAAGTGTTTGTACGCAACGGCGCGTCTGGCAATGGGGCGTCCTGAAAACCATCCACCATCATCTTGTTGTCATGGAGTTTGTTCCAATGATCAGACGGTTCGTTCGCTCTACATTAATTCGCTCTACATTAATCGGTGTACTGCTGAGTTTAATGGCGACCGCTGCATTTGCCCAAGACGGCGATGTCAGCGCAGCCGAAATCACATACGCCATCAACAACTTCGCCCTGTTCATCTGCGCTGTGCTGGTGCTCTTCATGCAGGCGGGTTTTGCGTTGGTGGAGCTCGGCTTCAATTCTTCCAAAAATGTCGTCAACATCATGTTCAAAAACCTGCTCGACCTGGCGGCGGGCGTCATCGTCTTCTGGTTGGTCGGCTTTGGGCTGATGTACGGCGCAAGTGCATTGATTCCCGGCGTGCTCGCCTGGGGCGGCGTAGGGGTGAGTCAGGTTGGCTCCGATCTGGAAGGGCTGAATCCCCAAGTCGATTTCCTATTCCAGGTGGCGTTTGCTGCGACGGCGGCGACGATCGTATCCGGCGCTGTGGCAGGCCGCATCAAGGTGAGCGCCTATTTGATCTACACCATCTTCATCACCGGTTTGATTTATCCCATCAGTGGGTTCTGGCAATGGGGCGGCGGCTGGCTGAGCGAGCTGGGCTTCCATGACTTTGCGGGGTCGCTGGTGGTGCATGCAGTGGGTGGCTTCGCCGGGCTGGCGGGCGCCATCGTGCTTGGCCCGCGCATTGGGCGCTTCGCCAAAGACTCGCCGAAGCACATGTTTGCGCCGCACAACTACGCCTTCGCTGGCCTGGGGGTCTTTATTCTCTGGATCGGCTGGTACGGCTTCAATCCCGGCAGCCAACTCGCCTTCGTTGGCTCCGCCAACACCGACGCCGTGATGTTAATTGCTGTCAACACCACGCTTGCGGCCGGCGCAGGCACGACAGCTGCCCTCTTCTTGTCCTGGTTTCTAATCAAGAAGCCAGACCTCGGCGCTGCACTCAACGGTGCGTTAGCCGGCCTGGTTGGCATCACTGCGAATTGCGATTCGGTTACAAATCTATCGGCCATTCTGATCGGCGCCATCGCTGGCGTCATTATGGTCTTTGCCACCATGTTGTTGGAGCGTTTGAAGATCGATGACCCGGTGGGCGCCTGGCCGGTGCACGGCGCGGCCGGCATCTGGGGCGGCCTGGCCGCTGCGATTTTCGGGGGGCATTCACCGGTTGCACAGATCATCGGCTCGATCGTCATTCCCGCCTGGGCCTTCCTCACCTGCTTCGCCCTCTTCTCCGCCCTCAAAGCGATCGGCCAACTGCGCGTCTCGCCTGAGGAGGAGGAGATCGGTCTGGACCTCACCGAACACGGCGCCGCCGCCTATTCGCTGACCGGCCTGGGCGTGCTCAGCAGCGACTGATTTCAGCCGGTTTCCACCTCGTTCCAGGGCCGCTTCTGGATGCGTGTGTCCAGAAGCGGCTTCTGTTTTTTTCGCCGATCGGTTACCCTCCAGGTGCGATTCATGCTATGATGCATCCTATGGACAGTGAACGAAGGCGCGTCATCTTACTCTTCCTCGACGGCGTGGGCCTGGGCGAGGACGATCCGGCGATCAATCCTCTGGCCGGCGACGCCTATCAGACCTTGCGTGCGCTGCTCGATGGAAGACGCCTCGTGGCGCAAACAGGACGGCTTTCCACCGCCGACGCCGAGTTGATCCCGACGGACGCTGCGCTGGGCGTCCCCGGCCGGCCGCAGAGCGCCACCGGCCAGGCGACGCTGCTCACGGGCGTCAATGCGGCGCAGCACCTCGGCGAGCATTACGGGCCGCGCCCCGACGCGCGTCTGCGCGCCTTATTGGACGAGCACAGCATCTTCCTGCGCCTGTCTCAAGCCGGTCGCTCGCCCTATTTCTGCAACGCCTACCCGCAGCGTTACTTCGACGCCATCCGGCGCGGGCGTCGTTTGCTGAGCGCCATCCCCTACGCCGCCGTCGTCGCCGGACAGGCGCTGCTCACCTACGAAGACCTCTGCGCCGGGCGAGCGCTGTCGGCGGATTTCACAGGAGAAGGATGGCGCAGCGAGCTGGGTTATCCAGACGCGCCGATCTACTCGCCTCGCGAAGCCGGTCGCGCCCTGTGGAGACTCAGCGCTCCCTACGATTTCGTTTTCTTTGAGCTGTGGCAGACCGATCTTCTCGGCCACGCTGCCGATCGTCAGGGGGCGATCGCCTTTTTTCAGCGCTTCGACGCCTTCCTCGCCAGCCTGCTCGATGTCGCAGACCTGGAGCGCACGTTGATCATCGTGACCAGCGACCACGGCAACGTGGAAGATTGCAGCCATGGCAAGCACACCGCCAACCCGGCGCTGACGTTGCTCTTGGGGGCGGAGCGCCAAATGCACGCCGCCTCGATTTCCAGCCTCGCCGATTTTGCACCGGTCATTCTGCGCTTCCTGGGCGTTCCTGAACCAGAAACAACACGATCGCCAGGGAAATCGTGACGATCGCGGCCGACGACCACGCCAGCGCCAGCACCCCAGTATGCACCAACAGCCACGGGCCTGTGAAGCCCGCCGCCGTTGCGCCCGCCAGAGACACCGCAGCGCCCAGCGTCATCGTCTGCCCGCGATGCAACGGCGTTTGCTCGCTGAGCAGGGGAAAGTGGCTGACGATGTTGAACTCGAAGAACATGCGGGCGACTCCGATAATTGCAATCGCAGGAATGACGCCGACGTTCAGAAAAGGCATCAGCAGGTATCCGACGAGAGAACCGAGCACGCCGATCAGCACGCTGCGCTTCTTGCCGATGCGATCGGTGAAGAGGCTGACGGAAACGCTCGCCGCCAGGTCGAACCATCCAAAGACAAAGGCGACCATCCCTAACGAAGCCGCATCCAGGCCGTAGTCCCGCGCCAGCCATGCCCCGTGTGCGATCATCACCTGCATGGCGGCGAAATAGCTGAGTGCGACGGCCAGAATCGTGGCGTAGGCGGAGCGGCGATTGGAGGGAATCACCACCACGTCCGCGATTTTCTGCAGCCAACCTCTGGGCTCCTGGTTGAAGCCAACCGTCGGGGCTCGATGACGGGGAGCCGCGGGCATGGCGCCGAACACAAAACTCATGACG
>CALFWA010000317.1 GCA_937928035.1 uncultured Caldilinea sp. | reverse complement strand
CCGGGCTCGCCGCTGGTCGGCAAGACGCTGCGCGAAGCGGCGCTAGGCCGGGATTTCGGCGTATCGGTGGTTGTAGTGCAGCCAGACCATGTCCCGCTGGCGGACCATAGGGAGCCAGGGGAGGCAAGCCGACTGCGCGCCCAATTGGAACGGATTCAACGCGCTCCCAGAGAAACGCCCGGCCCGGAGACGGTCCTGCATGAAAACGACATCCTGGTGCTCGACGGGGAGCCGGATGCGGTTCGATGCGCCATGGAGGCGTTCGACCTGGAAAAGCTGCCTCTGGACGTCGAAAGTGAGGAATTGGCGAATCTTCTACTCTCGCAAGACGTCGGCTTAGCGGAGGTGTTGGTGGCGCCCCGCTGTGAGGATCAGAACCGCACCCTGGCGCGCGCTCAGTTCGCCGGTCGCTTCGGCGTACAGGTCCTGGCGATGCGGCGCGGCGACGAGTTGCTCTCGCGCACCCGCGACACGCTCCACGTCGGCGACAGCCTGCTGGTACGCGGACGCTGGAGCAACATCAACGCCCTGGCGAAGGCGGGCCAGGGGTACGTCGTCGTGGGCGAGCCGGAGTTGCTGGCTCGTCAGGTCGTGGCGCTCAGCCCCCGCTCGCTGACTGCGCTGGCGATCCTGGCCGGGATGATCCTCCTCATGGCGACGAGCGCCGTGTCCACGGTGATGGCCGTGCTGCTCGCAGCCATGGCGATGACGCTGGCCGGCTGTTTGCCCATCTCGGCGATGTACCGCTCCATTCAATGGCAGACTGTGGTGCTGATTGCCGCCATGCTGCCCATGAGCACGGCGCTGCAGGTTACAGGCGGCGCACAGATCGTCGCCGATGCGCTGGTGACCACGCTGGGACAACAGGGGCCGCTGGCGTTGATGGCGGGGATCTTTCTCCTGACTGCCGGCTTTAGTCAGGTGATGAGCAACACGGCGACTACGGTGCTGGTGGCCCCGATCGCCTACAACGCGGCGCTCGGCCTGGGCGTTGCGCCGCAGCCCTTCCTGATGATGGTGGCGGTCGGCGCGTCGGCGGCGCTGCTCACGCCGATCGCTTCGCCAACCAATGCACTGGTGTACATCCCCGGGGGGTACACATGGGGCGACTATGCGCGGGTTGGCCTCCCTCTGCTCTTGATCGTCATGGGGATCGGATTGACTGTGGTGCCATTGGTATGGCCGCTTTAGCGCGGCTGCAAAGAACCCCTCTCGTCGATCATTTGCGGCGAGAGACGCCCAGATTGACAAACATCGCTTCCAAATCATATAATCCACCCAGAATAATTCTGAGCAACATGAGAAAAATTCAATGCGAACATTCTGTGGACTGACAACCGATGGCATGCTGGAGTATCTGGCGGCCATTTACAAACTAGGAGGACGACGTGGACGCGCCTCCGATAAAGTGACAACCTCGGCGCTGGCGGAGAAGATGCACGTGTCGCCGGCTGCAGTCTCCAGCATGCTCAAACGACTGGAAGAATCGGGCTTTGTCGATCGCTCAAACAGCGAGGGGATCACCCTGACCGAACAGGGAGAGCTGGCGGCGCTGCAATTGATCCGAAGGCATCGCTTGCTGGAGGTCTTTCTGGTCAAAGTCATGGGGTACACGTGGGATCAGGTCGACGCTGAGGCACACCGTTTGCAACACGCCATTAGCTCGGCGTTTGAAGATCGAATGGATGAACTGTGCGGGTATCCGACGCACTGTCCTCACGGCGATCCGATTCCTCGCAAAGACGGCTCTATGCCGGATGAGCCACTGACGCCGCTCACCGACCTGCAGCCGGGCCAGGAGGCCGTCCTGCGACGGATCGGCAACACCGATGCACGCGTGCTGCGCTATCTTTCTCAATTAAAGTTGGAGCCGGGGCGCACCGTGACATTCATCGAAGCAGCGCCCTTCAACGGACCGGTGACGATTGAGGTGCATGGAATGAACGGCGACGAGGAGCGAGTCAGGCAGGTGTTGGGCAGCGAGTTGGCGGCTCAACTCTTTGTATTGGTCGGGCAACCCACCGAATCGGTGCAATGGGAAGCGGTGCGCGATGGCGCTCAAACAATATGAGTCAGCCGGCGGCGTGGTCATCGATGATCGCGGCCGCATGCTCCTGCTCGACAGACCGACGCGCCGCGAAGTGCGCCTCCCCAAAGGCCACGTCGATCCAGGCGAAACGCCGGAAGAGACCGCACTGCGAGAGACCCGAGAGGAAAGCGGATACGCCGACCTTGAAATCATCGCCGACCTCGGCAGCCAGGTGGTCAAGTTCACCTTTCAGGGCGATGACTTCATTCGCACGGAGCGCTATTTTTTGATGCGGCTTCTCAGCGAGCGTACAACTCCTCGGAATCGCAAGGATGAAGCGCAATTTGCTCCCATCTGGACCCCGATGGAAGAAGCCGTGCAGCGATTGAGCTTCGAGGCGGAGCAACAGTTCGCCCAACGCGCCATCGACGCCTATCAAAGACTCAAAGAGCAGCAGGTGTTGTGAAGGGAATTGGGAATTCAACAGCCGGCGACAAAAGAAAAAGGGGCTGACCTTTATCAGCCCCTTTTCAACTCAATGCACTGCACTTTGCCCAGTCAATTCCCAATCAGTTGCGGTATCGATACGTAATGCGTCCTCGCGTCAGATCATAGGGACTCAATTCGACCTTGACGCGATCCCCCAACAGAACGCGAATATAATACTTGCGCATTTTGCCCGATAAATAGGCAAGCACTGTATGACCATTTTCAAGTTCGACCTTGAACATGGCGTTTGGCAGTGCATCGACAATTTTACCGTCGAGGGTAATTGTTTCTTCTGGCATGTGTTTCCTTAAGAACGATTCAGTCGTTGAGCCTTGCGAATCGCTTTTTGTCGCTTGATGCGACGAATCTCGCTCTTGGATGTGAACCAGCGTTTTTGTCTGACGATGGGCAAAATGCGCGCTTCGGCCACCGCTTTGCGGAAGCGTTTTAACAGCCCTTCCTGGGATTCACCCGGACGCAGCTCTACACTCATCTCTACACTCACCCCCTTTCGTCAGACATTCCTATCAAGCAAGCTACACCTGCGCCGCACAAACATCATTCATTATAGTGGAAGTCCGAAAGGCGGCCAAACCCCAAGATGCATTATGACAAAAAAGAGCAAGATTCTGAGGCGAATCTTGCTCTCTTGCCATCGATGCGTCTGTAGAACGAAAAATTCCAAAAGATCAGGCTTCAGGAGCGCCACCCTCGTTTGCCTGTCGGATGCTCAGCCCCACGCGCTGTCGTTTGGGGTCGACGCGCAGAACCTTCACCATCACCCGATCGCCTGGTTTCACCGTCTTCAGCGGTTCCGCCACGGCGATATCCGCCAGCTCGCTGATGTGGATCAGCCCCTCAACCCCCGGCTCCAGCTCGGCGAAGGCGCCGAAATCGGAGATTCGCGTGATGGTGGCGGGAACAATGGCGCCGACAGGATAGCGCTCCTCGATGCCCTCCCACGGATTGGGCAGCAGCTTCCGTCGGCTCAGCGCCACGCGTTGCGTTTCCGGGTCGATGCGGATCACTTGCACCTGAATCTTTTGACCTACGGAAATCACTTCCCGAGGATGGTTGATGTTGCCATAGCCGATCTCGCTGACGTGGAGGAGGCCATCGACGCCGCCGATATCCACAAAAGCGCCGAAAGGTCGAATGCTGCGCACCACGCCTTCGACCACATCGCCCACCGCAAGCGTCTTAAAAAGCTCCTCCCGTTGCGCAGAACGATACTCGCGTTCCGCCAACATTTGCGACATGACCAGCCGCCGGCGCTTGGGATCGACCTCAATCACCTTCAGGCGCATTTCTTCGCCAATGCGACTCTCGAACTCGGCGCGACGTTGCTCTTCGGTCAGGTTGCGAGGCATGTCAACCAGATGCGAGGCCGGCACAAAGCCGCGGATATGGTTGAATTCGACGGTGAGCCCTCCCTTGTTGTATCCGACGACCTTACGCGTGGTGATCTCGCCGCTTTCGAGCAGCTGTTCTGCGATCAGCCAGTCGCGTTTTTGTTGGGCGTCTGCGATGCTGAGCAAGAAAACGCTGTCTTCCTCAGGCTGTTTTGCGATCACAACGTCGATCGTCTGGCCTTCGCGCAGGCTCTTGACGAATTCGGGGTCAAGTTTGGCCAGATCCGACTGCGGCACCACGCCATCTCGCTTGCTGCCGATATTGACCAGCAGCTCGGTGGGGCGGATTTCGACAATCACGCCTTCGCGCAGGTCGCCGCGCCCCGGCATATCTAGATCGATGCCTTCACTGAGATACTGCTCAAACAACTGCAAATCAGACGACTTCTGCTCTTCGCTCTTCGACGCGCTTCCCTTGCTTTCTGCCTCGGACATCTAGTACGACCTCGCCTTAAGTGTTAGTGTGCAGGGGGCATGCTTTCCGGCGTAGGGTTCAATATGTCTACGATAAAACCTTCGGCAGGAATCCATCCCCAGTGGTGAATCATTGCTGACCTGATTATATCAGCCTCGTAAAGTGGCGTCAAGGCAATTGCAAAGAGGGAGTTATTCGACTGCTTTTGCAGGCAGCGTCTTGCGCAAACGTTTCCAGGTTCGACGCAGCGCATCGACGTCGTCCGAGTTTATGGTTTCGCCTGCGTAGCGCACTTGAATGAAGGCGTCCGTCAGGGCGTCGATGTCTGCTCTTGTTTCCGCAGGGGCGTCGAGAGCGCTTTCCAGGCGCACCGCATAATGGCTTGGCGTCTCTGCGGCGCGCCGCGCCACTCCCTGCGCCGCCCCTTGTTCCAGCAGGCGGAAATAGAGCAACCGCACGCGCTGCTCCGGCGTGAGCAACCGCCAGAACGTCAATCGTCGCAGAAGCGTTGACCGGTGCGCAGAGGCCCGTTCTCCGGCCACGTCTGGGGTGAAGCTCTGGCCGCGCCATCGCATGGTGGCGTCGAGGAGCGTCAGCCAGCGTTCAAGCAGCTGCGTCCAGAATCGCCGCAGCCAGGCCAGAGAGAGCTGCTTGTCGCTGAAATAGATGCGAGCTGCGTAGCCTAGCAAAACCAGGACGGAAAGCCAGAAAAACGCGCCGCCCACCCAGGGAGGGATCGCCAACATTTCCGGCGGCTCTCGCAGGAGGGTCTCGGCAGGCGGGGGCGGCGTCGCCTCTTCAGGACGTTGGCCGGCGAATGGCAGCAGGGAAAGCAACAGAAAAATGGCCACCATCAGAAGTCGATAGAGCAGGTAAACCAGTGCAAAGAGCACGTTGAGAATGGCCGCCAGAACGATCGAGAGAAGATAGGTGTCGCCCAGCGGCAAGAAGGCAGCCGCCACTGCGAAGAATGCAAGGAGCAGAGCGGTGTAGATAGGCCAGTTGCGGATGATGGAGGGCATCGTCGGCACGCGATCGATCGTCCAGTGCGCCCGCAGTACGGCGAGCTGCCCCTGACTGATCAACAAGAGCCCACTTAAGAAATAAATCAGGATCGCCCCAATCGCCAACGGATCGATGTCCAGCTGCGTCAGGCTCCAGAAGCCAGGGCGGGTGACGCCGAGACGCAAGGTCGAGACGAGGAGAATCAACCCAATGCCCCAGGCCACCCAACGTGCGACAAAGCCGCGCAGAATGGCGGCGCGACCCGTCGGCGCCGGTCGCGCAGAATCGGCGAAGCGAAGATTGGCGCGCTGGTTGAGCCAGAGTTCATCGGGCTGCAACGCCATTCGAGTCAGATCGTCGGTGAAATCGATGGCGGCGTACCAGGTGAAAAGGATGGCGACCAGTGCAAACAGAAAAACCCCATCCAACAAGGCAGCCGAAGGATCGTTGAGGAGGACGAGAGGCCCCGGCAACGTTCCTGCTGCGAGCCAAAGCGCAAACCGCGCCAGGGCGACCAACAGAAAGATCTCCGCCGCCCGGTACCCAAAAGAACGGCGCAGCCGTTGCGCAGGCAATGCCAGCCAGGTCGTCGTCGTGGCGCCGATGATCGCCGCCAACACCCCCATGCCGACGATGGTCCAGCGCACGCCCGGCGCCATCTCCGGTGCATACTGGCGCAGGAAGGCCAGGATCGCCGCGTTCATACTGCTGACCATAATGATCACCAGAATTGGCCGAAAAAGGGCGCCGAGCCAGTCTCGATCAAATTGTTCGGCCGCCGGCTGCAGCAGCGTCCCTTCTGCGGTTTCAACAGCGCCGGGGAACTCCTGGCTTGGAGGCTTAGGTTGGTGGCTCATGGTCGCTTCCGCTCAAGACAGACGATGCCAGACATGCACATTGTGATAAAAATCCCAGGGGCCGGGCTCGATCCCGGCCCAACGGCTGCTATAACCGATGTTCTGAACAATTCCGGCAAGAAAGATGTAAGGCAGATCGTTGTGCAAAATCTGTTGGATTTCACGATAGATCGGCGCCCGATCCTGCGGCTGGCAGCCAGGCGTGGTCAATCCTTGCTGCAGCAGCGTCTCGACCCGGGCGTTCTGATAGCTCACAAAATTGAAGCCGCTCCCAGGTCGGTCCATTTCCGCCATCCACAACTCATGGTCATCAGGATCGATTCCGATGTCCTTCCATCCGCTCAACGCCAGGTCAAAACGCTGTCCCAGCAGTTGCCGGGTGAAATTGGATGCCTGCATCGGCTGCAAACGAATGTCGAACCCCACTGCGTTGAGCTGGTCGCGCACCGTCTGGGCGATCCGTTGATAGTACGGATTGTCCTCGACAAAGATCAGGTTCAACCGCAGCGTCCGAATGCCTTTCTCGCGCACGCCATCTCGATTTAAATCGACCCAGCCGTTGTTCTCCAGGATCGCCCGCGCCGTATCAGGACTGTATGGCGCCGGTTCGAGCGTTGGATCAAAGGCCCATGGAACAATGGGCAGGACATTGGCTGCCAAGGGATAGGCCTGATTCAGGTAAATGGCGGCGACGATGCCGCGCACATCGATGGCATGATACATCGCCTCTCGCACCAGGCGGTCGCTTAACACGGGATGGGGATCCTGGAACAGAAGCGCCCCATCTTCCCTCACCCCTCGCTGAGGCGCCGCCGGATTGGCCAGATTGATGGCGAGAAAGTCGTAGGCATCCACAGGGCCGCTCGCAACTTTGATCTGTGGAGCGTCCAACAAGTTCAACAACTGATCCGGCGTCAGAGCCGTCTCATCGATGGCGCCGGTGAGTAGGAGCCTCAAACGCTCGTCCGGATCGGGCAGAATGCGAAAAACCATCCGCTCCATGGAGGGTGCACCCTGCCAATAGCGAACGTTGCGCCGCACCACAACGCTGTCATTCGGAATATAACTTTGAAAAATGAAGGGGCCTGCACTGACGTTGGGTGACTGGTTGAAGAAGCTGGTGGTCACGTCGCTGAAATCTTCGGCGAAGCGATGACTGGGAAGCCATGCAACGCGCAGCAGCGAGAGGGCGTCGCAGCGCGGCTCGCGCAAACGCACGCGCACGGTGAGCGGATTGACAATCTCGATCGCCTCGATCGGTTCGGCCAGGCGAATGTAAGGCGAATCGGCGCCGGCTGCGCGTATGGCTTCGTAGGTGAACCGAAAATCATTGGCGTCTACGGCTTCGCCGTCGCTCCAGGTGATGCCGGGACGCAGATAAAAGGTCCACAAGCGACCTTCCTCCGAGACTTCCCAGCGCTCCGCCATGGCGCCGGCCACACTGGGTTGGCCGGTGAGCGGATCCGGGCGAACGAGGGAAGGATAGAGCATGGCATGGATGGCCACGCTGGCGCTGTCGGCAGCCAGAATCGGGTTGAAACTCGTCGGATTGGCGGCGATCGCTCGCGTCCACACGCCTCCCGGCATAGGTGATCCCGTCAGATAC
>CALFWA010000316.1 GCA_937928035.1 uncultured Caldilinea sp. | reverse complement strand
TGGCCCCTGTGCGCGACGCTTTCCTCGACGGCGCCTACTTCATCTACGGCCACACGGTGATGGAGCGTCGGCTGGGCATGGGCTACCAGAGCAGCTGGGCTGCAGCCTTTCTGCCGACGCGCGCGGCGCGCAACGCCTTTTTCACCGAGCTCGGCAAGCGCACGCCGCCAGGGGAGCCAGGCCGTCAGCTCTTGGCGAGGATCAAACCGGAAATGAACCCTGCCGAAGTGTTGCAGGCGCTGGAGCGTTCGTGATTCGTTCCAATCAGGGAAGGACAGTCGAGATGAACAACGAAGGCGAACAAAAACTGGAGCAATACCGCAAGGCGGAAGCGCCCCCGCCCGAGACGAACCGGCTATGGCCGCTCTACGGCGCAGGGTGGGAGAATCTCGGCAAAGACGGCGGCCCGCTCGACCTGCCCATGCCCAAGCCCGGCCCCGATGAGCTGCTGGTGCGCCACGACGCGGTTGGTATCTGCTTCTCCGACATCAAAGTCATTCGCGCCGGCGAAAAGCACCCGCGCATTCACCGCAGCATGAAAGAGCAGCCCGTGGTGCTCGGCCATGAAGTGGCGCTGACGGTGGTGGACGTGGGCGAGAACCTACGCGGCCAGTACAAGCCGGGCGACCGCTTCATCGTGCAGGCAGACATTTACATCGGCGGCAAGCCCTACGCCTACGGCTACGAGCTGCAGGGCGGCTTCTCGAAATACAGCATCATCGACTGGCGCGTGCTTAACGGCGACCACGGCAACTACCTGGTGCCGGTCAAGCCGGACGACGGCTACGCCGAAGTGGCGCTCTGCGAGCCGTGGGCGTGCGTGGAAGCGTCCTACACGGTCACCTATCGCACAAGCTGGCGGGAAGGCGGGACGGTCTGGCTGGTCGGCGATGGCCGCGGGGTGGAGCTGGGCAAGGCGGCGGAGTGGCGACCGGCGAAAGTCGTGCTCGACGTGAGCGACTCCGCCTTTGCCGAAACGGTGCGTGCCTGGGCGCGCACCAACGGCGTTGCCGTGCAGGAAGGCGACGACGGCGCAACCCAGTACGACGACATTGTGGTCTTGGGACACGACGCTGCGTTGTGCGAGCGCATCTTCGGTCGGCTGGCGAATGGAGCCATCTTCAATCTCGTGCTCGACCAACCGCTGGATCGGCCGGTGGCGGTGGACATCGGGCGCATGCACTACGATCACCTGCTGGTGGTCGGCGCGGATGCGCCCGATCTTTCGGCGGCCTATGCGCCGGTGCGCACGCAGTTGAAAGCAGGCGGTCGCTGCTGGATTTTAGGCGCAGCCGGGCCGATGGGACAGATGCATCTGCTGCGTGCCCTGTCGATGCCGGACCGGCCGGCCAAGATCGTAGCGACCAATCTCCATCGCGCGCGCATGGAGCCGGTGCGCAAGCAGTTTACGCGGCTCGCTGCGGAGAAGGGTGTGAAGCTCGTCTTCCTCTCGCGCGATGAGTTCGCGGATGACGACGCCTTTCTAGAGCGCATGCGCGCCGAGAGCGACGGCGAAGGCTACGACGACATCGTCATCATGGCGCCTTCGACGGAGGCAGTGCAACAGGCCTCGATGCTGACCGCTGCGGGCGCCGTCATCAACGTCTTCGCCGGCCTGGCGCGCGGCACGATGGTCAAGCTCGACCTCAACCCGGTGGCGCAGCGCAAGGTGCGCTACACCGGCACCAGCGGCTCATCGATCGAGGACCTGCGCCGAATGCGCGACCTGGTCGAAAGCCAGCAGTTGCCCACCAACCACTCGGTGGCGGCCATCGCCGGGCTGGAGGGCGTCGCCGAGGGGCTGCGCGCCGTGGCCGAAGGGCGCTTTGCGGGCAAGGTGGTCATCTATCCCAACCTCAGCAAGCCGCTGCCGTTGACGCCGCTCGGCGAGCTGCACAAGGTGTTGCCTTCCGTCGCCGCCAAACTCGACGCCGACGGCATGTGGACCAAGGAAGCAGAAGAAGAGTTGCTGCGAGTGATGCTTTGAGCAGGATGCGCGGGGCGTATCCCGTGTTGCATGTTCCGTGTTGCTTGTTCCGTGTGGCGTGGTGCGCACCGAAACACGCATTCCGTCGCCAGAAGATATAGAGGTCTTTCCCTTATGACACAGTTATTGCAAGATCGCATCGCACTGGTCACCGGCGCAGCGCAAGGATTGGGCGCTGCGCTTTCGCTGCGGCTGGCGCGCGAGGGGTGCGCCGTCGTGGTCGCCGACCTCAACGGCGAGCGCGCGGCGCAGACGGCCGCAGACATTGCGCAGCAGACGGGCCAGCGCACATTGTCGCTGACCGCCGACGTCACCGACGAGGAGCAGGTGCGCGCCATGGTCGACAAGACGGTCGAGACCTTCGGCCGGCTGGACATCCTGGTCGCCAACGCTGGCGTCGTGCGCTCCGGCGCCATCGACGAGCTGAGCCTGCGCGACTGGCAGCTGGTCATCAACGTCAACCTGACCGGTTACTTCCTCTGCGCTAAATACGCCGCCATCGTGATGAAGCAACAGCGCAGCGGCGTCATCATTCAGATCAACTCCAAGTCGGGTAAGAAGGGCAGCTACAAAAACAGCGCCTACTCCGCCAGCAAATTCGGCGGCATCGGGCTGACGCAAAGCCTGGCGCTGGAGCTTGCCGAACACGGTGTGCGCGTCAACGCCGTCTGCCCGGGCAACCTGCTCGACTCGCCGCTGTGGGTGGAGTCGCTCTACAGCCAGTACAGCAAGCGCCTCGGCATCCCGGAAGAAGAGGTGCGCCAACGCTACATCGAACAGGTGCCGCTGAAGCGCGGCTGCACTTACGACGACGTCGCCAACGTGGTGGTCTTTCTCGCCTCAGATCAGGCCAGCTACATGACCGGCCAGGCGATCAATGTGACCGGCGGCCAGGAAATGCGATAGGTCGGGATCGCTTCTTGTTGAACCGGTGAGCATTGCCCGGCGGCTCTGTGGCCAGGCTCCTCTGATCTTGCCACCCGCCAGGAATGCAATCGACCCAAAGCCCACCCTCCTAAGGAGGCTGCGCCGCACCGATGAGCACGTTCGTTGGATTTGGATTTGGCCCAATACAGGCCGGACTGTTCCTCGCCGAGGCGTTTGCGTCGGGACATTTTGAGCGCCTGGTCGTCGCCGAAGTGCTTCCCGACGTCGTCGCTGCAGTGCACCGGGCGGGGAGCTTCACGGTCAATATCGGCCACGCCGACCACATCAGCGCGCTGACCGTGGCGCCGGTGGAGATATACAACCCCGCCGATCCCGCCGATCGCAGGCGACTGGTGGAGGCTGTGGCCGTCGCCAGCGAAATGGCGACGGCGCTGCCGAGCGTCGCCTACTATGGGACGGGCAACAAAGCCGGCGTCGCTTCCATTGTGGCCGAGGGGTTGCTGCACAAGGTCGAAATCGACGGCCCGCCGGCCGTAATCTACACGGCGGAGAATCACACGCACGCCGCCGAGCTGCTGGCCGAGGCGGTGACGGCGGCGCTGCCCGCCGGTCGACGGGATGCAGCGCTGCGACGGGTGCAGTTTCTCAACACGATCATCGGGAAGATGAGCGGCGCGCCGGAGGAGGCGGAAGACTTGCGCCCCATTGCGCCGGGGTTGCAACGGGCGTTTCTGGTCGAAGCGTTCAATCGCATCTACATCTCGCAGATTCAACGCCCTCCCGACGATCCTCTCTGGGCCGCCTTCCGGCGAGGGATCGAAGTCTTCATCGAAAAGCCGGACCTGGCGCCCTTCGCCGAGGCCAAACTGTACTGCCACAACGCCGGCCACGCCCTGGCGGCCTACCTGGCGCACGCGCTCGGCTTTCGCCGCATGGACGAGCTGCGCAGCCGGCCCGACGTCATCGAATTCGTGCGCAGCGCCATGCTGGAGGAATCGGGCGACCCTTTGTGCGCTCGCCTTGCGGGCGTCGACCCGCTGTTCACGCCGGAAGGAATGCGCGCTTACGTCGATGACCTGATCACGCGCATGCTCAACCCCTTCGTGCGCGATGCTGTTGCGCGCGTGGGCCGCGACCCGGCGCGCAAGCTGGGCTGGGATGATCGGCTGATCGGCGCCATGCGGCGGGCGCTGGCTGCGGACGTCATCCCACGCCGCTACGCGCTGGGCGCAGCTGCGGCGCTGCTCTGGCTCAACGTTCCGCCGACGCAGGCGGAGGCCTATCTGATTGCATTGTGGCGGCGGTCCGCTTCCCCTGATGCGAAAGAAGAACGGAAGGTGCTCCGTCTCATTGCAGAAGCCTCTCAACGCCTGCAAATGTGGATACAACAAAATTTTCCAAAGCTGGTATAATTCTTTCACTTCGACCGTTTTTTATCGCCTTGCTTCCAAAAGTATCAAAGAAAGACACAACGGAGACAAAGCAGAAGAGGAGCTTGAGGAATGAGCGAAGCAGAAGAACTCCCCAGTCATCCCCATGAAGAATCCGGACCGCACAGCCTCTCCAGCGAGGAGCGCCGTGAACGCATCATCCAGGTGTTGCGCGAGCAAGATGAAGTCACCGTCGGCGAACTGAGCCGGCTGCTAGGCGTCTCCGAGGTGACGACGCGCAAAGACCTGCAACAGTTGGAAGAACAGGGTTACCTGACGCGCGTGCGCGGGGGCGCCGTCGTCTCCGGTCGCGGGCAGTTGGAGCTGCGCTTCGCCGCGCGACAACAGATCAACCTGGAAGAGAAACGGCGCATCGCCAACAAAGCCGTCGAATTGATCCAACCCGGTCAAACCATCTTCGTCGACGGCAGTACCACCGTCTTTCAAATGATCCGGCTGCTGCGCGACATGCAGAATCTCACCGTGATCACGACCGGCCTCTATGCTGCGCTGGAGCTGAGCTTTGCCCCCGACGTCACTACGATTGTCGTGGGCGGCATCCTGCGCCGACGCACCAGCAGCCTGGTCGACACGCTCAGCCCGAAGCTGCTGCGCCGCCTGCATGTCGACATCGCCTTCCTGAGCTGCCGTGGCTTCACGCCGGAGCATGGCATGACGGAGTCCGACCTGCGCGAGGCGCAGATGAAGCGCGCCATGGCCGAGACCGCGGCGCGCAAGATTGCCATGATCGATCACGCCAAGTTCGGCGAAGTGTACGTCGCCACTTCGTTGTTGCCGGAAGAGATCGATCTTCTGATCGTCGACGACAAATTGTCCGAAGACATGCGGCGCGCCCTCGAAGCCGCCCAAATTCCGACGGAGTATGTGTGATGGCAGCGACAGCGAACTTTCTGGCTGCAGACTTGGGCGCCTCGAATGGCCGCGTCCTGTTGGGCAGGTGGGACGGCGGTCGTTTCGACCTGGAAGTCTTGCATCGCTTCGAGAATGGACCGACGCAGGTACTAGACCGACTGTACTGGGACGCGCTGGCGCTCTGGCGCGAAGTCAACGCCGGCGTTGCGCGCTACGCTGCGACGCATGCAGAGCCGTTGGCCGGCATCGGCCTTGACACCTGGGGCGTGGACTATGGGCTGCTCGACTCGGCGGGTCGGCTCTTGGGCAACCCTGTGCACTATCGCGACAGCCGCACCGCCGGCGTCATGGAAAAAGTCTTTGAGGTGGTCCCGCGCCGCGAAATTTTCGCGGTCACCGGCCTGCAATTTCTGCAACTGAACACACTGATCCAGCTGTACAGCATGCGGCTGGAGCGCGATCCCCAGCTCGACTGCGCCGCCCGGCTGCTAATGATGCCCGACCTCTTCCACTACTGGTTGACGGGCCATCAGATTGCGGAGTACACGATCGCCTCGACCTCGCAGATGCTCGACGCCGCCACGCGCACCTGGGCGCACGACCTGCTGCGCCGTCTAGACCTGCCCACGCACATCCTGCCTGAAATCGTGCAGCCCGGCGCCGTGATCGGCCCGCTTCGGCCCGAGGTGGTGGAGGCGACCGGCCTGAAGAACGCGCCTCCGGTCATTGCCGTGGCTTCTCACGACACCGGCAGCGCAGTAGCGGCCATCCCCGGCCTCGACGCGCACAGCGCCTACCTGAGCAGCGGCACCTGGAGCCTAATGGGCGTGGAGGTGGACGAGCCGATCATCAACGAAAAGACGCTGGCGCTCAACTTCACCAATGAGGGCGGCGTCGACGGCAAAATCCGCTTGCTCAAGAATATCACCGGCCTCTGGCTCTTGCAGGAGGCGCGGCGGCAATGGGAGCGCGAAGGACGCTCCTACACCTGGGCCGAGCTGCTGACGGCTGCGGAGGAAGCGCCGGCCTTTCGCTCGCTGGTCAACCCGGACGCGCCGGACTTCTTCGAGCCCTCCAACATGGTGGACACGATCCGGGCCTTCTGCCAACGCACGGGGCAGCCTGTTCCGCAGAGCGTCGGCGAGGTGGTGCGCTGCTGCCTGGAAAGCCTGGCGCTGCGCTATCGCTGGGTGGTGGAGGCGCTGGAGGAGATTCTGGCCTCGGCCGGCCGCGGGGACGGACGTCAAATCCGGGTGATTCGCGTCGTCGGCGGCGGCAGCCAGAACCGCCTGCTCAACCAGTTCACGGCGGATGCTTGCGGCCGCACCGTCGTCACTGGCCCGGTGGAGGCCGCAGCCCTCGGCGTGATCATGATGCAGGCCGTGGCGACCGGCCACCTCGCCGGCGTGCGCGAGGGGCGCACCGCCATCGCCGCCTCGATCGAGCAGGAGACTTTCGAGCCGCAACGCAACGCAGGTTGGGACGAGGCGTACGCGCGCTTTTTGGCGCTGACGAATTGAGGGAAACAGCCGGTCCTGACATGTCGACAATCACCGTTCACATGATCGGCCAGGCCCATCTTGACCCGGTGTGGCTCTGGCGTTGGACCGAAGGTCGCGCGGAGGCGTTGAGCACCGGCCAGTCCGCCATCGATCGACTCGCCGAATATCCGGATTTTCACTTTACGCGCGGCGAGTCGCAGGTCTACGCCTGGATCGAAGCCGAGAACCCCAATCTGTTCGCGCAAGTGAGGCGCGCCATCGCCGAGGGGCGCTGGCACGTCGTCAGCGGGATGGTCGTCCAGCCCGACATGAACCTGCCTTGCGGGGAGTCGTTTGCACGCCAGGCGCTGCTCGGCAAGAAGTATATGTGCAGCCGGCTTGACGTTGAGCCGACCGTCGCCTATTGCGTCGACTCATTCGGCCACGCCGGCACGCTGCCGCAGATCCTCCGCGGGTGCGGTTTCGATAGCTACGTCTTCATGCGCCCTGGCCCGCATGAGAAGACGCTGCCGGCCAATGTCTTCTGGTGGCAGGGTCCAGACGGCAGCCGCATCCTCGCCTTTCGGATCACCAATTCCTACACTACCCGGACGGCTGACCAGGAAGCACACATTCCGGCCGCCGTAGCCGCCAAACCCGCCCAGCTCGACGCAACGATGTGCTTTTCCGGCGTAGGGCAATCACGGCGGCGGGCCGACCCGGGAGCAGATCGAGAACGTGATCGCGCTGGCGGCAAAACACCGCGCCGGTGAACCTGCGCTGGACATTCGCTTCAGCGGCCCCGAGCTGTACTTCGACGCCATCCGCGCCTAGGCGGAATCGCTGCCCACCGTGGCCGATGAGCTGCAATCCCACGCCCTCGGCTGCTATTCCGTCAACAGCGCGCTCAAGCGCGCACATCGCCAGGCCGAAAACAGGTTGCTGCTGGCCGAGCGCCTCGCCGTCATGACCAACCTGTGGGCGGATGCACCCGCACCCCAGGCCAGGCTGAATGAACTGTGGCATAGGCTCGCCTTCAACCAATTTCATGATACTTTGGGCGGCACCTCGATCAAGACGGCGGCGGATGACGCCATCGCCGAGTTGAGCGGGGTGGTCACAGCCGCCGACGCCCTGGCCGACGACGCCGCCCGTGCAGTTGCCAATCGCATCGACGCCAGCGGGCCAGGCGCCACGGTCGTGGTCTTCAATCCGGCCTGCCAGCCTGCGTCCACCTACCTGGAATATGAGGAAATACGGCTGCGACGTTAGCGGCAGCACCCTGCGCTTGACGATCCTGCGCTGCGTGCCCTACGCCTATCATGAGCCGCATCCATTCGGGGCGCGGCAACGATATGACTGGGTGGATCGGGGCGGCCAGGAATTTACGGTCGTGCTGCGCCCCCACGTGGGCGACTGGCGGGGCACAGAGATCGTTCAGCGGGCGCGGATGCTCAACATGCCGCCGCTGCTCCTCACAATGCACGCTCACCCCGGCGATTTGCCGCGCCAGGCCGGTCTGGCCCGAGTGAACAGCAACGACATCGAAATGACCGCCTGCAAGCCGGCGGAGGATGGCGACGGTTACATCGTGCGCCTGGCCGACGTTCATGGCCGCGGAGGCAACGGCTTGCTGCTCTGGTTGGATCAATCCTTTCCGCTGAAATGGTCTCCGTTCTAGGTTCTCACCCTGCGACTGACGCGGCGAGAAGGCCGGTGGCAGATGCACCCGTGTGACATGCTGGAGCGCACCGAGCATTCTGTAGGGAACAGGCGTCGTCCTTCGATCTGAAGGCGAGCGTCTAAGCTATCGCCGGTGCGAGCATGTGATCTACTCTCTTTTGTACAGGCGTTGGTGGCCGCCAGCGAACGCCAGCGGCCACCGGAAATACACTTACCACACAATCTTATGTTGTTCGCGGAACTTGCGCAGATCCTCCTCGTACAGCCTGAAGACCTCCTCCGCATGTTTGACGAACTTCTCAACCGCCTCCTGCGGCGAGACCTGGCCCAGGAAAACCGCCTCCGCCATCGCCGGCTCCTGAGCACGCACGTCTAGGCGGCCCGGGAAGACATGGAAATTGCGCAATTTTGCATTCGCCAGGGCCTCCAACACGCTGCCGAATCCAAGCACCGGGCTATTCAGAATCTCTGTATCCTCCAAGGCGGCTCGCATTGACGGCACCTTGCCTGGAGAAACAAGCGTCAGACCGATTCCCTTGTTCTCAAAGAACCATTTGGCGAAGAGGTAACCCTCACGCGGATCGGCGGCGT
>CALFWA010000315.1 GCA_937928035.1 uncultured Caldilinea sp. | reverse complement strand
GGCAGGTAGATGCGGCTGGCGCCGAGCACAGGCTCCTCTTCCGGCAGCAGCGCAGTCGGTGCGGTTGTCGCCCCCACCTGACCCGCGGCCGAAGCGCGCGCCTCGACCTGCGGCAGCACACCGCCGCCGAGAAGGGCTGTGGAGGTCGCCACCGCAGTGTTCACGAGCGCTTCCTCCAGCACGACCGGGCCGAGTGCAGGCAGCAAGCTACGCGTGATCGCCAGCGAGGCGCCTGGCGCCAGCGGCGCATTGAGGACAAAGCTGTTGACGCCCAGCGTAGGATCGTCGATCGTGTGGGCTGTAAAGGTCACATCCCCTGTGTTGATGAGCGTCAGACAGTAGTAGAGCTGCGCCCCCGGTGTGGTCACCACCCCCCCGGGTGCTGCGCAGGCGTCCGGATCGAGGCCCACGCTTTTCACCACGCTCAGGCTGGGATTGAAGACTTGCACCTGGGCGGCGCTGCTTGCTGCGAGCAATGCCTGCGCCTGCATGGGCGCGTCGTCGTCCTGCTGTGCGACGACGGTCGGCTGCGTCTCTGCCGTCGCAGTGGCGATATTGGTGTAGCTGAGGGCTGGCGCATTGCTGCAAATGTAGGTGTAGGATGCGCCGGGCGCCAGGTTGGGCAGCGCAGCGTTGCATGCAGGCGCCAGGTCGTCTGTCACCGCCGCATTGGTCAGGGTGATGGCGCCGCTGTTTGCAACGGTGATCGTGAACGTGGCCGCTTCACCCAGGCGCACGAATTGGAAGGCCGGCGCTTTGTCGATGGCGAGCGTCTGTTGCACCTCGAAAGGAAGGGTGACGGAAAGATTGCAGGGCCCCTGCAAGGTCACGGTCGCTGCGCCGGGTTGTTCGGGTGTGAAGATCGCTTCGATTTCGCCGTCTTCGTTGGGAAAACTTTGCACAACGGCGCCCTGGCTTGCGCCCACCTGAAGCTGTCCGTTCGAGGTTGAAAGCGTAAACGGCGGCGCATCTAGGTTTGCGCCGGGGCCGCCAGCCAATCGCCAGGTTGCGCTGCTGTCCTGCGGTCGGAAAAGAATCGTCACAGGCAGCCCAGGTTGAACCGGGCCTGGGCTGACGTTCACGTGGATTTGGTCGATCCATGGCGCAAAGTCGATGAAGCCGCCGTCAAAATCGCTAGGAGGGGCGGGCGCGTAGGTGGCGGCGTCGCGCACATTGTCGCCCGCCCCTGCAGGATTGGCGGGGTGCGCCGGCCCGTCGAATGCGCCCCACCAGCTCCCCTCCGCAGCGATCGTCTCTGTGTACAGGGAAGAATCGGCCAGCATGACCATGCCCGCCTCCCGATTCTCGCAGACGACGTTTTGCTCAAAGCGCGTCGGCGTGTTCGGGAAGCTGTATGGGTCCTCCAGGGAGCGCGCGTCATACAATACGCCGACGGCGTTGCTCTGGATCAGCGAGCCGGTGATGGTGTACTGGTGACCACCGCTGAACGTAGGCAGGATCGCGACGCCGGCGCCGGTGTTCTGCCTTGCCGTGACGCGATGGAGGCGGGCGAACGGAGGCTCGCCGATGAAAAAGCCGCCCTCTTCACCCTGGTTGCCGACCGCTGCACTGTTTTCGATATCGACGCGACCCACCGGCGGGCAGAAAGGCGGCTCTACGTAATTCATTCCATTGCCGCCGTTGAAGAGCAGCCGACTGTCCACCATCCTCACCGTCAGGGAGCCATCAAAACGTCCGATTTGCACGCCGTTGAGGGCGTTCTGTTGTGCAAGCACGCCCTGCAACAGCACAGGCGTCAGGCTGCAACGCTCCTCAAATGTGCGATCGCTGATCCAGAAGCCAGCGTCGCCGTTGCCGATCGCTGCGCTGTTGATCACCGTGATCGCGGCGTCGGTAGCTAGCTCGACGCCGCGGGTGCCGGCGTTGATGGCCCGCGTCCCGGTAACGAAGATAGACTGCTGCGCCTGCAACAGGATGCCGGAGACGGCGGGCTGGAAAGCGATAACGTCGGCGACCGTGATCGCACCGTTGACTTCGATGGCGTCGTGCGTGTCTGCAAAGAGATCGATGGCGCTGGCGTCGGGCGAGGTCGTCGCCAGGCCGATTAAGGTCATGTCTCCATCGAAGCGGGCGCTAATCCAGATGGCCGGCCCGGCGGCAGGCGCAATCGTGACCGGACCGCTCGCTTGAAGGGTCAGGTTGCCCATTGGGCCCGAGATGACCGACCCCATCAGGCTAAGGTCGACGCTTTCATTGTAGACGCCTGCGCAGATGACGATGACATCCCCAGGCGAGGCGTTGTTGACGGCCGTTTGAATCGTAGGGTGGTCGCCTCCGGACGGGCAGACGGTGATGGTCGCTGCGTGGACGGGCGCGCTGATCAGCGTCGCCAGCGCCCAAAGCAAGGCCAACGCCAGCAGCGGCGCGCTCCAGCGCGGTGCATTTCGGTGTAATAAGGGGTTAAACTTTGACACTGGCTTGCTCCTTGTGGGACGAATGTCAGGTTAGATGAAATCAATGATAGATGGACAGGCGGAGAGCCATCCTCCATGGCGACGCGTTGGAGCGAAGCGTGGATTGTAGCTGCGCCTTTCTGATTATCGCTTACGTTTTCTTAAAGCTCAAAACGAAAAATGGCTGACGGTTTTTCGCAAAATCGTTTGGCAATTGTCGTTGCTGCAGCCCGTAGCCGCAGGTTTAGACACGCCGGCAAGTTGTCGAAATCATTCGCCAATGCCGACGGCCATGAAATTGCGCCAGAAGATTCTAATTCCGATGTGTTACAAAAGCGTTACGCCGTGAGCGAGCAATTAAGGCAATTCCAGAAGACTAAGCTTTCGCTGTTGAACTGGATGAGCGCCGTCCCCAGCGCAAAGGCTCCGAGCAGCGCCGCCCCGATGCCGCAGAGGAAATTGAGTATGCGGAATGCGCGCGTGATTGCAGGCGGCTCAAGTTTGAGCAGCCAGACCATCAACAGTCCCCACAATGCGGCGCCAAGGGCAAGTCCGACGAAGGTCAGGGCATAGTCTGGCGGATCGACGGGCGGTGCGGCGAAGAGAAGCGCCGCTGCACTCACGCCCACCCAGAAGCCAAGCGAATAGGGATTGGTGAAGCCGGCCCTGGCGCCGCTGCGGAAGCCTCGTCGCCCTTCGCTCAAGTCCAGGCGAGGCGCAGCGCCCTGGCGGGCGTCTAGCAGTGCGCCCAACGCCAGCCGCAGGAAGAAAAAAGCGCCCACGAGGGTGAAAATGACGCGCAACGGCGTCAATCCCGCCGTGACATAGAGCAGAAGCAGCGCCGCAACCATCCAGAGCGCATCGCCGGCGATGGCGCCGGCGAAGATGGCTAAAAGTCTGCCGGGGCCTCGGCGCCTGCCCTCGGAAAGCGCAGCGGCGGTGACGGTGATCTGTTGCGCATAGAAGAGAAAACCGGCGGCGAGGGCGAACAAAAAGACAGCCATGCGCTTCACCCTTTCTGTGCAAGCACGCGACGGATGACCTCAAGCCCGCGCTCCACCAGCGTCGGGTTGGCCTGGCTGCCCATGTGGCCGATGCGAAAGACCTTGCCCGCCAGCTCGCCGTAGTTGCCACCCACTGCCATGCCGTGGCTGCGCAGCGCGCAATCGAATTCAGGCCAGCTCCAGCCGTCGGGCACATAGGCGGCGGTCACGGTCGGCGAATTGTACGCCTCCTCGGCAGGGAAGAGCTGGATTCCCAGCGCCTCCAGGCCGCGGCGACAGCGCTCCGCCACCGCCGCATGGCGCGCATAGACCGCCTCCATGCCTTCCGCCAACAGCAGATCAAGCGACGCTTCCAGGCCGGCCAGGGCGCTCCAGTTGTGCGTGTACGGCAGATACCGTTGCGCCGGGCCGTCTCGCCAGGGCGCCAGCGCGTCGTAGCCCGCATAGTTCACCTCGGCGACGGCCTGCCAGGCGCGCTCGCTCACGGTCACCATGGAAAGATCGGGCGGCAGGCTCAGCGCTTTCTGGCTGCCGAGCAGCCCCAAATCGATGGAGCAGCGATCGACTTCGACAGGGACGCCGCCGCCGCTGGCGACAAAGTCGACATAAAACAATGCGTCCACTTCCTGACAGATCCGCCCAAGCTCCTCGAGCGGGTTGAGCGTACCGCTCGGCGTCTCGCAGTGCACGGCGGTGACCACCTTGGGGCGAAAGCGTTGCGCCGCCTCGCGCACCGGCTGCGGATCGAGAATGCGGTCGAAGGGAAAGCCGACGACTTCCACCTTGGCCCCAATCTGGCGCGCCATGTCGCCGATGCCGTAGCCGAAGAGGCCGGTTCCCACCGCCAACACGCGGTCGCCCGGCCGCACCACGCTTTTGAGCGCGCCCCATAGCGCAAGCATCCCCTCGCCCGTCTGGATCGTCACCTGCGCGCTTGCGCCTAGAACGATCTGGAGCTTACGCGCACAGCGTTCATACAGCTCAAAAAACTCCTCCTCCAGGTCTGCGCTGCCGTAATCGATGGCGTAGGCGGCGCGCACCGCCTCCGGCACCGAGACCGGCCCCGGCACAAGTGGAATTGGATAGCTTTGCATCTTGGCCTCCCTTTGGATTCACGGTAACATGCTGAATCGGCGGTTGGAGCGCTTAAGACAAATGCACATGAACGCAAAGCCGTAGAGGTGCACAGAAAAAGGGATGGAAGAAGATTGGCTGCCTGGCGGCTATGTGAGAGTTCATTGCTTTTGCGCTCCACGTCTGACGCTTGATATGTTACTACGAGATCGGTGCTATGAGTATGTCGCCGGTGTCTCTGAACCGAAAAAGTTTTCTCACAGGCCCGTTTGGAGCGGGCAAAACGACGGCGGCCATTGCGCACCTGCGCCAACTTCTGCGCAAGGAGCGCGTGCGCGGGGATGACATCCTGGTGCTCTTGCCGCAGCGTTCGCTGGCTGCGCCCTATCACGAGGCGTTGCGCAGCGCCGACCTGCCGGCGGGGCCGTTCGTGCGCGTGACCACCTTCGCCAGCCTGGCGCGGCAGGCTGTCGAGCTTTACTGGCCGCTGCTGGCGCCGGTGGCCGGCTTCGCCGACCCTGCGCGTGAGCCGACGTTTTTGACGTTGGAGACGAGCCAGTATTCCATGGGGCCGCTGGTGGACGCCGCCATCGAGGCGGGCGACTTCGACGCCGTGCGCATCGAGCGCTCGCGCATCGTCAGCCAGGTGCTCGACAACCTCAACAAGGCGGCGTTACATGGGTTGAGCATCGACGAAGCATATGAACGGCTGGAGGCGGCGGTTCCTCCAGGCGAGCAGCGCACGGCTCGACTCAATGCTCTGCGCGCAGCGCAACGCATCTCTCATCAATTCCGCCGGCGCTGTCTGCAGGAGACGCTCCTCGACTTCAGCCTGCAGGTGCAGCTGTTCAACGAGCACGTCCTGACCAATCTATGGAGCCGCACGCATCTGTTTCGGACGCACCGCCATTTGATCTACGACAACGCCGAAGAGGACACCTTCAGCGCCCATCGTCTGGTCGGCGAGTGGCTGCCACAGCTCGAAAGCGCCCTGATCATCGTCGACAGCGACGCCGGTTATCGCACCTTTCTCGGCGCCGACCCTGCGGGTGTGGAGACTTTGCGTCGCCTGTGCGAGGAGGAGATCGTCCTCGAGCGTTCGTACGTCATGCAACCTGCTCTTGCGCATCTGTCGCAGCGCATTGACGCCCTTTTCGACGGTCGGCGTCGAATCAATGCGCCGCCGACGCCTGAACCTGCGGCGACGCCCGCCCTTGTTATTCCAGACCAGCTCTTCCGCTTTTATCCGCAGATGATCGCCTGGACGGCGGAGCAGATCGGCAGGCTGGTGCACCAGGAGGGCGTTCCACCGGGCGAGATCGCGGTGCTGGCGCCTTTCGTCAGCGACGCGCTGCGTTTCAGTCTGCAGACGGCGCTGGAGCGGCGCAACATCCCTCTGGCGACGCACCGCCCTAGTCGCGCGCTCCAGGACGAGCCGGCGGCGCGCGCACTGTTGACGCTGGCGCAGCTGGCGCACCCCTTCTGGGGGACGCCGCCTCTGCCCGCAGACGTGACGCTGGCGCTCACTCTCGCCATCGAGTCGCTCGACCCTGTGCGCGCCAGCCTGCTCTCGGAGCGGGTCTATCCTCCGCAACGCCGGGACAATGAGCTGGGCGCCTTTGCGTCGCTGCCTGAATCGGAGCGCCGGCGCATCACCTATGCAGTGGGCGAGCGCTACGACCGGCTGCGCGACTGGCTTTACGACTATCGCAGTGAGACGGAGCCGACGCCGCTCGACCGGTTTTTTGCCCGGCTCTTCGGCGAAGTGCTGAGCCAGCCCGGCTTCGGCTTTCATGAGGATCGGGACGCTGCGCGCGTGGCGAGCCAGCTCGTCGAGTCGGCGCGCAAGTTTCGCTGGACTTTCGAGAGCGAGCGTGCAGATGCGCCCGATCCGGCCCGACTTGGCCGCGAGTACGTGCAGCTCGCCGAAAGCGGCGCGTTGGGCGCCCTCTATCTTCCAGGCTGGCGCATGCCGGAGGACGCGGTGTTCCTGGCGCCTGCCTACACCTTCCTGCTGCGCAACCGCGCCGTGGAGATTCAGTTTTGGCTGGATATCGGCGCCACAAGCTGGTGGGAGCGCCTCTATCAGCCGCTCACACATCCCTACGTGCTCTCCTCGCGCTGGCCCCTCGCTGCGCCGTGGACAGATCGCGACGAGTATCAGGCGCAGCAGGAGACGTTGCGCCGTCTGCTGCTCGGCCTGGTGCGGCGCACGCGACGGCAAATCCACCTGGCCGCCAGCGACTACAGCGAAAGCGGCTTTGAGCAGCGAGGTCCGCTGTTGACGATCGTGAACCGGCTGCTGGGAGAAGGGGCCCGGATGTGAATAGCTCTCCTCTTGCTTGACAATCCCCTTTGACTATGCTACTCTCTTTGAGAGTTTGTCCAAATCATGGACAAATGTGCATGGATTCGTGTAGCGACTTGCCCCCAAACACAAGCCGGAAATATAAATAAAGATTGCTCGAGTCAAGGTTCTGATGCAGAAAACCCGATCATGCACTCTGTTATGGATTGCCATTCCTTCCTTCGATCACCTGAGGTGCCTTCGATTGGGATGGCGCTAGGTTTCCTGCACTGCCCATATGCATGACCAAGTTGCCATCGTCACCGGCGGAGGCCAGGGCCTGGGACAGGCGATCTGCCGAAGGCTGGCGGAAGCAGGCGCGCGGGTGGCGGTGGTGGATCGCAACGCCGAGACTGCACGCGCCACGGCGCAGGAGCTGGAACGGCTCACCGGACGCCCTGCGCTGGCCGTGCACGCCGACGTCACGGTGGAGGAAGAGGTGGCGGCGATGGTCGCTCAGACGGTTGCCGCCTGGGGCCGCATCGATCTGCTCGTCGCCAATGCTGGCGTCGTGATCGCCGGTCAGGCGACCGAGCTGGACGGCGCCAGTTTCCGTTGCGTGATCGACGTCAACCTGACCGGCTACTTCCTGTGCGCCCAATATGTCGCTCCTATCATGAAGGCGCAGCGGAAGGGCATCATCATTCAGATCAACTCCATCTCCGGCCTGCGCGGCAGCTTCGGCAACGGCGCCTATTGCGCCAGCAAGGCGGCGGGCATCGGGCTGACGCAGAGCCTGGCGCTTGAGCTGGCGGAATATGGAATCCGCGTCAACGCCATCTGCCCCGGCCATCTGCTCGATTCGCCGCTGTGGGTGAATTCGTTGTACAAACAGTACGCAGCGCGTTTCCAGATCACGGAAGCACAAGTGCGTCAGAAATACATCGACGCCGTTCCGTTGCGCCGGCCGTGCACCTACGACGATGTGTGCAACGCATTGTTGTTTTTAGCGTCAGATCAGGCGAGCTACATGACCGGCCAGGCGATCAACGTCAACGGCGGCCAGGAAATGCGATAGGAAGGACGGAACTATGGGCGGAACCCCAGGACAGGAGTCATTCGTTATCGGCATCGACAGCAGCACGACGGCGTGCAAGGCGATCGCCTGGGATCGCACAGGTCGCGCCGTCTCGGAAGGACGCGCCAGTTATCCCTTGCTTCAACCCTTCCCTTCCTGGCATGAACAGGACGCAGAGCACTGGTGGGCGGGCGCCTGCAAGGCGTTGCGCGAGTGCGTCGGCCAGATGAACGCTGCGAAGATCGAGGCGATGTGCATCACCCATCAGCGTGAGACTTTCGTTCCCGTCGATCGCGCAGGACGACCGTTGCGCAACGCCATCCTCTGGTCCGACGAGCGCAGCCGCAAGCAGGTGGCCGAGCTGGAGCAACGATTCGGCCGCGACGCCTTGCACCGACTGACGGGCAAGCCGCCCTCCATGACGCAGTCATTGCCTAAGATTCTCTGGCTTTTGGAGAACGAGTCGGAAGTCGTCGCCCGCGCGCACAAGCTGCTTGACGTCCACGCTTTCCTGGTGCACCGCCTCACCGGTTACTTCCGCACCAGCCTCTCCTGCGCCGATCCGATGGGCGTGATCGACATGGTCAATCGCCGTTGGGCGGAGGAGTTGATTCAGGCCCTGGGCCTGCGCTGCGACCAGTTCGCCGATCTGGTGGAGCCGGGGGCCATCATCGGTCATCTCACCGCAGAGGCGGCGCAGGCGACCGGGTTGCCCGAAGGGCTGCCGGTCATCGCCGGCGCCGGCGACGGCCACTGCGCCGGGCTGGGTGCCAATGCCGTGACGCCCGGACGCGCCTATCTCAACCTCGGCACTGCGGTGGTGAGCGGCGTGATCAGCGCCGAGTATCCCTGCGACCGCGCCTTTCGCACCCTACTGGCGCCGGTTCCCGGCTATTATTTCGCCGAGCACGTGCTGCGCGGGGGCGTCTACACGATTGCCTGGTTCGTCGAAAAATTCGCCTCCGACCTGCGCAACACCTGGCTGCCGCTCAGCCCGGAGGAGCAGCTCGAGGCGGCCGCAACCAAACTGCCGCCCGGGGCGCAAGGCTTGATGCTGGTGCCCTACTGGAATAACGTCATGAACCCTTACTGGGATCCGGCTGCAACCGGCGTCGTGATCGGTTGGACCGGCGCGCATGGGCGCGAACATCTCTACCGTGCCGTCCTGGAAGGCATCGCCTATGAACAGCGGTTGGTCGGCGACGCCATGATGGCGGCGGTGGGCCAACGCTTCAGCGAGTACATCACTATGGGCGGCGGCAGCCGCAGCAGGCTGTGGTGCCAAATTATGGCGGATGTGACCGGCGTGTCCGTATTGCGCTCCACCACCACCGAAGCCACCTGCCTCGGCGCAGGCATCCTGGCCGCCACCGCGGTGGGTTGGCATCCGAGCGTGCAGGCCGCTGCCGAAGCCATGACGGCCACGGCGGAGCGCTTCACCCCGCAGCCGGATGTGCAGGCCTATTATGATCGTCTATATCGGGAGGTCTACCGGCCGCTCTTCCCGACAGTGCAGCCGCTGGTCGACCGTCTGACCGAGTTGGCGGGGGAGCGCGGCTCGACATGAAGTTGCTACATACGCCGGGTGTGAAGTAGGCGACCACCAAGGCGCGAAGACACAAAGGGGGAGCATGTTCCGACATGAAGCTGCTGCATTCGCCCTCTCCAGGCGTAGTCGAAGTCATGGAGGCGCCCATTCCAACGATTGGGGTGGGAGAGGCGCTGGTGCGCATGCGCTGCTGCGGCGTCTGCGGCACCGACCTGATGAAGGTGTATTCGCCCGGGACGCCCAGGCCGATCCATCTGGGGCATGAGGTGGTCGGCGTGGTGGAGGCGGTGGGCGATGGCGTCGCCCTGCAGCCGGGGACGCGCGTCGCTCTGGCGCACCACGCGCCGGATTTCGCCTCACATTACACGCGCCGCGGCAGCGGGCCGATGGACCCGCTCTTCAAACGCAGCAACATTGATCCCGGCGGCTTTGCTGAGTGGATCCGCGCCTCGGCGCTGCATGTGCAACACACGTTGCTCGCTCTGCCAGAGGAAATGCCCGACCTGCGCGCCGTCTTCATGGAGCCGCTGGCCTGCTGCCTGCGGGCGCTCGA
>CALFWA010000314.1 GCA_937928035.1 uncultured Caldilinea sp. | reverse complement strand
GTGACCTTTGCCTGCATGCTCTTCACCTTTCTTTTTTGGATCTGATGAACGAATCGCCTGGATGAGCGTCTTTATCGATGGCGTGGCGTGGAGGCATCGCTTGCGTTTCATGCAGCTCGCATCACGCCATGCCTCAAAGATGCATCCAATCTTAATCTGCGGCTTTTACTTTGACCAATCCACCGCCATTTGGCGGCGGCCATGGAGTTCTTTGTCGACGGCCATTGCGGCGATGGCGCCTTCTGCAGCCGCGACCACCGCCTGCTTGACGTGATTGCAGAGCACATCTCCGATGGCGTAGACGCCCGGCAAGGAGGTGCGAAACTCTCTATCGACGACAACGCAGCCGGTCTCGCTGATTTCCAACTGCCCCTGTAAAAAGTCCGTGATCGGCTGCGCGCCTTGCAGATAAAAGAAGGCGCCGCTGACGTGCAGAATGCTTTCACCCTGCCCGCGCCGTGCGATGCGCAGCCCTTCGACGTGCTGGCTGCCCAATACCTCGCGCACCACCGTTCCCAAATGCACCGTGACCTTGGGATGGTGCATGATCTCCTCCACAAGATGCTGCGGCGCTTTGAGCTCGGGCGTCGGCGACAGCAGATGGACCTGAGCAGCGAAGCGCGTCAGGAAGAGCGCTTCTTCGATCGCTTCATCGTTGTTGCCGGCTACGGCGACAGTCTGCCCCTGGAAAAACGCGGCGTCGCAGGTGGCGCAGTAGGAGACGCCGCGCCCCAGCAGCTCATCCTCGCCTTTGACGCGCTGGCCGCGGCCCATCGACCCTGTGGCAATGATCACGGCGCAGCCGCTGTAGGTTCCGGCGTTGCCGAAAACCAGCTTCGGCTCGCTAAGCAGGTCGACGGCCTGCACTTTGTCTTGGATGAAGCGTGCGCCGAACGAGACAGCCTGATCGCGCATGCGCTGCAGCAGCTCGGCGCCACCGATCGCCTCTGGGATGCCCGGATAGTTGGCGATCTTGGACGTCATCCCCAATGCGCCCGCTGTCAACCCTTTGTCGATGACGACGGTCTTCAACCCGGCGCGCGCCGCGTAGATCGCTGCGGTTGCGCCCGCCGGCCCCCCGCCGATGATGACTACGTCGTATGCATGTTCTTCGGCCTCATGGCCGTTTGCCGTCGGTTCAATCAAATTAAATGTAAATTCCATAGTTAGTATTTCCTCCCGAACAGGTTAGATGCGGCGCTTGCCAGATCGTTACACACCCTGGGCGCCACTCGCCGGGATCGCCAGGCGTTTGTTATACTCATTTCTGATGAAGTTTCTCGTCAGGAGCTAAAGGGAAAATTCAAGGATTGCACGACGATGATCGAGCGCAAAGCCATTCTCATGTTGGAAACGCTCGCCGCCCACGCCTGGCCCGCCTCCGAGGTGGAAAGCTGCGGCGGTTGGCAATTGCGCAGCGCACAGGGCGTCACGCGGCGCGCCAATTCGGTCTGGCCCAACGGCGAGGACGGCGCATTGGCACTGGAAACCAAGCTGGCGCGCGTCGAGCGTTTCTATGCAGAACGCAACCTGCCTGCGCGCTATCAAATCTGCGACGCGATGCAACCCGCCGAGCTGGATGAAGTGCTCGCCGCACGCGGCTACGCAGTGGAGGCGCCCACCGCCGTCCAGGTTGCGCCGCTGCGCGCCTTGCTAGAGCGCCTACCCTCGCTGCGCCACTATCCTGCCTTTGAGGTCGAAGTTAGCGAGGAGTTCGACCCCGCCTGGTTCGACCTGTACTGCGCCGCCGAGCAGATCGACGCTCAAGCGGCTGCGGTGCGCCGCTCGATCCTGGAGCGCATTGCGCCCCTTCATGGTTTCGTGACGCTCTACGCCGACGCAACGCCGGCGGCTGTCGGCCTTGGCGTGATCGAGGAGGGCTGGCTGGGCGTCTTCAGCATGGCGACGTTGCCCGAGTTTCGTCGCCGCGGGGCCGCACGCGCCATCCTGCGCACGCTGGCCGTGTGGGCGCAGCTCTACGATGCGCACTCCGCCTATCTGCAGGTGACGGAAGAAAACCTGCCCGCACAACGTCTCTACGCCTCCGCCGGGTTTCGCACCGCCTACCGCTACCATTATCGAGTGAAGCAATAGAATTTTTGACAAAGTTGAGCGCCCCAAGTATAGTTAGAAATGCTAACTAAAATTTGGGGTTTCAATCCTTAAATCACTGCAATCGGGTCGAGCACTGCACAGATCGATCACAATCGAAACGAGAACGAACTGAAGGCGGGAAGGGAGCGGGTCGTGGGAAGCGCTGGCGCCCACGACTTTTCTTTTCGTTGCTTCTCGGAAGCAGGCGGAGCGGTCGAAGCTGTGCGCTGCGTCAATCGATCCGTGAGGAGAACCATCATGTCCGGCAAACTGGCAGTCTATCGCCGGCTGTTTGCTTATTTGCGCCCCTATGCGGGGCAGGCGATGCTCGCCTACGGCGCCATGCTGGGTGCGACCTTGTTGAACCTCTTCGTGCCTCAGGTGATCAAGGAAGCTATCGACCAGGGGTTGGCGCAGCGCAATGGGCAGGCGCTCTTCTTTGCGGCTGCGCTGATCCTGATCATTGCGCTGGTGCGCGGGGGCGCCGGTTTCCTGCAACGCTACTGGG
This sequence comes from uncultured Caldilinea sp., assembly GCA_937928035.1. GTDB lineage: Bacteria > Chloroflexota > Anaerolineae > Caldilineales > Caldilineaceae > Caldilinea. Next base: position 22,940 of record CALFWA010000314.1, on the reverse strand, counting down.
GCGAGTGGTTGACGCATCGCGTCGCCTACGATCTGCGCAACGACTATTACATTGCGTTGCAACGCCTGCCGTTCAGCTTCTATGACCGCTCCCACACAGGCGATCTGATGAGCCGCGCCACCGGCGACATCTCGGAGACGGAGCGCTTCGCCGGCATCGGCTTGCTGGAGCTGGCGGGCGTCTTGCTGCTGCTGGCGGGCGTGGTCGTTTCGATGTTCATCGTCGACTGGGCGTTGGCGCTGCTGGCGCTGCCGCCGGTGCTGGCGCTGGTGGCGTTGGGGCTGCGCTTTGGCGTTGTGGTGCGGCCGATGTTCCAACGCATTCAGGAGCAGCTCGGGCTGCTTTCGACCGTGATGCAGGAAAGCATGACCGGCATCGGCGTGGTGAAAGCTTTCGCGCGTGAGCCATATGAGTTTGCAAAATTCGACGCCATCAGCGACGAGTGGTTCCATCGACGCATGGGCGTCATTCGCACCTGGGGTGACTACTGGCCGCTCTTCACCTTCGTGCTGGCGGTCGGCGTCTTTCTGATGCTCTGGTTCGGCGGTCCGTTGGCGATGGAAGGCGTCATCAGCGTCGGCGCGCTCTTCGCTATGATCTCGTACTTGCTCATGCTGAACGGGCCGGCGCAGCAGCTCGGCAACCTAGTCAATCTGGCGGCGACGGCGGGCGCCAGCGCGCAGCGCGTCTTTGAGATCATTGACACGCCTGTCGAGATCGAAGAGGCGCCTGACGCCATCGAACTCGGCGATATTCGGGGCCGCGTCACGTTCGAGCACGTTTCCTTCGCCTACGAAGGCTCCGACCGCGTGTTGCACGACATTCACTTCGAGGCGCCCGCAGGCAAGACGATTGCGCTCGTGGGGCCGACCGGCGCAGGCAAGTCGACCTTGGTCTCGCTGCTGCCGCGTTTTTACGATCCAACTGCCGGTCGCGTGCTGATCGACGGCGTCGACATCCGCACCGTGACGTTGCGCAGCTTGCGCCGGCGCATCGGCATGGTGCTGCAAGAGCCGTTCCTCTTCAGCACGACGATCCGAGAAAACATCGCCTACGGCGTCGAGAACGCTGCGGAGGAGGCGATCGTCGCCGCAGCGAAAGCAGCCCACGCGCACGAATTTATCACGCGCTTCCCCGATGGCTACGACACGCGCGTCGGCGAGCGCGGAGTCACGCTCAGCGGCGGCCAGCGTCAGCGCATCGCCATTGCGCGGGCGCTGCTTTACGACCCCAAACTCCTGATCCTGGACGATTCGCTGAGCAGCGTGGACACGCAGACTGAGCATCTGATTCAGCAGGCGCTGGCTGCGCTGATGCGCAATCGCACCACCTTCATCATTGCGCAGCGGCTGGTCACGCTCAAAAACGCCGACTGCATCTACGTGCTCGACGCCGGTCGCATCGTGGAATGCGGAACGCACGAGGAGCTGCTGAGGCGAGATGGATTGTATCGAAGAATTTACGATCTACAGTTGAGAGCGCAGGAGAGCGTCGTATGACGCACGCAACGATGCACTGGAAACGGCCCCAGGATACGCCGGAGGCGCGGCGACGCCGCGAGGCGAAAATCGCCGGCCTGCTTCATGGCGGCGATGACGACGTGCTGGGGAAAGCCTATGACGGCCGGCTGGTGGCGCGGCTCTTCAGCTATGTGCGCCCCTATCGCCGACAGACGATCCTCGCAGTGATTCTGATGGGCGTCTCCACCGCGCTGTCGGTGAGCGGACCCTGGTTTGTCGGTCACGCGGTGGATGGCGCGGCTGCAGGCGACCTCGGCGCCTTGCGCCTGTGGAGCACCATTTTCGCCGTCGCCGCGGTCGCCGAATGGCTCACCAATCGCCAGCGCGTGCATATCATGGCCTTCGTCGGCACGCGCGTCATCACCGACCTGCGCAGCCAGCTCTTCCGCCACCTCCACAGCCTTTCGCTGAACTTTCATAACAACATGAGCGTGGGGCGGCTGATGAGCCGACTGATCGGCGACGTGGGCGTCTTGCAGGAGTTCATCACCTGGTCGATCACGGGGCTGACACGCTCGACGTTCAACCTGGTGGGCATTTCGCTGGCGATGATCTTTTTAGAGTGGCGGCTAGCGTTGACGGCTTTCGCCCTGTTGCCGCTGATGGTGCTGTTGACCAACTCCTGGCGCAGACATGTGCGCGACGCCTATCGTGCCACGCGGCAGCGGCTCTCGATCATCAACGGCTTTCTTAACGAGTCGATCGCCGGCGTGCGCGTCACGCGCAGCTTCAATCAGGAGCGGCGCAGTTTCTGGCATTTCGACGACCTCAACCGCTCCTTCTTCGACGCCAATGTGCGCGCCACCCGACTCTCCGCCATCTTCTTCCCCGGCGTCGACTTTCTCGGCTCGCTGGCCGCGGCGCTGGTGGTGGGCGTGGGCGGCTGGCTGGTGATGCGCGAGACGCTCAGCGCCGGCGTGCTGGTGGCGTTTGTGCTCTACGTCGAGCGTTTCTTCGATCCGATCCGCGAGCTGGCGCAACGCTACAACACCTTCCAGGCGACGATGGCCTCCAGCGAGCGCGTCTTTTCGCTGCTCGACACGCCGCCCGACCTGACCGACGCGCCTGACGCCGTGGACATCGGCCCGATCGAAGGCCGCGTCGATTTCGAGCGCGTCTCCTTTCGTTACAAGGACAATGCGCCGGTGTTGGAGGGTGTCACCATCCACGCCGAGCCAGGCCAGCGCATTGCGCTGGTGGGTGAAACCGGCGCAGGCAAAAGCACCGTCATCCGCCTGCTGGCGCGCTTCTTCGACGTCACCGCTGGCGCGGTGATGGTGGACGGCCATGACGTGCGTCGCGTTACGCTCGCCAGCCTGCGCTCTCAGATGGGCATCGTGTTGCAAGACCCCTTCCTTTTCAGCGCCACCATCGCCGACAACATTCGCTACGGGCGGCTGGGCGCCACCGACGAGGAAGTGGTCGCAGCCGCCAAAGCCGTCGGCGCGCACGACTTTATCATGGCGTTGCCGGAAGGCTACGCCACGCGCGTTGAGGAGAACGGCGGCAACCTTAGCGCGGGTCAGCGCCAGATTCTTGCCTTCGCCCGCGCTCTGCTCGCCAACCCGCGCATCCTGATCCTGGACGAAGCCACCAGCAACGTAGACACCGCCACCGAGCAGATCATCCAGCGCGCTATGGACACGCTCATGGCCGGCCGCACCAGCTTCGTGATCGCCCATCGCCTGAGCACGATCGTCAACGCCGACCAGATCATCGTGATGGAGCGGGGCCGCATCGTCGAGCAGGGCAGTCACCAGGAGTTGCTCGCCAGGCGCGGCCGGTACTATCATCTCTACACCATGCAGTGGCGACGTCGAAGCGAGAGTGCGCCGGAAACGCAGGCGCAGTAAGAAAAACGCCGTGAATGAAGCCGTCCGCACCCTGATCGTAGCCGAAGACCCGCTGGCGCGCGCCGGGCTGGCGGCCATGCTGGCGCAGACGGCGGGCGTCGTCGTCGCAGGACAGGTTGGCGAAGAAGAGGCCGCAGCTACTGCGCACACCCTCATCGGCATAGAGGCCGCGCTCTGGGACCTAGGCTGGACGCCCGACAGCCACCTCACGGCGCTCACCCAGTTCATCGAGGTGCACGCGACGCCGGTCGTCGCCCTGCTGGCCGACCCTGCGCTCGCCGGCGTCGTGCGGGCGGCGGGCGTGCGCGGGTTGCTGCGTCGCACGGCCCGTGCGGAACAGATCGCGGCGGCGTTGCAGGCGGTTATGCATGCGTTGGTTGTCTTTGACGAGTCGTTGCCGGCCGCTCCATCGACGCCAACGACTTTCCCCACAGCCGAACCGGTCGAACCACTCACCGGACGAGAGTTGGAAGTACTCCGCCTGCTGGCTGAAGGACTTTCCAACAAGGAGATCGCGCACGCGCTCGGCGTCAGCGATCACACCGCCAAATTTCACGTCAACGCCATCCTCGCCAAACTGGGCGCGCAGAGCCGCACCGAGGCGGTCGTCAAGGCCATGCGAGCCGGGCTGATCTTGCTGTAAACGCCCCGCGCCGATCAATTGAGAGCGGGCTTCCTTTCAAAGAAGTCGAGCAATTTTTATGATGGTTGTAATAAAAATTTAATCGACTCAATACCATCAGTTAATTTCATAGAAAGTTGCCAGACGAAAGCGGATCATGTACAATTTTGCACAATCCACAAGGGACTGACCGACTCGAGGTTAGACGAGGAGTCAAAGCTATCCTGTCGAACAAACGGACAAAGGCGGCGACCTGCACGGTGCGCTGCAAGCTGCAAACAAGGGATTCAGCTCTATGACGACAACCCCAGTAGCGCAATTTAGCGAACTGAAGCGAGAACAGCTCAACCGATATTTGCACGACCGCATCCAGGTCCCCGAAGAACTGCAAGCCAATGTTATGGTTACCACGCTGGACAAAATTTATAACTGGAGCCGCAAGTCCAGCATGTGGCCGTTGCTCTTTGGCCTGGCCTGCTGCGCCATCGAGATGATCGCCACCGCCGCCAGCCGCTATGACCTGGCGCGCTTCGGCATGGAGGTGATGCGCCCCAGCCCGCGCCAGAGCGACCTGATGATCGTCTCCGGCACGGTGACCAAGAAGATGGTGCCGGCCATCGTGCGCATCTACAACCAGATGGCCGAGCCGCGTTATGTGTTGAGCATGGGCGCCTGCGCCACCGGCGGCGGCCCTTTCAAAGAGGGGTACACGGTGGTCAGCGGCATCGACAAATACATCCCGGTCGACGTCTACGTGCCCGGCTGTCCGCCTACGCCTGAAGCGCTGCTCTACGGCCTGATCAAGCTGCACGAAAAGGTCGAACGTCAGAGCATCACCACCGTGCCGTGGTATCGCAAGGGTGCCAGTGAAGCGGTGCCCGTCCCCGTCCTGGGGCCGGACATCTTCGACCCGCGTAAGGTGCAGGTTATCAAAGAGTACACGCTGGGGGCGGCAGCAGCGACCAGGGGCGCCGCCGCTGCGACGGGACGCCTCCAGCCGCAGCCTATTCCTGAAGATGTGAAAGCGCGCATTCGTGCGGCGCAGGCCAAATATCGGGCGATGAAGAAACAGCCAGCATAAACAGGGGGTTTTTGCATGAGTGAAGCCACAGTCGTTGCCGAAGCGCCGGCGATCGATCCTTCTCTTCCTTTCAATGACGCCGTCCCCGGCGCAGTGATCGGCGTGTGGGCCGAAGAGAGCGATAAAGCCTATTTTGTGGCGCCGGACAAGCTTCTTCCACTGTTGACCCATCTGCGCGACCGGGAGCAGTATGATCTGCTCTCCAGCGTCACCTGCGTGGACTACTCCGCCTACAAGGGTAAGCTGCGCGCTGGCATCAGCGAGCGCTTCGACGTCGTCTATCACCTGTACAGCACGAAGAAGGGCGGCGGTCCGATTCGCCTTCATGTGCGAGTTCCGGAAAATGAAACCGTTCCTTCCGCCACCAGCGTCTATCCAGGCGCCAACCTGCAAGAGCGGGAGGTGTACGATCTTTTCGGCATTAAGTTCGAGGGCCATCCCAATTTGCGTCGCGTGCTGACCTGGGAAGGTTTCCACGGTCATCCCCTGCGCAAGGACTGGAAAGAGGCCTACTACGAAGAAGACGCCAAGCCTTTCAAGAGTCGCCATCCGGGCGGCCACTATCAGTGGCACGAAGACAAGCTTCCTTGGGGCGACAACAATACCTATCCGCAAGGATGGGATCCGGACTCCTGGAAAGAACCGGTGACCTACGTGCCGGTCAGTCAGGCTCCTTATCACGGCTACGGCGAGCTGGACACGCAGTCGATCGTGATCAACCTGGGGCCGCACCATCCCAGCACGCACGGCGTCTTCCGCATGTTGACGCGCGTCGAGGGTGAAACCATCCTGGCGCTGGAGCCGGAGATGGGCTACCTGCACCGCAACCACGAGAAGATCGGCGAGCGCAACACCTGGCTGATGAACATGCCCTTCACCGACCGCCTGGACTACATCAACTCCATGAGCAACAACCTGGGCTATGCACTGGCGGTCGAAAAGCTGCTTGACATCGAGGTGCCAGAGCGGGCGCAGTACATCCGCGTGATTATGGCGGAGTTCACGCGCATCATCAACCACACCTGGTCGATCGGCTTCATTCTCAACGATCTCGGCGCGCTGCAGACGCCCGCCCTCTACGCCATCGAAGAGCGCGAAATGATCCTGGACCTCTTCGAGGAGGTGAGTGGCTCGCGCATGATGTGCAACTACATGCGCTTCGGCGGCGTTGTGCGCGACCTCACGCCCGGCTGGGTGGACCGCGCCAAATATCTGGCCTACGATCGCCTGCCGCGCGCGCTCGACCAGCTGGATGAGCTGCTCAGCGGCAACGAAATCATCAAGGCGCGAGGCCGCGGGGTCGGCTATCTGCCGGCGGAAGACCTAATTGCTCTAAGCGTGACCGGCCCGATGCTGCGCGCCGCAGGCGTGCCCTACGACATCCGCAAGGTGGAGCCTTACTGCATCTACGATCGCTTCGATTTCGACGTTCCGACCTTGCCGGAAAGCGACATTTACGCCCGCTACTACATTCGCCTGCTCGAAGCGCGCGAGAGTGTAAAGATTCTTCAGCAGGCGCTACGCGACATCCCGCCCGGCGAAGTGAACGCATACGCATCGGCCACGCTCAATCAAGGTTTTGGAACGATCATGGGCGGCAAGGGCGGTTACACCTTCCGCCCCAAGGAAGGCGAAGCCTATGCGCGCATCGAAGCGCCCAAAGGCGAGCTGGGTTTCTTCGTGGTCAGTGACAACAAGCCCAATCCCTACCGCTACCACGTGCGCAGCCCTAGCTTCATCAACCTGAACGCGCTGGGGCCGATGTCGGTCGGCTACAAGGTCGCCGACGCCATCGTGATTCTGGGCGCCATCGACATTGTATTAGGCGAAGTGGATCGATAAAGGACAATTCACCCCGTTGAGCGACGCAGCGTCGACCGTTGCGCATATGCGCCAGGACGCTCTCGCCGGACGAAGCAACCTTTGGAGGCACTGGCATGTTTGGCACTGGATTGCTAAAAGGGCTTGGCGTCACGCTGAAGCACTTCACCGAGACATTTATCGACGACCGCCGTAAAGAGCCAAGTCGCTATGAGGGCAGTATTCAGGTGGACGAAAAACGGCGCATCATCCACCAGCCGATCTCACAAGAAGGGCTGTTGACCATTCAATACCCCGAAGAGCGGCGGCTGTTGCCGGAGCGTTTCCGCTATATCCCCATGTTGATCTGGGACACCGAGGCCGGCGAAGACCGCTGCACTGCCTGCGGCATCTGCGCCAAGGTCTGCCCGCCCCAGTGCATCTGGATCGTGCGCGATAGCGATGAGAACGGCAAACCGATCACGCGGCCGGCGGAGTTTTATATCGACGTAGCGGTCTGCATGAGCTGCAGCTTCTGCGCCGAGTTCTGTCCGTTTGATGCCATCAAAATGAACCACGACTACGAGCTGGCCGTCTACGACCGCTATCCTCAGCTCGTCTATGACAAAGAAGAGCTAACGGTGCCGGTCGAGTACTATGCGGCGCTCTGGCCAACCCAGTACGCTGCGGAAGAGGCGCAGCGCGCAAAGCAAAAGGAAGAAGAGCGTCGCCGCGAGGAAGAGAAAAAGAGGGCCGCAGAAGCCAAAGCCCAGGCGCAGGCGGCGGGCGCCGAGAGCGGCGCAGCCAAACCCAAGCGCAGCAAAGAAGAGCTGGAAGCGCTCAAGGCGCAGGCTGCCGCCAAGGCTGCAGCCCGCAAAGGCGGCGCCGAAACGGAGGACGCAGAAGCCGCCGCCAAGCGGGCGCGGCTGGAGGAATTGAAGCGCAAAGCCGCAGAAAAAGCCGCCCAACGGAAAAAAGAGAGCGGCGAATAGAAACTGCTTTCTGAAGCACCCTTCAAGTTCCGGCGGGCTTTATCTGCACATCAACCTGTGGTACACTAAGCCAGATTTATCGTTCGATGAATCTGGCTTTTATTTTGGTTCGAGAGTTGCACTTCAACGGATGGCCTTGACGCGCGATCGATTCATTCTGGTCAAAATCACAGGGAGGATGAACCATGTCGCTCACAATCACCTGGTATGGACACGCCACCTTTGGCATCGATGTCGATGGCGCTAAAATCATCGTCGATCCATTCTTGAAGCCCAACAATCCCGTGGCGCCGGTCACCGCGCGGGAATTGCTGGCGGACTTCATTCTGGTGACGCACGGCCACGGCGATCACGTGGCGGACTTGGTGACGCTTGCCAAACAGACCGGCGCGCAGGTCATCTGCAACTTCGAGATCGCCACCTGGTTGGGCCGCCATGGCGTCGATAAGGCGCATGGCATGAACACTGGCGGCGGCTACTCCTTTCCCTTCGGCCGCGTCAAATTGACCATCGCCCATCACAGCAGCGTGCTGCCCGATGGAACCTATGCCGGCAATCCTTACGGCTTTTTGATTCATTGCAACGACGGCCATGACCTGTACATCGCCGGCGACACGGCGCTCACCTACGATATGAAGCTGATCGGCGACTTTGGCGGCGTCGATGTGGCGATCCTGCCCATCGGCGACAACTACACCATGGGGCCGGACGACGCCGTAATTGCAGCACAGTGGGTCAAAGCCAAGCACGTCATCCCCTGCCACTACAACACCTTTCCGGTGATCGAGGTGGACGCTCAGGCGTTCGCCAAGAAATTGATGCGTGAGGCAGGCATTGATTGCACGGTGCTGGCGGTGGGAGAGTCGATTTCGTTCTAGAGTGGAAGGCTCCTATGGCGACTATCGTGAGTGTTGCAGCGCTCTTGCTGGCGCTTCTTGCGCTTGCCTACGCCTGGAAATTACAGCGAGAGCTTGACGCCGCCCGCGGTCGACTTGACCGTTACAACCGTGCGCTCTTCAAAGTCGAAGAGTCGATGCGGGCGCTGCGCGAGCAGCTGGAGGAAACCACAGCGCAGCTGCGCGTCGAGCTTCTGCAACGCACCGGCGGCGCCCGCTTTACGCCGGAGATGACGGTGCGCGAAGCGCTGCTGCTCCATCCCCAGGCGCAGCAGATTCTGGCCGGCTTTCATCTGGGAGGGTGCAGCAGCTGCGCCGTCGATCCGGACGCAACGCTCGCCGCGCTTTGCGCCAGCCGCAGCGTCGACGAAACCGAGCTGCTGGCCAACTTAAATCAACTGCTTGGCGCACGTGAAGACCACGACGGACTTGGACCAGTTCCCAGAGTCAAAGTTCCAAACGTGCACCTTGAGATCGAGTAAGGAGTCGACGAAAGGTTCTTTTGGGAAGGAATTTGAATCTTTTATGTCCGAGATTAGCGAGTTTGGCGTCCACACCAAGGCGGAGCTGCTCTTTCCGGCGCATCTGATCCCCAGCCTGCGCGACCTGCGCGGGGAGGAATGGCGGGCGCTGGTCGATCGCGTCGCCGCCTTGCCGGAGACGCATCCCGATAGCCTGGCTTTCGTGCTGATGATGATCGAGTTGGATGGCTGTCTGCGCTGCAATAGCAACAACTACAAATTCCTGCGCGGTTGTTACCTCTGCGCCACGCAGACGGTGCAATCCTTTAAAGGCACCGATCAGGATTTGCTGAAATTATACGAGAAAGCGCAGCAGGAACTGAGCACCCATCTTCAGCACGGCGCGCGCCCCGGCGAGCTTTCGCTGGCGGCTTAAGGACGACGCGTCATCATCTTGCACAGCCGCAAGAACATGAACTACGAAGCTCAGCCAGCCGCCGCCGACGCCGTGCGCATTGCGGTCGTCGGCGGCGGGGTGACCGGTCTGACGGCTGCGTATGACCTCACCTGCGCGACAGTTGGGCGTCGCTTCAGCGTCACGCTCTTTGAAAGCGCCTCCTATTTGGGAGGGCTGGCCGCCGGCTTCAAGGGACGCCCCGAGTGGGATTGGCCGCTCGAACATTTTTATCATCATCTCTTCCTCTCCGACCACGCCATCCTGGCCCTGCTCGACGAGATCGGCTTTCGGCGCGCGCTGAAGACCTATCGCCCTAACACCGCCATTCACACTCAGGGGCGAAACTATCCGCTCGACAGCGTGAGCCGCGTGCTGCGCTTCCCGCTCATTCCTTTCATCGACCGGCTGCGCATGGGGCTGGTGATCGGCTACTTGCGCTATCATCCAGCGCGGCCGTGGCGACGCTTCGACAAGATCGCCGCCGACACCTGGCTGCGGCGTTGGATGGGCGAGCGCGCCTATGAAGCAGCGTGGGAGTTTCAGTTGCAGGGAAAATTCGGGGAGCACTACCGCGAGGTGAACCTGGCGTGGTTCTGGGCGCGTGTCGTGGCGCGCACGCCCCGGCTCGCCTACTTTGACGGGGGCTTTCAGGCCTTCATCGACCACCTGGCGCAGCGCGTGCGCCGACAGGGCGCCATGATTCACACAGGCTGCGCCGTGACCGGCGTGCACCCGCGCAGCGACGGCGGCTACGACGTCATCGTCAACGGGCAGGCGGAGCGCTTCGATCGCGTCCTCTGCACCGTCAGCCCGGGCTTGATGCAAAGGCTCACGCCCCGGTTGCCGTCCGCCTATCTGGGCCAGCTGGCGCGGCTCAAAAGCCTGGGCGCCGTCGTATTGACGGTGGCGCTTGACCGCAAGCTGACGCAGGACATGTACTGGATCAGCCTCCCCAAGCGCGAGGGCATCCCCTTTTTAGCGCTGGTGGAGCACACGAACATGATCGATCCGGTGCATTATGCAGGCGATCATCTGCTCTATCTGGGCGACTATCTGCCGGCCGATCATCGCTACTTCGAGCTTTCCGCCGAGGAGCTGCTCGATGAATTTGCGCCGCATCTCGTCAAGTTCAACCCGGCCTTTCGTCGCGAGTGGATCACCGGCGCCTGGGTGCATAAGGCGAAATACGCCCAGCCTGTGCCGCCGGTCGGCTATCTAGAAATGATTCCTGCGCTGCGAACACCCTTGCCCGGGCTGTATTTCGCCTCGATGAGCCAGGTCTACCCTTGGGATCGCGGCACCAACTACGCCGTAGAACTAGGGCGCAAGGCGGCCGCCCTGATCGCCGCCGACACGCAACAGGAGAACCCTGTATGATCCGTCAATTAGCGCATGTTTGCTTTTTCACCGACCAGATCGACGCCATGGTCGCCTTTTATCGAGACGTCCTCGGCTTTCTGGTCAAGTTCACCCTTGCGACCGACGATGGCGAGACGATGGGCTACTATTTCGACTGCGGAAACACCACGTTCATCGAAATTTTCGACCAGAAACTTGCGGTCAAACAATGGGGGGGCCAGGTGCAAGAGCTGAAACCCGGCAGCCAGTACAAACACTTCTGCCTGGAAGTCACCGGCCTGGCCGAAATCAAGGCCATGTTGGAGGCGCAGGGGGTGGAGGTCAGTCCCATCAAGACCGGCCTGGACCACTCGCTGCAGGCGTGGATCCACGACCCGGACGGCAACGCCATCGAGCTGATGGAATATACGCACACCAGCCTGCAGTTGCGTCGCGCAACGTCGGCGTAGCCTGAAGTTCAACGTTGCGCCATGCGTTCGCTCTATCTGCTGGTCTTCACGGCCGGGTTGGTGACGCTGGGCATGGAGTTGAGCGCCGCCCGCCTGCTGGAGCCGGCCTTTGGCAACAGCCAGATCGTGTGGGCCGCCGTCATCGGGCTGATCTTGTTGAGCCTTTCCGTCGGCGCATGGCTGGGCGGCTGGCTGGCGGACCGTCATCCCCGCCCCGAGGCGCTGGAGCTGACGCTGACGATCGCCGCTCTGGGCGTGGCGCTGATCCCGCCGGCGAGCGCGCCGGTGCTGCGGCTGGCCTCGCATGGCATGGCGAGCTTCGCCGCCGATCTGCTGCTTGGCGCCCTGTTGGCCGTAAGTCTGCTGTTCGCCGGGCCGGCGATCCTGCTGGGCGCAGCCACGCCGTGGGCCGTTCGCATTGCGATGAGCAAGCAGGAGAAAGCGCTTTCCGCCGATCGAACGGAGTCGCCCACGACGCATCATCGCCGCTCGCCAATTGCCCATCTCGGTCGAACCGCCGGGCGTCTTTCCGCCGTCGCCACAGCGGGCAGCCTGATCGGCGCCTTTTTACCGGTGCTCTGGCTGATCCCCGCCTTCGGCACGCGCTGGACTTTTTATCTGTTGGCGATGGCGCTCTTGGCCGTGATTGTCTTGAGCGCGCAGGGCCGGCCTCGCTGGCTGGCGTTGGCGGCGCTCCTCGCCGTGCTCGCAGCGGCGTGGTGGTGGCAGCCGCAGGGCGTGCGCGCTGCCTGGGACGACGGTCGCTCGGGCCAGATTCTCTACGAAGACGAAAGCGCATTCAACTACATCGCCGTGCGCCAGTGGGGAAGCGAGCGCCATCTCAAGCTCAACGACGGCGTCGGCATCCACAGCGTCTATCACCCGGACGCATTGCTCAGCCAGGGCATCTGGGATTACTTCCTGCTGGCGCCCTTGTTCCGAGAGAAGCCGCCGCGCAGTCTTCTTCTTATCGGTGCGGCGGCGGGCACCGTCGCCGGCCTCTACACGACCATTTACGGCGACATCCCCATCATAGGCGTGGAGCTGGACCCAGAGATTCTGCGCGTCGGAGAGCAATGGTTTGACGCCACCTGGCCCAACTATACGGCGGTGGCGGGGGATGGACGCCGCTGGCTGGCGCAGCAGCCGGCCGGAGCGCAGTTCGACGTCATCGCCGTCGACGCCTATCGGCCGCCTTACATTCCCTTTCACCTGACGACGGTGGAGTTCTTTGCGCTGGTGCGCGACCATCTGACGGAAGACGGCGTCATCGCCGTCAACGTGGGGCGGACGGACGCTAACTACGCGCTGGTGGACGCCATGGCCGCGACGCTGCGAGAGATTTTTCCCAGCGTCTTTATCATCGATGAACCAGGGCCGCCCGCCACGCTTGCCAATTCGCTGGTGATTGCCACCAAAACGCCCACGACGCTGGAGCGCTTCCGCGCCGCCGTTGCAGCGCTTCCGGAGACGGCGCCCGACGAATGGATCGCATTTGCGCTGCAGGCCGCAGAATATGCTCGGGTGGCGTCGCCGCCTCCGTCCGCCCCGATTTTCACCGACGACCGCTCGCAGGTTGAACAGATCGTCCATGGCTTGATTCTGGATTTTCTGTTGGCAAGATAGCGCCGCTTCCGGCAAACGTTTATCGCCTCACTCCGTTTCGGTCGTTCCTTGACATCGTTTCCTTGTGACATCGTTTCCTTGACATCATATGGTAAAATGAATCTATGATGCAAAATGGCTGGAACGCTCCTCAATGCATCAGAATTGCCGCAACCGTCGGACGCAACGTCGGCGGACTCCTCGCGCTTAGTTAGCCCGCGCTTTTTGCGTGCGGGCGCATCTGCCAGAATTGTTCCTTGCGCTACAATAAGATGAAATTGCGCACGCTTGCAGCGGGCGCCTCATCATGTGTGCGCAGAGACGATGCATTGTTAGAAAGCCAGGTCAGAAAATCAACATCAATCGGAGAACAGTATGTCCAATCGATACAATCCTGCAGAGATCGAGCCGAAATGGCAGCGCATCTGGGAGGAGGAGCAGCTCTATAAGACGGTCGAAGACCCGAATCGTCCCAAGTGGTATGCGTTGACCATGCTGCCCTATCCGTCGGGCGACCTGCACACCGGCCATTGGTATGCGTACACGCCCAGCGACGCGGCCGCGCGCTATCGGCGCATGAACGGGTACAACGTCTTCTTCCCGATCGGTTTCGACGCCTTTGGTCTGCCTGCCGAAAATGCCGCCATCAAACACGGCGTGCACCCGGCCCAATGGACCTACGCCAACATCGAGCGGATGCGCAAGCAGCTGCGGCGCATGGGCGCCATGTGGGCGTGGGATCGCGAGGCGGTGACCTGCGACCCGGAATACTACAAGTGGACGCAGTGGTTCTTCCGCAAGTTTTACGACGCCGGCATCGCCTATCGCGAGTATGCGCCGGTGGACTTTTGCCCTACCTGCAACACGACGCTGGCGCGTGAGCAGGTGTGGGGCGAAGATCGCCACTGCGAACGCTGCGGCACGCCGGTGATCAAGAAGAACTTGGAGCAGTGGAAATTCCGCATCACCCGCTACGCCGACGAGCTGATCGACATGCTCGACCAGATCGACTGGCCGGAGCGCGTCAAGGTGATGCAGCGCAACTGGATCGGCCGCAGCTACGGCGCGGAGGTTACCTTCCGCACCGAGCAAGGCCATCCACTGCAAGTCTTCACCACGCGACCGGACACGCTGTGGGGAGCGACCTTCATGGTGCTGGCGCCGGAGCATCCGCTGGTCGATGTGGTCACGACAGAGGAGCATCGCGCTGAGGTGGAGGCGTACAAGGCTCTGGCGGCGCGACTGGATGAGATTCAGCGCACTGCGGCGGACAAAGAAAAGACGGGCGTCTTCACGGGCGGCTACGCCATCAACCCCGTCAACGGCGAGCGCATTCCCATCTGGATTGCGGACTACGTGATGATGGGCTACGGCACCGGCGCCATCATGGCCGTGCCTGCCCATGACGCGCGCGACTTCGAGTTCGCCAGGAAGTATGGCCTGGAGATTCGCCGCGTCATCACCGGGCCGGACGGCGCCACCGGCCCCCTGGAGGAGGCGTATGACTCCAAGGACGAAGGCGTGATGATCAACTCCGGCCCCTTCGATGGCACGCCGGTGAAGGGCGCAGCCGACAAGGTGACCGAATGGCTGGAGGCCAACGGCATCGGGCGCCGCGCCGTCAACTATCGCCTGCGCGACTGGCTGATTAGCCGCCAGCGCATGTGGGGCGCGCCGATCCCGATCATTTACTGCCCGAATTGCGGCACAGTGCCGGTGCCCTACGAGGACCTGCCCGTGTTATTGCCCGAAGATGCCGAGTTCAAGCCCACAGGAGAAAGCCCGCTTAAGTACCACGACGGCTTCCGCCGCGTCAAGTGTCCGGAGTGTGGAGGCGACGCCGAACGCGAGACCGACACCATGGACACCTTCATGTGCTCGAGCTGGTATCAGTACGCCTACATCTCGCCCTACTGGAAAAAGGGCGAGCGGCTCGGCCCAAACGATCTGCCGTGGGACAAAGAGAAAGGCGACTACTGGCTGCCCGTCGACCAGTACACCGGCGGCATCGAGCACGCCACCATGCATTTGCTCTACACGCGTTTTTTCACCAAGGCGATGCGCGACCTGGGGCTGGTCAACTTCGACGAGCCGATGCTGCGCCTCTTCAACCAGGGCATGATCCTGGGCCCGGACGGCGAGAAGATGTCCAAGAGCCGCGGCAACGTCATCAACCCGGATGAGGTGGTCGATCGCTACGGCGCCGACACCGTGCGCGGCTACCTGATGTTTATCGGCCCCTGGGATCAGGGCGGCCCATGGGACCCACAGGCGATCGAAGGCGTGCATCGCTTCCTGCATCGCGTGTGGGCGGTCGTGACAGAGGACGCAGGGCCAGACCAAGCGCTATCGGAGTCAGACCCTGCGCAGGAGCGGGCGCTCGAACGAAAACTCCATCAGACGATCCTGAAAGTGACCGATGACATCGAGCATTTCCGCTTCAACACGGCGATCGCTGCGCTGATGGAGCTAAACAATTTTCTGCTGCGGGCGCGTGAGACAAGCGTTGTCAACAGCGCGATCTGGAAGGAGGCCATCCGCAGCTTGCTCCTGATGATGGCGCCTTTCTTCCCGCACATCGCTGAAGAGCTGTGGCGCCGGCAGGGCAACGCGTCGAGCGTGCACCTGCAGCGCTGGCCCGTCGGCGACCCAGAAAAGGCGCGTGAAGAGGAGATCACCGTCGTAGTGCAGGTCAACGGCAAGGTGCGCGACAAATTGCTGGTCCCTCCCGGCACGCCTGCGGAGGAGCTGGAACGCAGCGCCCTGCAGCTGAGCAACGTCGTCAAATGGCTGGACGGCCACGCCCCGCGCAAAGTTGTCGTCGTGCCCGACAAGTTGGTGAACATTGTGACTTGAACACGGCGTCGCGCTTTTCTGACGAAAACCCTACAAAATGCCTACGCGCTTCGGCAACCGCCGAAGCGCGTACATTTCTTTAAGCTTGCCTTAATCTGCCTGGTTTATCTTTATTATTAGAAAAAAACGAAAATATCTATCGAAACAGAGGTCTTGTACATATTGCACAAAAGAAATTTCTTACTTTCAGCTAAAGCGAACGATGACAAGTTTCTTTGGGTTGCCATAATGCAAAGCAAATGATCCTTGTGCGACAAATTGCACAGGTTCCCAATATATGAACATGTTTTCACAGAGAGAAGCGATTTCTGCCGGTTGCGAACAGGCTTTCGATCGATAAGGTGGTTCTCAAGCCCAGCGACAAAGCAGCTTTTATTGCAACGCAGATTTATGCAGGTTCCACAGAGCGAGGAGAACACCATGATCTACAAACAACCTTCCAGCCATCCAGGGTTTGCACGCGTCACCTTTGAACTGCCATCCTGTGTATGGGCTGATCGCGTGGCAGTCACCGGCAGCTTCAACGACTGGGATGATAAGGGCGTGCCGCTGGTGCAAATGCGCGATGGTGTGTGGCGAGCGACGATCGAGCTGCCGGTTGGAAAACGCTACGAATTTCGTTACATCATCGATGGGCGCTGGCAATCCGACAATCACGCCGATGGCTTCGCCGACAACGCCTACGGCGGACAAAACAGCGTCATCGATCTTGTCTCTTTCCAGACTGCGACGCTTACGGAACGGCAGCCCAGCAAAGTTTCCGAGAGTCATCCCATCGTCGCTCCGCATTTGCCGACGCCGATCGAAGGAAGCGTGCGCGGCTTTAGCGGCGAGCGCACGCCAGCGGAGATGCCTCGCATGCGGCCTCGGGTGGCTGCAGCCTGAATGGCCGACACAGCGGCAAGCGTCATCACCTCCTGACCGTCCAGCTTTCTCCCGCGGAGAAGCGACTCTCTCGGTGAAGAAAGCTGGACGTTTTATTGTGAGTGGGTTGCGATAGGTGCGGCTCCCAGCCGCACATCCTTGATGGGCCGTAACGACAAATTCAAGGGAACGCTGCTCCCTATCTGCGCCTACGGGTCGCCGGCTCCATCGTAGGGGCGGCTTCCACCCGCACGTTCTCGGTAGGCTATGAGGTCTGGGGAATGCTCGGAGGCATAGCTGGTGAGCCCTCACCTCCCGGCCCCCTCTCCCGAGGCTGGGAGAGGGAGAGAAGGAAGCGCAGCTCACAGCTCTGCGCCTCTCTTGATTTTCACGAGAGAATCTCGTTCGACTCCTCCGCAAGCAGGAGGGCGCCGATAGCGGTGGCGTAGCCCGGACGCTCGACCACCTTCAGCTCCGCCGCATAGTACTGCGCCACCAGGCCGACGATCTCGCGGAAGCTCGCCATATCCATCATGTGGCCGGTGAGGACGACTTGCTCACAGCCATGTGCGCGTGCAGCGTTAATGGTGATCAGAGCGATCGTCTGTGCGATCAGGTTCACCAACGCCGCCGCCAGATCTTCTCGACTGACCTGACCGTGAAAGGTGCGCCTTCCCAGCCGACCAAAGTTGACAGCTGTCGCCTCGGCGGGCAAGGAGCCGATCGGACCGGTGATGACGTCGGCAAGGCTGAGGTCGGCGCCGTTGCGGTCGCCCTGCGCAGCCAGCGCTTCGATCTCGAGTGGATCGATCGTGCCCAGGATCAGTCGCGCCAACCCCATCATCGTGCCGCCGCCCACCGCCGTCCCGGAGACGTGCGCATACCGGTCGCCTCGCGCCGTCACCAGCGCCGTGCCGGAGCCGCAGCTCGCCACCATCACCAGGCGGTTGCGCGCCGACCCCTCCAGCCCCAACAGCGCCTGTCCACCTCGTCCGATGGCGTGCACTTCGTTCACTTTGATGATCTTCGTCTTTCCGATCTCGTCGGGCAGCACGCGATGTCGACCGCCGGTGACTGCCAGCGTCGGCAGGTCGGCGAGGTCGATCTGCTGATGCGCCAGCAACGCGCGTACACTTTCCGGGTCAGGATCGCCCAGGTAGGGTTGAGACCAGGTGAGCCACTCCCCTTGTCGCCGCACGATGACGTCGGTGTTGCTAATGCCAAAGTCAATTGCAGCCGCTAGTTCCATACGTTGAGCCATCGAAGCTCGCTTCCTTTTCGTGTTATAGTTTGGCGCCCATGAGGCAGTGAAATCCTACGATTTGTCTTTGAACAAGCTCAGGCCATTGTAACACGCTCCTTCACCCTGGCGTGAACTGAGTGGGCGCCCCGCAAAACAGAAAAATGGTGGTTGATTTTCGGATACGGCGCAGATATACTGGCCTCAGGTTGACTGCCAGTTTCCAAGGCTCCCGCTCTCACCATATCACCAGAAAGGAGTCAGGCCATGCCGAAATCTATTGGAATTCTCACCGCTGGCGGCGACAGTCCTGGGCTGAACGCGGCCATCCGCGGGGTGGGCAAGGCGGCGATTGGTGCGTACGGCATGCAAATCATCGGATTTCGAGACGGTTTTCGCGGCCTCATGCAGGATCGCACCGTGCGACTCACCGGCGCCGAGCTGTCGGGCATTCTCACCGTAGGCGGCACGATCCTCGGTACCAGCCGCGACAAACCGCACAAGATGCCGGTGGGCGACCAGACCATGGACATGACCAACGTGATGCTGGAGACCTATCACCGTCACCATCTCGATGCGCTGGTCTGTCTCGGCGGGGGCGGCACGCAAAAGAACGCCTATCATCTCGCCAAACAGGGCATGAACATCATCACCCTGCCCAAAACCATCGACAACGACGTCAACGGCACCGACGTGACCTTTGGCTTCGACACGGCGTTGGGCATCGCCACCGAGGCCATCGACCGACTGCACAGCACGGCCCATAGCCATCATCGCATCATCGTGGTGGAGCTGATGGGGCATAACGCAGGCTGGCTGGCGCTGGGCGCAGGCATTGCTGGCGGCGCCGACGTGATCCTGCTCCCTGAAATCCCCTACGATGTGGAGATCGTGGCGGAAGCCATTCGCCAGCGCCAACGTCGCGGCAGCGGCTTCAGCATTGTCGCCGTCTCCGAAGGCGCGCACTCCCGACAGGATGCAGACGCGCTGGCGAAAGCGAATGCCGAACTGGCCGCGGCCAAAGAAGAGAACGACAAGAAAAAGAAGAAACAGGCGAAGGAGAGACTCGCGCAACTGACGCAGACGATGCAGGACAAGACCTTCCGCCTCTCCCGCAAATTGGAGGAGCTGACTGGGCTGGAGTCGCGCGTGACCATCCTGGGGCACCTGCAGCGGGGAGGCACGCCTTCCGCCGCCGATCGCCTGCTGGCGACGCGCCTCGGGACCGCCTGTGCGGAGCTGATCCACAAAGGCGTCTTCGGCGTGATGGTGGCGGCGCGCGAAGAACGCACCGAACCGGTGCCTCTGGAGGAGGTGGTGGGCAAGGTGAAACTTGTGCCGCCGGATCACCCCTGGATCAAAACCGCGCGCGACATCGGCGTCTGCCTGGGAGACAGGCTGTAGGCGCAGGCCGGCGCCCTCAGGGTGAAAACATCCCCACCGCCGACGCGCTTAGCGCTTTCCCCAGGTCGTCGTTGCAGCGCACTCGGTAGAACGGAATGCCGGCGGCCAGCAGCTCGCTTTCCACCTCGCTGTAATTGCGTTGAGCGCCAAAGGTATTGGCGTCGATGAGAATGGCGACGCTGTTGACCCCG
Organism: uncultured Caldilinea sp.; assembly: GCA_937928035.1. Lineage (GTDB taxonomy): Bacteria > Chloroflexota > Anaerolineae > Caldilineales > Caldilineaceae > Caldilinea. Next base: position 3,290 of record CALFWA010000314.1, on the reverse strand, counting down.
CGGCGTTGCAACATTTGCAGCGCCCGCACCCAGCGCGGATCGGCGTCCGGCGTAATAGCAACCAGGGTGTCATTGCGATTGAGCCGGATGCCGTCGATGGCGATCAGGTTGGCGAAGGGCAAGTCTCCGACAGCTTCGACGACGGCCAACGCCTCAAAAAACTTGTGAAGCTGCCGTTCCCCGCGATCGGACTGCACGAACTCGCGCGTGCGCCCGCGGCTGTTCATTCCCACGGCGCGATTGCGCATAATGAAATAACGCGCCAAGCTGGCGGCGAGGGTGACGCCATATTCCGTTGTCGTCGGCGGCAGCTCGAAAGTGCTGCGGCTGCGTTTCCGGACGCCCCACAGAGGCGACTCCGGCGGCTGAGGAGTCCAGGGGAGCGCCGCCGCGGCCTCGCGATAGAGGTCCAGGTAGATCCAGACGTCGGCCGTCGGATCCAGCTCGAATTCCTTGACCATCAAACGGCGCAACCGGGCCGTGGTCGGCCAGTGAATGCGGTTGAAGCTATCCCCCGTCACATACTCGCGCACCCCCGCCACGCTGGAGGTCACCTGATAGGTGCGGCGGTGGCGCGCTTCGCCGCCGGAAAGGTCGGAGACGGAAGGCTCGAACGAAGGGATATCGACCGTCAGCGGATAGACGATCACGTAGCCGGCGCCGGAGAGCGGCAATTCGCGTCGAAAAACGCCGAGCGGATCACCGCTGCGCAGCGTGACCGGGCCGAGCCGGAAACGTCCTCGCTGCATGCACAGCGTGCGCACGAGCCAACGCTGCGCGCCGTTGCGGCGCACGGCGCTGACGACGCGGCTGGCGTTGTGCCAGGGCAGCGTCGAATAATCTTCGATCTCCAACCATAGCTTGGGCCAGAAGTTGCGATTAGTGATTTCGAACTGCTCCTCGACGTATTGCCCCACCTGGCTGCGTCGCGAGCGGGTGCGCCGACGTGCACGAATTCCCTTCACACTGTTCCAGGCCCACAGATAGCTGAGCACAAGGATGCCGGTGAGCAGGTACGCCAGGCTGAAGGCAAGCTCACGGCCGGTGTTAAGTGCAATCACCCACGCCGCCGTTGCACTCACAATCAGGAAAAGCAGTCGTGAATTCATCCCCTGACGATCTCTTCCAGACGCTCTCTTCCAGACACTCTCTTTTAAAGAAAAGCACAGCCCCCGACGTGCGGTCCTCAGCGCACGCGTACGCGAGCGCCCGGCACCGGCGTGTGCTGCAAGGCGTCTTCGATCACCTGTTGCGCAGTGACGTTCTTGATGCGCGCTGAAGGATTGATGATGAGGCGATGCGCCAGGGTCGGCTCGGCCAGCCGCTTGACGTCGTCGGGCAGCACGTAGTCGCGACCGTTGATCGCCGCCCAAGCGCGCGCAGCGTGAAAAAGTGCCAGGCTGCCGCGCGGGCTGGCGCCCAAATACACATCTGGATGGTCGCGCGTGGTGGTGACCAGATCGACAATATAGCTCTTCACCAGATCGTCAACGTAGACGGAGCGAATTGCCCGCTGCGCAGCCACCAGCTCCTCGGCGCTCACCACCTGGCGGAGATCGTGGATCGGATGATGGTCGCTCTGACGGTTGAGCATGTCGATCTCGTTTGGTTTGCTGGGATAGCCAAGATGAATACGCAACATAAAGCGATCTACCTGCGCCTCAGGCAGCGGGAAGGTGCCTTCATACTCGATGGGGTTCTGCGTAGCGAGCACCAAGAAAGGATGGGGAACAGGGTAGGTCACGCCGTCGACCGTCACCTGACGCTCCTCCATGGCCTCGAGTAGAGCGGATTGCGTCTTGGGCGTGGCGCGGTTGATCTCGTCGGTCAATACGATCTGGGCGAAAACCGGGCCGGGACGAAACTCAAACTGCTGCGTCTTCTGGTTGTAGATGTTGACGCCGGTCACGTCGGTGGGCAGCATGTCCGGGGTGAACTGAATGCGCCGAAAGGTGCACCCCACGCTCAACGCCAGCGCCCGCGCCAGCATCGTCTTGCCGACGCCGGGGACGTCCTCGATCAAGAGATGCCCTTCGCACAACATCGCCAGCAAAGTCAGACGCACCTCCTCATCCTTACCGACGATCACATGACGCACATTTTCCGTTACCCGGTTGGCTACACTTTGCACCAGTTCCATAATGTTCTTTCACCTGTCTCACACTAAAGCGCGTCGACCGTCGTCAACGCGCAGCACCTTACGATACCCTATTCCGCCCGATTAGGCAAACAGATCGAGTTTTGGGAGTTTCCGATCAGTCTGATCGATCACATATAATAAAAGCGGTAACTCTGCTTACTACGATGCAACTTAATATAAGCAGATTTGCGCAGTTGCGTGAAGCACTCTCATGGAATGCGACCGTTCAGGAAGCTTCATAGTTTTAAACTGGATAATACAGCAACCATCGTAGGTGAGGCTCCTAGTTGCACGTTTTCGGCAGACCACAAGGTTGTGAATGATTGAGGTTGTGAATGATTCAAAGAGGCGCAGATATGGGCAACGCGCCTATAAATTGCTCAGAATTCATGTTCATTCCATTCAGCGTCCTGAAAGACGGGATGGCTGTGCAACGTCTATACGCCTTGCACAGGATGCTGCAAGCGTTCTTATACCGTTTTGAACCTTCTCGTCGAAAATAGATCTGTCCCTGATGGAACTTAACGAATATCCGAGACCAGCGAACGACACAGGCATTGGCGTACATTGGACGGTGGGCTACGCAGCGGCCATCGGCATGGCTAGGCTGCGCGACTTTTGGATCCCCGAGCTGAAAGCCATGGGGGTGAAATGGGTGAAAATCTTCAACCATGACGGCGCGCTCGATTTTTGCGAGCTGCTGCTCTCCGAGGGCATCATGCCCATCGTGCGCCTGTACCGCCCTGCGCCTAACCCTGGGCGCCTTGGCGTCAAGGAGCTGGTGCACCTCGACGCATTGGTTCGCATCGGCGTGCGCTACTTCGAGTTCAACAACGAACCCGACGTCGACGCCGAATGGAAGGGCGGTCGCGTGCCGGTGAACGGGTTGGACCTCACCGTGGAAAACGCAATCGCCACGATGGAGGTGATCCTCGAGCGCGGGGGCATGCCCGGCATTCCGGCTGTCTCCAACGGCAGCCGCTGGGACCTGGTGGGGCGCATCGTGGCGGCGGGGCGCCGCGACCTGTTCGACGGCCCGGTCTGGCAGGCGATTCACAACTATTCTCTCAATCGCCCCTTGGACTATCCCTACGATATGGGCAACCAGGAAGGCGCAGCGTACACCGAGCGCTTCTATCGCATCGTCGCC
>CALFWA010000313.1 GCA_937928035.1 uncultured Caldilinea sp. | reverse complement strand
TCGGTGTCTATGATCCGGAAACTTTTGCGCGTTTACCAGTCAATTTTTCCGATGCCGGTGTAGAAATTGGACGCATACGCGTGGAGGAGAAATCGAGAGGATAGATTGATGGGAGGGTTTAATAGCGCAAAATTTTTAGATTTAATGGAAACTATGGAAGTAAAACTTGTAGGATGCAGCGACGCCGCCTCCCAAAATAGGTGAAACAGCTGGCACATATCTGCGCATTCCGAACAAGGGCGCACCGTCGTGTTACTTTCATCGGAAGGGACGATAATGAAATGGTATCAAGAAAAACTTGCGTATCGAGTTTTGGACGGTGGACGACCCAACCATGCAGAGCGGTGCGCCTTGGTTTGTCGAGAATGGTCAGGTTTCAAGGGGGCAGGTTATTGGCAGGCACACTTGCGCGGTTTGTCGAAGAAAAGCGTGACGACAGCTAGCGCCAGCGGCACGACTGCCAGTCCAAGCAACACAGGTCGGTAGCTGCCGACCAGATCGTAAACGATGCCAAAGGGCAGAGGACCCAACGCTGAACCGGCGACGAGGATCGTCGTGCTGACGCCGGCGATGGCGCCCAACGAGCGACGGCCAAAGTAATTTGCCCAGACCACGCTAGCCACGGTGCGCTGCAACCCAGACGTGGCGCCGAGCACGATGCCGTAGAGCGACGCGGTAAAGGCCGACGAGAGAGTCAGCGCCATCAGTAACGAGATCGTCTGTAACAGCAGAGCGGTGGACTGGACGAAACGCACCGGCGCTCGGTCGATCAAAATGCCGCTGCTCAGATTCACCAGCGCCGTGGTCAGCGCCACGGGCACAAAGACGGCAGCAGCCAGCCCGGCATCCAGCCCATTGTCGGCGAAGATGCTGACGATGTGAAAAAAGAGGCCGGTGGAGAGCATAGAGCCAGAGGCTAGACCGGCGCTGACAATCCAGAATACCGGCGTGCGCATCGCTTCGGCGGCAGTCCAGTTCTCCTCTTCGGTGATGAGTTGTTGCCGTGATGAGGAGGCGTTCAGCGGCGCCATCCCGTCCGGTCGCAGCCCATACACTTCGGGGCGGTTGCGGAAAAGGAGCCAGATAACCGGCAGCATCACAGCCAATACCAGCACGCCCATAATGACAAAGGTTTGCCGCCAGGTAAAGCTCTCCATCAGCGCATAGATCAGAAGCGGGAACCCGCCGAGGCCGAGCAGCGACATGAACAGGCCGGAAATGCCGAGCATAAATCCACGGCGGCGCACCCACCACTGGTTGATGACGTTCTGGCTGACCAGACTTAACCCGCCTTGCCCAAACATGCGGATGCCGATGAAGCCAATGCACAGCATGGCCGCATTGGCGACGGCGCCCATGAAGAAGCAGGAGAGTCCGAACGCCGCCGACACCAGCAACGCCATACGGCGCGGCCCATTGGCGTCGATCTGGCGGCCAATCCAGGGCAGGGCAAGGCTGCCGATCAACGTGGCGGCCATGTAGAGAGTGCTTACCAGCGTGCGGCTGATCTGCAATTGCTCGATCATCGGGTCGAGCAAAATGGAGACAGCATAGGTTTGACCCGGACTGGTCATCACCATGCCAACTGTGCCGGCAAAAAGAATGATCCAGCCATAAAAGATCGGTGAACGCTTCAACCAAAGATCGGGCGACGCTGTGTGAATTTTGTGTGTGTGAACTGAAGACATATCAATCTCTTTCTTTGACAGCGCAATAGCTATGAAATCACTATCGAAAATTTTACGATAATACAGAACAGAGGAAATGGCAAAGTGAGAAAAGATGCAACACAGATTGAAGTTTCACGCCAATCAGCCATCTTTGCGATATACAGCGTGCTGGTTGTGCTCCTGCTTGGCGGGTGTAGCACAAGTGCACCGCCAACGCCCACACCGACCAAGACGCCAACGACGATCCCAACAGCGACCGAACCTGTTCCGCCAACGCCGTCTCCGACGGATACGCCAATGCCTTCGGTCGCTGAGGAGAGTTTGCCGACTCCAGTAGCAATGACGCAGGCGCTGCCAACACCGCCCCCGCTGCCGCCGCCACCAACCCGTGCGCCAGAGAGCGGAGGACCTCCACCTGTCACACCTGAACCCACGCCGGTTTCCACCGAATTACCTGCTGTGCCGGTGGTGATTGCACCGCCGGCGCACGGCGGCGATTGGGATATGGAGGATGGATTCTATGTCTGGCCCAGCCCCTACGAGAACTTCGGCGGTTTTGTGGCGAATGGCTGGAAACCATTTGTAATCGCCCATGAGCCGAACGCCGACCCGCCTAATGCGCCGCGTCTCAATGAGAACAAGAACCTTAGCAATGTGCACAGCGGACAACGCTCGCAAGAAATCAGCTTTGACTATCGCGTCGGCGAGGCAGGCCTCTATCGCACCGTGACGGTCACGCCAGGCCATCGCTATCAAATTGCGGCGTGGGCACGATATACACCGACCAGCAGTGGTCTGCATCTTCTGTTAGGAGTCGATCTGACTGGAGGGGATGATGCAACAAGTGATACCGTTCAGTGGTATCCTTGGCGCGACCACGCACCGGATCGCTGGTTGGCAACAGAGGAGACTGTCACTGCTGACGGAAATCAAATGACGATCTTTCTGCGCGCAATTCACCCGGCTCCGGTCGAAGGCGGCAATACAATGTTCGACAATGTCAGTTTGATTGATCTCGGCCCTTGACGGTATTTCTGCTGAGTTTGCGGAAAAGGGGGTTAAATCAAGAAACAATTACAAATTTAACGCCCTCTGAGTGCTGAAGGACCTCCCGGTGGGACGAGCGTGTACATCGTAGGGGTCATGGATCTAATGAGCAAGCTGCACTATCAGTCTTTCGTCGTGCCCTACTTCCTGTCTTTCATCATACAAAACGCAGCGTGATCGGTGGCTGCCCATGCATCTCCAGCACGAAAATGTCACCCTGGCGAGCCGGAATTGTCGCCGCCAGCGCGCCGGAGATAACGACGTCGCCAGCGCGCAAAGGGATTCCGAAGCTTTGCAGCTTGTTAGCGAGCCATGCTACGGCTGTGGCCGGATGTCCCAACGCTGCTGCGCCGACGCCAAAAACCGCCGGACGCCCATTGTGACTTATGACCATGCCCACAGTCCTGAGATCGCTCTCCCGCAGGCTGCGGCTCCAAGGACCAAGCGTCAGACCTCCGTATGAAGCGTTGTCGGCGATGGTGTCGGCTAGGCAAATGCGCCAATTGTCGATGCGACTGTCGACAATTTCGATGGCGGCGGCCAGGGCGTCGGTGGCGGCGAGCACCTGCTGCGGCGTGACGCCGGGTCTGTCCAACGTCTCGCCGATCAGAAAGGCAATCTCTCCTTCCACCCTGGGCTGCAGAAAGATATCGATCGGCGCTTCGGCGCAGCCGTTCACTGCCGGGAAATAGCGCGACGCCCACAATGTCCCATAGTCCGGTTCATCGACGCCCATCTGCTCCTGCACAGCTTTGCTGGTCAGCCCGATCTTGCGCCCCAGGATGCGCTCCCCACGCGCCACGCGCAGCGCAGTCCAGCGCGTCTGGATGGCGTAGGCGGTGGCTACATCTGTCACACCCTCGCTTTCTGTGAGAGGCGGGATCGTAAAACGCTCTTCCCAGGCGCGATTGAGCCGCTGCGCCAGCGCGTCGATGTCCACTTTTTGCCTGTCTGTATGGTTTGTAGTAGCCATGGATGGTTCAGTCATGGGTACTTTCCTCTGCCTAGGCTTTCAAATCCCGCTTCTCGGTCGCACGCTGTAGAGAGATGTGAAAATGAAGCCATCGGCTCCCACCGCTACGTGACCTTCACCAGTAAAAGATGATGGTCTGCGCTTCTCATTTCTAGGACGCCTGCTTCGGCGGGAACCGCCTGCGCTGGTGAGCCGAGAAAGATAACTTGCCCGCCGCCCAGGCCGCCTACGGCGCGCGCCAGCCAGCATAGCTGCTCCTCAAAATTACCCAAAGCGTCGACCGCCCCCTCGCTGCACAGGACACCGTTAAGATAGAGCCGCAACGAACCGAGGGGTGGCGCCTCTAACAGTCGATTGCCCAATAAAAAAGCCCCTGCAGACGCGTTGTCGGCGATCACCTCGACAGCGCTGAAGCGATAATCGACCCACACGCTGTCGAGCACGTCAATGCCAAGGAAATAGCCGCCGACAGCATGGGCGGCCATGCCGGGCTCCGCCTCTGCGGGCAAGGCTTTGCGCAGAACCACAGCGATCTCTGGCTCCAGCCGTGGCTGGATGAAGTCGCTCAACCGGACCTCGTCCTCAAGCAACATCGAGCGACGAATCTGCCCGTAGATCGGCTGCTTCAATCCCATCTGCCTTTGCTTGGCAGGGCTGATGAGGCCGAGCTTGTAGCCCACGCAATCCGCCTGCGTCTGCAGATGGCGCTGAATGCGATAGGCGCCGGCAATATCTATATTCCATTCGCGTGCGCGCCCCGGCATCGAGATGCGATTTCGTCGCGCATCGGCGATGACGTCGGCCAGGGCCTGTTCAGCAGCGTTCAGCTTCATGCTTGAGTCCAAAAGTGTGTCAAACAAGGTTTATTGAGCTTCGCTGAAAAAGTGCGTCAATAGTTCATGGAAGCGCCGGCTGTGCTCGATCTGCGTCCAATGGCTACAGCGTCCGATGATATGCATCTCCACATTCGGCAGGCGATTCACCAAATAGTAGCTGGTTTCGACCGGCACGATCAAATCGTCGCGACCGTGCACGAGCAACACCGGATGCTCGATGCGGCGCAGCGTCGAATCGGGCACGATCAGATCGTCGAGATGTTTTTGACGCGGGGACGGGAACATGGCTGTGAAGGAGCGTCGCACTTCTTCTTTCATTGCTGCCGCGTAACGAATGCGCACGATCTCATCCAACCGCTCGCGCAGAAAGCTGTCATCGTAGACGAACCAGCGGATCGCCTGGGCCAGCAGCGCCGGCGAAGGATCGTCATAGAACCCCCACAGTCGATCCAGCTCCGGCGTGAGGCGACAGGGCGCGCCGATGGCGCCCATCAGCACCACGCGCTCGAAGCGTTGGGGCGCCTCCATGAGCAGATGCAGCGCCGCTGCGCCGCCCATGGAGTTGCCGACAAGATGCGCCTTCTCAACGCCCAGGGCGTCGAGCAACCCCAACATCTGATCCACCCATAGGCGCATCCACCTGCGCATGCCGGTCGGCGCTGGCTCGGGGTGATGACTTTCGCCAAAGCCGATCAGATCGGGTGCGATGCAATCCCAGCGATCGCTCAGCGCAGGGAGAGCAAGTTGCCAGTTCGACCAGCCGTTAGCGCCGGGTCCGGAGCCATGAATGAAGAGGATAGGCGTTGCACCTGTTCCCTCGCCCTGACGATGATAGTTGGTTATCTGTCCGCCGATCGTGATTTGTTTTGCCGATGACATAGGTTGCCTTTCGCCTGTTCTGAAAGTAGAGTCAATACAAAGTCCCAAAGATGCAAAGGGGAATCAGGGGAAGCCCGTCGACTACGTCTCGGATGCCAGTCGGCCATATTGCCCCCGATAAAAGAGCAGCGGTCGGCCATCGCAGTAATGCAGATGCTCCACCTGGCCGATGAAGAGGGTGTGATCGCCGGCCGGATGCGCGTCGACGATGCGCGCAACCACATGGGCCAAGGCATCGGCCAGCAGAGGCGTCTCGCCGTGCCAGATGAACGCAGGCTGCAGCCCTTCGACCGGTCTGCCGCTGAAATGGCGGCTGTAATGCTCCTGCGCTTCGGTCAATTTGCTGACGCCATAGGTGCGACCGATGCCGAGAAGCTGGTGCATGCGCGCATTGCGACCGATGGAGACCAGCACCAACGGCGGCTCCAGCGACACGGAGAGAAAAGCATTGGCAGTCATGCCGTGCACTTGGCCTTCCCAGGCGGTGGTGACGACGGTGACGCCGGTAGCGAAACAGCCCATGGTCGTCCGAAAGAGACGCGCATCGATCACGCTCGGCTGTGAGGCGACTTCAATATTCATTCGAGGACTCCTTTGCAAACTATCATTTTTCAAACAAGCGATCGCCGGCGACCGGCTGTCCGTTATTTCTGGCAAGCTCTAGTGCCACGTCTAGAATCCAATCTTCCTGGCCGGCGACGGCCTGACGACGGCCCAACTCCACCAAAATCTCGCGCGCATCGACGCCATATTGCTCGCCGGCGCGCTTGGCATGTAGCAGGAAGGTCGAATAGACGCCGGCGTAGCCGATGGCGATGGCGTCGCGATCCGGGAAGGGCTGGAAGGGCATGATCGGCGCCACGATGTATTCGGCTGCATCCATCAGCGCAAAGACGTCCAGCCC
>CALFWA010000312.1 GCA_937928035.1 uncultured Caldilinea sp. | reverse complement strand
ACCCAATCGCTTTCATCATCCGGCTCGATATTGCTGCGGTCGACGCCGGCATTGGCGCAGACCCAGCCGCCGCGCTGCTCCACCACCAACAGGCCGCGACGCACGCGCAGAACCTCCTGGCTGTCGTTCAGCACCACCTGGACGAAGCGCGCATCCTTGCCGACGATAGCCGCGTATTCGAGCGCCAGCGGCCCCGGCTGTACGTCTGCCAGACGCACCAGCTGGCCCTCCGCCTTGCTGACGATCTTCTGTGCAATGACGAGAATGTCGCCCGGTTGTAGCGCCTCGCCCATAGCCGCCAGACGATCGACGATCAGCGCCGCCAGGTCGTCGCCGGGGCGGATCGACGGCAGCCCTGCGACGGCGAACAGATGCATGGAGGTCATGGCTTCCTCTTCTGTTGCTGCGCCATCCACATCAGGATTGCCTCCAGTGCGCCCCCGCCGATGGCGAGCGACTTGTCAGAGACGGTGAAACAATAAGAGACTTCGGCGCGCGGGTCGAGGTCGCCGACCTTCATGCCAGCGTAGACAAGGACGCCGGGATGGATCAACCCGCGCAGCACCCCGGAAAACGGCGCCAGGATGGGATGCTCTGCGCCCGTCTCATCCCTCACGACGGCCAGTTCGGCGCCTTCCGCAACGCGGTCTCCAATGGCATAACGGCCGATGACATGGCCCGCGGCTGGCGCGCGTAAGACGCGCAAGGCGCGGCGCCCGACGCCCGGCAATTCGCCCGGCTCTCCCGTGTCCGGCGCTGCGCTGCCCTGCCAGATCACCCGACCCAGATTGTGGCCGCGGTCGGTTTCGATCACGGCGTGACAATCAACGCCCGCCGCGAAGCCCGGACCTAACGCCACCACAAGCGGTGCATCCTCCCGTCGAGTTCCGGTGTTGCGCTTCGCCATAATGGCGTCGACGACGACGGGCGGCTGCAGGCGGCGGATCGTATCGCCGTGTGGATCGACAATGACTGCAATTTCGTCCTGGGCGACCACCGCCGGCGCCTCCTCGATGAGGCAACGCCGGCCGGTCACTTCCTCCACTCGGCAGACGCCGTCGAACACCGCCTGCGCAAAGGCCACGGTGCGACGCACTGCCAGCGGCCGTTCGATTTCGGTCATCACCACCGGAAAGCCACTGCGATGCAAACGGATGGCGACGCCGCTGGCCAGATCGCCGGCGCCGCGGATCACGACAAGGGGAAAATCGCTTCTCATGGCGAAATTCTACCGCAGAGGCATCGCTGTCGAGAAGCGACGACGAATCCGGAAAGAGGAAAACAGAGAGGCGCTGCATTTTGCGGTCAACTTGTGAAAAATGTCCCAAACTTTTCGGGACACCTATCACCTCCTTTGCACATCGATGCACGTTATGCTCTAAGTGTAACTGAATGCAGTAAATCTGACTGAATGCATCGAATGCAGTGAATGCATCTTCAGATGGAGTCAAAGCAAACATGACCGAATTTCTGACGACCCGGCAACTCCAAGAGATTTTGCACGTTGACCGCACGACGATCTACCGGATGGCGGACGATGGGCGCATCCCTGCGGTGAAGGTCGGCAATCAGTGGCGCTTTCCGCGGCGCTCCATCGAAGGGTGGTTGAAGGCGCAGAGCGCCGTCGGCGCCACGGTGAACGAGCGGACTGCGAGCGCAACATCCGACCTGCGCCACCTGATCCCGGTCGAGTGCGTGCAACGGATCCAGGACGTTTTCGCCGACCTGCTGGGCGTCATGCTCGTGATCACCGACCTGCAGGGCGAGCCGGTGACGACGCCGAGCCATGCGTGCCCTCTCTTTGCCCTGGCCGAGCGTTCGCCCTCTGCGCGCCAGCGGTGTCGGCAGGAGTGGGCGGCGTTGGCCCAGATGCCGGACCTGCAGCCCAGCTTCAGCCGCAGCCATCTCGGCCTGCTGCACGCGCGGGGACTGATCCGCGTAGGCAGCGAGCTGAAGGCGATGCTGGTCGTCAGCGGCGTTGCGCCCCAATCGTGGCCGCCGAGCGCAACGGAGATTGCCCGGTTGGCCGAGTATCTGGACGCCTCTGAGGAGGAGGTGCGGCGGGCGATGGCGGCGGCCTTCGTGCTGAACGAGCCGCAGAAACAGCAGGTGTTAACCTACCTGCAGCGCATCGCCGACGTCATCGCTCACATTATGACCGAGCGCAACCTGTTGTTCTCGAAGCTGCGCACTATCGCAGAACTGACCCAACTCTAATCGGGACTTGAAAGTGCGGGCAAAACGCCTGTGGCTGATAAGAAACGTCAATCAAAGGAGTTTAATATGAAACGTCTGTTGATTCTTGGCGGCGGCACCGCCGGCACAATGGTCGCCAACCGACTGGTGCATGAGCTGGATATGAACGAGTGGCATATCACGGTCGTGGATCAGGACGAGATTCACTACTACCAGCCAGGATTTCTGTTCATCCCGTTCGGAACTTACGGCAAGGCGGACGTGATGCGCCCGAAGCGCGACTTCCTGCCGCGAGAGGTGGAGGTGATCATCTCCGAGGTGCGCCTGATCGAGCCGGAGAAAAATCTGGTGCACCTGGTCAAAGAAAATCGCATCCTGCGCTATGACTATCTGATTATCGCTACCGGCTCGCGCATTGCGCCGGAGGAAACGCCTGGTTTGATGGAAGACGAATGGCGCAAGTCGATCTTCGACTTCTACACGCCGGATGGCGCAGTGGCGCTGCATCGTTTCCTGCGCACATGGCAGGGTGGCCGCCTGGTGGTCAACGTAGCGGAGATGCCGATCAAGTGCCCGGTGGCGCCGCTGGAGTTCCTCTTCCTGGCCGACGCCTACTTCCGCGACCGCGGCATGCGCGATCGCGTCGAAATCATCTATGCGACGCCGCTTTCAGGCGCCTTCACCAAGCCGATCGCCAGCCAACAGCTCGGCGACCTGCTCGAACAGAAGAACATCCAGTTGATCACCGACTTCAACATTGCCGGCGTCGATGTGGACAAAAAGGCGATCGTCTCCTACGACGACCAGCGCGTCGAATTCGACCTGCTGGTCTCCATCCCGACCAACATGGGGTCAGAGGTGATTGCGCGCTCCGGCATGGGCGACGATTTGAACTTCGTGCCGACCGAAAAGCATACGCTCAAGGCGCGCGACTACGACAACATCTTCGTGCTGGGTGACGCTACCAACCTGCCCAGCTCCAAGGCAGGCTCTGTGGCGCACTTCCAGGTGGATGTCTTCATCGAGAATTTCCTGCGCTATATTGATGGACTGGAGTTGTTGCCCACCTTCGACGGCCATGCCAACTGCTTCATCGAGTCAGGGCACGGCAAAGGGTTCCTGATCGACTTCAACTACGACGTCGAGCCACTGCCCGGCATGTTCCCGATGCCCGGCATCGGCCCCTTCAGCCTGCTGCGCGAGACGCGCGTCAACCATTGGGGCAAGATGATGTTCCGCTGGGTTTACTGGCACATTCTGCTGAAGGGACAGGAGATGCCCATCCCGGCGCAGATGAGCATGGCCGGCAAGTGGCAACGTTGACGCAGGCGCTCGCAATGCAGCATCACGCAATAAGGAGGCAGCAATGAGCACAGTGGTTATGGATGCAGACCGGCCGGTGGCGCGCAGCGAACAACTGGCCGAGATCAATCAAAAACTCGACCTGTTGGCGCAGAGCATCGGCGTGCTAGGCGCCCAGGTCAACCACCTGATGGAGCAGGCCGAGGCGGAGCGACGACGTCAGCAAATGTGGGATGACCTCTTTGCGGATCTGAAGCCGGTGCTCAACGACATGTACGCCGCAACGGAGGAGCAGCTCAGCGAGATGCAGCAGTTCGTCACGCTCGACGACATCCTGGAGCTGGTCAAGCGGCTGGCGCGCAACACGCGCACACTTAACGAAATGCTCGACCTGTTGGAGAGCGCCCACGACTTCATCAAGGACGCTTCGCCGTTGACCAAAGAGATGATGACCGAAGCCACGGATCGCCTGGCCGAGCTGGAGCGGAAGGGATACTTTGGCTTTGCGCGTCAGAGTTTCTACGTCATCGATCAAATTGTCACCTCGTTCAGCGAGGAGGATGTCAAACAGCTTGGCGACAACATCGTGCTGATTCTCAACACCGTCAAAGCGTTGACGCAGCCGCAGATGATGACGCTGCTAAACAACCTGACGCAAGGCTTCCACGAGGCCGAGGCCGAAGCGCGGGCAGGCAAACTGGACATCGGTTACCTGGCGCTGCTCCGCAAGATGCGCGATCCAGAAGTGCGCCGCGGCCTCGCCATTACGTTGGAGACGCTGCGCCGGGTTTCGGCGCAATCGCCGAAAGGGTAAAAGTGTAGCGCGTGGCGCGTGACGGTGCGCATCACGCACTACGCAACACGGGATAAATGAAAAGCTTGCGTTTCAAACCGGTGAATTGATGAAAGGATGGTTGCACTATGGCGACGAAAGAATTGAATGTCTCCCTGGACGCCGAAGGCTTCCTGACGGATCCGAATCAGTGGACGCCCGAAATCGCCGAGGCAATGGCGGAGGAAGAGGGTATTGCGCCGTTGACCGAGCGCCACTGGAAAGTCATCAACTGGGTGCGCGAAGAGGCGGCGCGCACCGGCGAGTTCCCCTCATTGCGCGCGATCAGCAAGCGCTCGGGCGTGGACACCAAGGAGCTGTACGAGCTCTTCCCGAAGGGGCCGGCGCGCAAGATCGCCCGCTGCGCAGGCTACCCTAAGCCGAAGGGTTGCATTTAAGGGAGAGGAGCGTTGAACAAGGCGGGGGGCGGCGTCGATAGCAGACCTGGCCCCCTCGCCCTCAACGCCCGACATGAAGCGAGTTTTTAGCAACCAATTCAATGCAAGGAGCGCAATTATGTCTGGAGAACGCAAACTGGCGATCATCTGCTCCAAAGGCAGCCTGGATATGGCCTATCCCGGCCTGATTCTCGCCAACGCCGCCCGCATGATGGGCATCGAGGCCGATCTCTTTTTCACCTTCTGGGGCATGGACATCATCACCAAGGACAAGGTCGATCACCTGAAGGTGACGCCGGTGGGCAACCCGGCCATGCACATGCCGCAGTTCGTCGGCGGCCTGCCCGGGATGACCGACGTGGCGACGGCGATGATGAAGCGAGAGATTGAACGATTGGACATCCCGCCCGTGCGCGAGTTCCTTCAGATGGTGCACGACGCCGGCTGCGGCATCTACGCCTGCAAGATGGCCGCCGAGATGATGCACCTAAAGCGCGAGGACCTGGTGGACGAGGTGGATGACATCATCGGCGCCATGGAGTTCCTCGAGAAAGCGGAAGGCGCGCAGTTGCTCTTCATCTGAGCTTATCTTGGAGACCTGAGCGCTTTGTGAAGAAAGTCAGACCTACAAAGTGAGACTCCTCTTCTCAGGAGGGAGAAGGATTGGCACCGAAAGATTGAAACGCGCGGCGCAGGGTTCCGTCGGGCAGGGATGAGTAATGGCCGAAGAAAAAGGGGCCTTCCAGCGCCCGCGGCAACAGTTCAAACAGATCATCGACCAACGGATAATCGACGAGCGCATCCACGGCCACCCAGGTCAGCGTTCCTTCTGCGGACGGCCAAAAGGTGCGCTCGGTCGTTTCGCCGACGAAGACGAACATGAGGATGCCGGGACGTCGTCCAAACTCGTCGAAACCGGCGTCGATGGTGACGACGCCTCGCAGCGACAATGCCTGGACTTCCAGGCCCGCCTCTTCCCAGACTTCTCGCACTGCGGCGGCATAGACGTCCTCCGTCGGCTCAACGTGGCCTCCCAATCCGTTGTACTTGTTCGCCCAGAGCCGTTTGGTCGGTGCGCCTTTCAGCAACAACACCTCGCGCGCGCCGTTCGTCGGATTGACAGAGGT
>CALFWA010000311.1 GCA_937928035.1 uncultured Caldilinea sp. | reverse complement strand
GTAGCCGCAGATTCTCGGCAAAACGTGCACGAAAGGAACGGATAGATGTTCGATTACACCAGCCGTTACGCCAATCTTGAAACGGCCACGCTGACGGCCGACGACGGCCGCGCCGTGACCTACGTGCGCCGACGCTTCTTGCCGCCGCTCGACACGCAGCAGATTGTCGCCGAGGTGACGGTCAGCGATCCCGACCGTCTCGACCTGATCACGGCGCGCACAATCGGCGCGCCGGAGCAGTTTTGGCGCATCGGCGACGCCAACGTGGCGCTCAACCCATTCGAGCTGACGGCGACGCCGGGAGATCGCGTGCGGATTCCGGCGCCGGGGATGTGATATGATCAATTTTCTAGGCGTTCAACTCACCTTACTCATAGGCCCGACGGTCGCCATCCCTGCGCCGCCGCTGCTCACCGAGGCGCTGCACAGCGTCGAGGTCACACACAGCGACGAGGGACGGTCAGGCTTTCAACTGGTCTTTCAAGCCGGACGTGATGCGCTGACTGGGCTGATCGACTACCCGTTGCTCAGCCTGCCGCTGCTGCGCCCCTTCAACCGCGTCGTGCTGATCGTCACCTTCCAGGGCATCCCGTCGGTGTTGATGGACGGCGTCATCACACATCAGCAGTTGAACCCGGGCAGCGAGCCGGGGACAGGGCAACTGACCGTGACGGGCGAAGATGTCAGCGTGATGATGGACCTGGAGGAGAAGTCGGTCGAACACCCGGCGCAGGACGAGACGATCATTGCCCTCAAGCTTATCGCCTCCTACGCCCAGTATGGGCTGATCCCAATGGTGATTCCGCCCGTTGTGATCGATCCGCCGATTCCGATCGAGCGCACACCGGTGCAGCAGGGCACCGATCTGGAATATCTCCAGCAGATGGCAGCGCGGCATGGCTATGTTTTCTACGTGACGCCCGGCCCTGCGCCACTGACCAACGTCGCCTATTGGGGGCCGCCCAAACGGTTCGACCTGCCGCAGTCGGCGCTGTCGACCAATCTCGGCCCGGCGACCAACGTCGAGTCGATCCAATTTCAGTACAGCGCGTTGGAGCCGACGCTGGTCAGCGGGCAGGTGCAGGATCGTCTGACCGGCCAGACGCTGCCCGTCCAGACCTTCGCCAGCACGCGGCTGCCGTTGTCGATGCAACCGGCATGGCTGGTGCAGCAGCCGAACGTGCGCAAACGCGCCTTCCGCGACAGCGGCGTCAATGTCATCCAGGCGTTTGGTCGCGCCCAATCTGTGACCGACGCTTCGGTGGATCGTGTGTTGACCGCCACGGGCGAACTGAACGCGCTGCGCTACGGCGGCGTACTCAGAGCACGCGGTATCGTCGGCGTGCGCGGGGCCGGCCTCAGCTACAGCGGTTTCTACTACGTCAAGCGCGTCACGCACAAACTGAGCCGTGGCGAGTACAAGCAGCAATTCACGCTGGTGAGGGATGGGCAGGGGGCGTTGACGCCGGTGGTTGTGCCATAGAAAGGATTCGCGATGCGACAGTTTTTCGGCAAGTATCGGGGCAAGGTGGAAAACAACATCGACCCGTTGCAGCTCGGGCGCGTGCAGGTGAGCGTGCCCGCCGTGCTCGGCGAGGGGACGCTGAGCTGGGCAATGCCCTGTGCACTGTTTGCCGGCAGCGGCGTCGGCTTCTTTGCCGTGCCGCCGACCGGCGCCAACGTGTGGGTCGAGTTCGAGGCCGGCGACCCGGACTACCCGATCTACAGCGGCGGCTTCTGGGGCGTGGGCGAGACGCCCGTGTTGCCCGCCCTGCCTTTCACCAAAGCCATCGTCACCGACGCGCTCACGCTCAAGCTGGACGACACGCCCGGCATCGGTGGCTTCACGTTGGAGGTCAATCCGCCGGCTGTCGCCGTGCCGATCAAACTGGTCTGCAACAGCAGCGGCGTCGAGATTACCTGCGGCGCCGCCAGCGTCAAGTTGACGCCGGCAAGCGTGTCGATCAACAACGGCGCGCTGGAGGTGATCTGATGCCGGGCTTTGTATTGCACGTCGGCGCCACGATCCTTTGCGCGCACGGCGGCCAGGCGCAGCCAACCGCACCCAACCCGCGCATGCTCGTCGGCGGCCAGCCGGTCGTGACGCTGAGCGCGCCGCACACCATCGCCGGCTGTCCTTTCACGACGCCGGGCGGGCCAATGCCCTGCGTCACTGCGCAGTGGATCATGGGCGCTACACGCGTCTTTGTCGGCGGCGTTCCGGTGCTCCTGCAGGACAGCCAGGCGACCTGCATCCCGAACGGAACGCCGGTCAACATTATCGTGACCCAGGTGCGGGTCAGGGGGACGTGATGAACATTGCCTATCCCTACGCCATCGACGGCAGCGGGCGCACTGCGCAGCCCGATGACGACGCCCACATCCGCCAGATGATCGAGCAATTGCTCTTCACTGCGCCGGGCGAGCGCGTCAACCGACCCACCTTTGGCACGGGGCTGCGCCAGTTGCTCTTTGCGCCCAACAGCCCGGAGCTGGCCACCGCCACCGAGTTCATGGTGCAGGGCGCGCTGCAGGAATTTCTGGGCGAGCTGATCCGCGTCGAGGCGGTCGATGTTGCGGCCGAGGAGGCGACGTTGCGCGTGACGGTGCAATACATCGTCCAGCGCACACAGCAGCGTCAGGTTGTGGAGATTGTGAGCTGAAGCCATGAGCATTCAATTTCGCTGCGCCAATCCACGCCGCGCCCAGGTGTTGAGCATCACGCCGGTCGCCATCAACGGCATCGACTTCCTGGAAGTGCTCGACCACGATGCGCCTTCCGGCGCGCCGCCACAGCGCACCCTGCTCGTGCACATGATCAAGGACGCTCCTTTTGGACTGAGCGCCGCCAACGTACGCATCGAAGGCGGCGTGCGCGTCGCCGGCGTGCAGGTCGAGTGGGCGATCCGCGCTGCCGACGCCGGCCCCGCCGATGTCGCCGCCGGGCGCATGACTGCCGCCGAGCGCACGTTCTACAACGCACTGTCGGCTGCGGATCGCATTCTCGTCGTGCGCACCGACCAGGACGGCGATTTTTCCACCTACACGCTGCGCCTGGCGCGTTCGACCACCGACGCACAGCCGCCGATCGGCTTCGACGCCATTTTGAGCGCCGTCGACTTTTCGTTCAAGGTCGAGTGTCCGAGCGAGTTCGACTGCGCACCCGGCGGCGCCTGTCCACCCGATCTGACGCCTGCGCCGATGATCGACTATCTGGCGCGTGATTACGCCAGCCTGCGCCGCCTGCTGTTGGATCGGCTGGCGGTGGTGGCGCCGACATGGCGTGAGCGCAACCCTGCCGACCTGGGCGTCGCCATCGTCGAGGGATTGGCTTACATCGGCGATTACCTGAGCTATTATCAGGACGCCGTCGCCACCGAAGCCTATCTCGACACAGCGCGACGTCGCATCTCGGTGCGCCGCCATGCCCGCCTGCTCGACTATCCGATGCACGATGGGCGCAACGCACGCACGTGGGTGCAGGTGCGTGTGGACGTCGCCTCGCTCACGCTGGATGCCCATACGCCGTTGCTGACGCACGTCAACGGACTCCCGCCCGTGCTGCGCCCCGACTCAGCAGATCTGACGCGGGCGCGTGCGGCGCGCCCCGTCGTCTTCGAGACCATGCACGCTGCGCAGTTCCACCAGGCGCACAACGAACTTTATTTCTACACCTGGGGTGACGAGGGCTGTTGTCTGCCCGCCGGCGCTACACACGCCACGCTGACCGGCGATCTCTCGGCCACGCTCAAGGCAGGCGATGTGCTCGTCTTTATCGAGCAGCGCAGCCCACTCAGCGGCTATCGCGCTGACGCCGACCTGAACCGACGGTACGCCGTGCGCCTGACGCGCGTCACTGCGGGCAGCGACCCACTTGGGGGGCAGTTTGCGACGCCGCCCTCGGCCAACCCGGTCGCCGTCACCGAAATTGCGTGGATGGAAGAGGACGCGCTGCCCTTTGTGCTCGATCTGAGCACGGTGCAGGTTCCCGCCGACGACCTGGCGCCGGGCGAAGCGCCGCGCCAGCCGTCCAGCGTCGCCCTCGGCAACATCGTCCTTGCCGACCACGGCGAGACACTGCCGCCGGAGACGCTGCCGCCGGTAAAGGATCCGCGGCGCTATCGGCCGGCGCTGGCGCGGATTGGCGTCGCCTTTGTCGCACCCTTCGACCCCGCTGCACCTGCCAGCGCCAGCCTGGAGACGCCATCGCTGGCGACGCTGCCTGCCGTCACACTTGCCAGCGCGTCGGGAACATGGACGCCGGTGCGCGACCTGCTTAACAGCAACCGCTTCCAGACCGAGTTTGTGGCTGAAAGCGACAGCGACGACAAGATCCATCTGCGCTTTGGCGATGGTCGCACCGGGCGGTTGCCGCTGCCGGGCGAACAGTTCATCGCCGTCTATCGCATCGGCGGCGGGACGGCGGGCAACATCGGCGCCGACGCCCTGGCGCACGTCGTCACTACGGAAGATGGCATTCTCGGCGTGCGCAACCCGCTGCCCGCCCGCGGCGGCATTGCGCCGGAGTCGTTGCAGGAGGTGCGCGAGTATGCGCCGCAGGCGTTCCGTCGCCAGGAGCGCGCCGTCACCGAAGCCGATTACGCCGAAGTGGCGCAGCGTCATCCCGCCGTGCAGCGTGCGGTCGCCACGCGGCGCTGGACAGGGAGCTGGTGGACGATCTTCCTCACCGTGGATCGCAAAGGCGGGCTGCCGGTCGATGCTGCGTTCGAGGAGGAGTTGCGCGACTTTCTGGAGCGCTATCGCATGGCCGGCTACGATCTCGAAATCGACGGGCCACGCTATGTGTCGCTCGACCTGGCCTTTGCGGTCTGCGTCGAACCGGGTTACTTCGCCAGCAACGTCAAGGCGGCGCTGCTGGAGCGCTTCAGCAGACGTGTGTTGCCCGACCGCACGCGCGGTTTCTTTCACCCCGACAACTTCACCTTTGGGCAGCCGGTCTATCTCAGCCAGATCGTGGCGAAGGCGATGACCGTGCCCGGCGTGCGCTGGATCGATACGAGCGCGGGCAAGGGCAAGCCGACCCGTTTCCAGCGTTGGGGCGAACCCGCGCACGGTGAGCTGGCGAAAGGCCAGATCGACATGGGGCGGCTGGAGATCGGCCGCTGCGACAATGACCCCAGCCGGCCAGAGCATGGACGGTTGGAATTCATCATGGAGGGTGGCCTGTGAGCGAGACGCCGACCCAAACAATCTGTGGCTGTGACGAACGCACGCCGTCAGAGCCGTCGCACATCAACCCGCCGGGGCAGACCATGCTCCGCTATCGGCTGGGTGATCACGGCGCGCTGCTGCGTCGCATGCTCGCGCGGCTCTCGCAGCAGGAGACGTCCGCCGGCGCGCGTCCGCTAGCGGCGCTGACCACGCGCGCGCCCGACGATGCTTCCATCGCCCTGCTCGACGCCGCCGCCACGCTGGGCGATGTGCTCACCTTTTATCAGGAACGCATTGCCAACGAGGGCTTTCTACGCACGGCGACGGAGCGGCTCTCGGTGCTGCAACTGGCGCGCGCCATCGGCTACGAACTCAAGCCCGGCGTGGCTGCCTCCACCTACCTTGCCTTTACGCTCGACGACAGCGCCGCTGCGCAGGCTGAGGTGACGATCCCGGCAGGGACGCAGGTGCAGAGCATCCCGGTGAAGAAGGGCGAGCTGCCGCAGACCTTCGAGACCTCGTCCGATTTTGTCGCCCATCGCGCCTGGAACGCCATCAAGCCGCGCCTCTCTCGCCCGCAGGATTTGAGCAAGGGCGCCAAAACCCTCTACCTGGCCGGCATCGACACACGGCTGCAGCAGGGCGACTTTCTGCTCTTCGTCGGCGCAGAGCGACGCAAGCAGCGCGGCAGCGAGCAGTGGGACCTACGCCGCGTGCTCACGGTCGAGGCGGTTGCCGACAAAGATAAGCCACAGGGTGGCTACACTGTCGTCACCTGGGAGCCAGGGCTGGGGTCGGATGCGCCGCCGATCAAGCCGCCGAAGAACCCGGAAATCTACGTCTTTCGCCAGCGGGCGCGGCGCTTTGGCTTCAACGCGCCAGACTGGCGCACGATCCCAGAAGAAGTCAAGAAGCAGTATGCACCTAATGTCGATAACCTGCCGCCCGAATGGCCCGGCTTCGAGATCAAGGCGAGCAAGAAAGCGCTGCTCGAACTCGACGCTGCGTATCCCAAGATCGTGCCGGAAAGTTGGATCGCGTTGCTCACACCTGGCTACGTTGAACTGTACCAGGTCGTGAAGAACGAGACTGTCGGCGTTGCCAACTTCGGACTCACTGGACAGGTCACGCGCCTGGAACTTGACACGCCTGAGCATCTGAGCTGGTTCGAGCGCCGCCAAACGTTGGTGCTGACCCAGGCCGAGCAACTCACGCCCGCCGAAGAGCCGATCTTCGAGGCAGTGACCGGCAAACAGATCGAGGTGGTCGGTCTCGTCGCCGACCTGACGCCGGGGCAACCGATCATCGTCAGCGGCAAACTCAACGAGAGTGATCCGCTGCCGACAGCCGCCGTCGTCTTTGTCGAGCAAGTTATCCTCAGCGTCGGCTTTACGACGATCGTGCTCCAGGAGCAGGGACTGGGCGCGACGCAATATATCCGCCGCGAGACAACCATCTACGCCAATGTCGTAGCCGCCACTCACGGCGAGACGACGACCGAGGCGCTGGGCAGCGGCGACGGCAGCCGCCCCCACCAACGTTTCAAGCTCAAGAAGTCGCCGCTGACCTACGTGTCGGCGAAGACGCCCAGCGGCGCAGCGACGACGCTGACGGTGCGCGTCAACGGCGTGGCATGGGCGGAGCGCCCTTCGCTCTACGCCGCAGAGCCGAACGACGCCAACTATGTGGTGCGTCTTGCTGACGACGGTGCGGCGACGGTGCGCTTCGGCGACGGCAAGCAGGGGTCGCGGCTGCCCACCGGCCAGGAAAATGTCACGGCGACCTATCGCGTCGGCATCGGGCAGGCGGGTGAAGTGGGCGCGGGCGCATTGTCGCTGCTCAAGACGCGGCCGCTGGGCGTGCGCGGGGTCACCAACCCGGTGGCGGCAGGCGGCGCCGAAAACCCGGAGACGCTGGAGAGCGCCCGCACCAACGCGCCGCAGACCGTGCTGACGCTGGATCGCATTGTGTCGCTGCAGGATTTTACCGACTTCGCCAACGCGTTCGCCGGCGTCGGCAAGGCGCAGGCAGTGGCGATCCGGCAAGGCGAGCGGCTGTTGATCCACCTCACCATCGCCGACGCCAGCGGCGACCCGGTGACAAGCAGCGACGCTCTGTTCCTCCACCTGCGCGACGCCATCGACGCCGCACGTGACCCGGCGGCGGTGGTCGAGCTGGCGAGTTTCACGCCGTTGACCTTCCGGTTCAAGGCGACGGTGCAGTACGACAGCCGCTATCTCGAAGCCGACGTGCGCGCGGCAGCAGAAGCCGCACTGCGGGCCGCCTTTGCCTTTGCTACACGCACGTTCGGCCAGCCGGTCACCGCTGCCGAGATCATGGAGGTCATGCACAGCGTGGCAGGCGTGATTGCGGTCGATCTCGACGAGCTGGCATATGGGGTTGCGCCGCCATCCACCCCAACCCAGAAGATGCCGGGGCCGGTCAAAGCGATCCAGGCGCACAACGTCACGGCGGATGCGCTGCTGCCCGCACACACGGCGCGCCTGGTGGGCAAGATGATACAGCCCGCCGAGCTGCTGCTGCTCGATCAGAACGGCATCGACCTGACGCTTGTTGGTGTTGCGTAGCTGCGGCTCATAGCCGCAGGTCTCGGTCGGCGAGAAGCCAACGCCGCTGCGAGCGGCGTCTACGGAAGGCGGCGTCTCGACACGTAGCTGTGGCTCATAGCCGCAGAACCTCGGTTAGCGAGACGCCTCTGCGGCTCATAGCCGCAGGTCTTGGTCGGAGAGCAGCCTCGGTTGGAGAGCGGACAACGCCGCTGCGAGCGGCGTCTACAGAAAGGGTAGCCATGCGTACGGCGACTAGGGAACGACTCTACGAACTACTGCCGGCGATCTATCGCATCCGCGATGCCGAAGACGGGGAAGCCCTGCACGCGCTGCTCACGATCATGGGCGACGAGCTGGCGCGCATCGAGGATGACATCGTCGGCCTCTACGACGATTGGTTCATCGAGACGTGCGCCGAGTGGGTCGTGCCCTACATCGGCGATCTGCTGGGCGTGCGCGGGCTGTATCAATTGACCGAAGTCAACGGTTTCAGCCAGCGCGCCTATGTCGCCAACACGCTGCGTTATCGCCGGCGCAAGGGGACGGCGCCTGTGCTGGAGCAACTTGCGCGCGATGTCACGGGCTGGCCCGCGCGCGCCGTGGAGTTTTTCGAGCGCCTGGCGACGACGCAGCACCTCAACCATGTGCGGCTACACAGCCCGGCGACGGCCAGCTTGCGTCAGGCCGCCAATCTGGAGCTGACCGGCGGCCCGTTGGAGACAGTAAACTACACGGCGGAGGTGCGCAACATCGTCCCTGGCCGCGGGCGCTACAACATTCCGAACGTGGGGCTGTTCCTGTGGCGGCTGCAGCCCTATTTCATCCAGGGCGTCACGCCGCAGCCGGTCACCGACCCGCCTGATGGCCGCTATCGCTTCAGCCCGCTGGGCAACGACATCCCGCTCTTCAACCGCCCGCGCACGGAGACGGAGATCGTGCACCTGGCGGAGGAGCCAGACCTGCCGGGCGCGTTGCGCCGCCGCGCCCTCTATGACGACCTCGAAGCGCTGCGATTGGGGCAGGCAACGCAAAAGCCGGTCGCCAGCGCCTATCTGGACGCCAGCCCGGCGCTGCAAGTGTTTGTTCCCAACGCGCAAGGCGAGCTGAGGCCGATTCCTGCCATCGAGGTGCTCGTCTGCCATCTGGAGGACATTCCCGGCGAAGTCGACTGGCGGCGACCGCCCACGACGAAGGAATATGCAGGGCAGGCGCTGCCGATCCGGGTCGCCGTCGACCCACATCACGGGCGCATTGCCTTCCCCACAGGCGTCATCCCGACCGATCTGGCGGTGAACTACA
>CALFWA010000310.1 GCA_937928035.1 uncultured Caldilinea sp. | reverse complement strand
ATCAACTGCACGCCGCGCTCGGCGATCGTGCGCGCCGCAATCGCCTCCTGCTCACGACCGATCTCATCGATGATGATGACTTCGGGCATGTGGTTCTCCACCGCCTCGATCATCAGTTCGTGTTGCAACGATGGATCGGGCACCTGCATGCGGCGCGAGCGGCCAATGGCGGGGTGCGGGATGTCGCCGTCGCCGGCGATTTCATTGCTCGTGTCGACGATCACGACGCGTTTGACTTCGCTGCGCAGACGCGCCGCCTCGCGCAGCAGGGTCGTCTTGCCGACGCCCGGTCGGCCCAATAACAAAATGCTGCGCTCACTGTTGACAATGTCCTTGATGATTTCGATGGCGCCGTAGACTGCGCGGCCGACGCGACAGGTCAAGCCGATGACGTCGCCCTTGCGATTGCGAATGGCCGAAATGCGGTGCAGGGTGCGCTCGATGCCGGCGCGGTTGTCCGCGCCAAAATCGCCGACGCGCTCCACCACCATGCGCAGATCCTCGTGCGTCACCTCTTGGTCGCTGAGAACCATTTCTCCATCGGTGAAGCGAGCCTCGGGCAGACGCCCAAGGTCCATGATGACCTCGATCAGGTTCTCCTTGCGCTCCGACTGTTCCAGCGCTCGACGAATGCGTTCGGGCAGGACAGCCAACAGCAAATCGAGGTCGTCGGTGATCTGAAGTGTGTTCATATTGGATGTGTCAGTTATCAAAGTGCTAGTTGCTAAAGTGCTAGTTACCAAAGTGCTACTAGTTGTCAAAGGATTTGTTGCCGAAGTGTCAGAACCGGATTGATGCGACTTGTAATCCGATAGATGCTTTTTCACGAGGTGTCCCCGGAATGCACATGCGTAGGCGAGTGTGCTGGCGATGCGGCTGCTTTCGGCGGCGCGTAGGTGGTGGGAACAATTTCACTGGCTGTTTCCACAAGCGGTGCAGCACTGAAAAGACTCTCGCGCACCCATTTCACCATATGCTTCACCATTCGGACGCGATCGCAAAAAGGTGCAAAGCCAAACTCTTCGAGCACCGCGCCGAGACCTCCCTGATAGTCGCTGACGGCAAAGTACATAGGCCCCCTCCATCGATTGAGCGTCATCATCAACAGGGCCTGCTCGAACAGCGTCCGCACGGCGCGCATGGTCGGCTCCAGCGAGTCGCCCCAAATCCGCAGCCATACGCCGTGTGCACTATGCGTCATCGCAAAGGCGCCGGTCAGATCACCCCCTTCTCGAACTATATATAAAACGTTATGCTCTGCTGACAAGTTCTCCTGCGATGGAAAGGCAGCGCTCCCTCCGTTGCCTGCCCCCTCGGCCATCTGCACCCGCTCAGGCGTAGCCTTTTGATACAGGCGTCGCAGGTCCCAGTCGTCAACAGCGCTGCGCGGTCGAGCAAGAAGCGCAATGTCTCGTCGATGCAGCGCCAGATCGGGTTCAAAGCAACGCCAGATGGTTTGATGGGTGAACGGCTCGAAACCCACTGCAGCAAAAGTGTTGACGAGCAACGGTTGATCCGGCGCGTCGGCGTAAATGCGCTCAATATGGCTTGCTCCAGCCACATGCACGAAATGGGCCAACAGTTTGTTCCAGATGGCTGGATGCCCTTTGGGTGCGTCTAGGCTGGGCGCCAGGCATAAAATCTCCGCCTCACGCGTGTTGCCGCAATGTCTTGCCTGCAAGAATCCCTCATGCACCAAGCCATGACCATCCTGCCGCAAAACATAGGTCAACATTTTCGTCGTCGACCATGGCAAGACTGCGCTCAGCGCAATCGATAAGCTCGATTGTGGCTGGAGAAAAGTATATGTGCAGGGTAGATGCGTCGCCTGACGGCTAAGGCGTTGAATCAGAAAAATATCGCCAAGTAGAAATGGGCGAATCACCGAGATAAACTCTCCAACGCGGAGAACCCAATAAGGGACGACAATTCTCACGTCTCGTCACGCATTTATTATAGTGTAAGAACCCTGGACAAGCAAGTAATGCCGCCAACGATTTACTTTATGTTAATAATCGGTTAATAGTCGATGCAGATAATAAAAATCGACTGGCGTTTTTTGCATCCATGCGCGGTTGCTGGAGGGAGCCAAAGGCTAAAAAATCGAGTTTACGAAATCTCCAAATCATGGTACACTGGGCTTGCGCTTTTCATTTCGTTTCGCTAAGTTGATTTTACCCTGCAGGCGTTTCCAAATCTATAGCATTGAAAGGAGTTTCGAGGTATGCGTTCAAAACTTATTTCCCTACTCCTGGTGATGGCCTTGTTGTTGGCTTCCTTCAGCACGGCGTTCGCTCAGGCCGAACCGTTCTGCGGAGGCCTCTCTGCTGACGACTGCGAGCTGTTGACCGTCGCCACGCAGAACATGCTGGGAGTGACTTCCTATCAAGCCTCGGCGGAGTATCGCGGCGTGCTGGCCGGCCTACCAGGGCTGGGGATCGATGAGGCCGCCGTCACCGTCACGGTGGATGGGGCCTTCTCCTACGGTGAGTCGGCCGTGGCGGCTGCAACGGCGCTCGCTGGCGTGCAGACGCAGGAAGACCTCGCTGCAGTGATGGCCGAATCGCCTGAAGTGCTGGTCGATTTCTACAACGGCTGGTCCTTCGACATGGTGATCGTCGTCGACATCAGCGAAGAGCTTGCCGAAGCGCTTTCTGCTGACATCGGCGTCCCTGTGCCGACCTTGTTCTCTGTTCCTGTAAAGTTGGTCGACGGCGTTTTGTACGTCAACCTCACCGACGTCGCTCCGTTGCTCGAAGGCGGCGAGGCGTTGGCCGGCTGGCTGGGTTTTGAATTTGGCCCGGTGTTGGAAGCCGCAGCCGAACAGGGCATGTTCGAGGCGGCCGCCACCCAAATGGAGATGGATCCATCCATGCTGGCGGACAGCCCGGAAAATGCAGCGTTTGCAGCTGCGTTGTTTGCCGTCCAGGCTGCGATGGCCGATCCCGCTGCATTTGAGAAATATATGGATGTCTCCCGCACTGATGACGACGTGATCAACGACATGGATGTCGCCGTCTTCGTCACCAAGATGGACATCCCTGCTCTCATCAGCAGCCCGGAATTTATCGACCTGATTACCGGCCTGGTTGAATCCGGCGCTCTCGGCGAGGAGGCGCCCAGCGCAGCCGAAATTGAGCAGGCGCTGACGATGCTGAGCTTCATGGGGCCGATGCTCTTCCAAGGGCTGTTTTCGGAGAGCACAACGGCGGTGAGCCTGGAGGAGCCGAACTACATCGTCGCGCAGACGACGCTCTTCTCCTGTGATCTCTCCGGCCTGTTACAGATGGCGGCTATGACCGGCGCGCTGCCGGCCGAGGAAATGCCGTCAGGCGCTTCGCTGATTGAATTCTCGACTTCGGTGGTCAATTCCGCCTTCAACGAACCGCAGACGATCGTTGCGCCGGCCGACGCCGCCATTGTCCCCGCCGAATC
>CALFWA010000309.1 GCA_937928035.1 uncultured Caldilinea sp. | reverse complement strand
GTGGTCGGCTGGATCGATGAGGCGCGCTTCGTCGAGGGCGCCGTGCCGGATACCGGCCGACTTGTTGGCACCTTGAATCTCTCTGGTTTGCCCGATCACACCCGTTCGTTGCTGGTGGCCGCTGTTGCTGCTGGCAAGCAGGACATTGCCGGCTTGTCGATCGACGCGGTTGGCAAGGGTTCGATGCGTGTGATGGAGGGCAAGCGCATGAAGGTGCCGGCCCGCCTTGAGCGCGTGATTTCGGTTGATCTGATTGTCGAGCCGGGGGCCGGGGGCCGCCTGATTCGACTCGTCGAAGCTGCCCCCTTATCCGATGGAGATCCTGATATGAAATTGCGTGAAAAAATGCTCCGCCTGATTGAGGCGAAGAACCCGGCCGCTTACGCCAAGATCGATCCGGAGAAGATTTCCGACGACGATCTGGAAACGGCTTATCGCGAGGCGGTTGCCCTGGATGTGGTGCCGCCCGCAGCCACGAAACCGGCCGCACCTGGTACCGACCTGGCCGCCGAGCTGAACGAGCGCGTACGCATGATCGAGGCGCGTGCCAACGCTCGCTCGGCCATCGCTGCCTGCAACTTGCCGCAGCCGGCGAAGGACAAGCTGGAGCGTGAGTTCGCCGTGCGCGAATCTTTCGTCGATGCGGATGTTGCGGCGGCGATTACTGGTGAGCGTGAGTACCTAGCGCGCTATACCGAGTCCGGCCATGTGCGTCTGGGTGGTTTCCCGGATGTACGGGCGGAAGATCGCTCGGCGGTGGTTGGCTCGATGCTCGATGCGTTCTTTGATCCGGCCCACAAGGATCATCGCGATGTCCAGTCGTTCAAGGAATGCTATATCGCCATCACCGGCGATCAGCGTGTGACTGGCCGCCTGGAAAACTGCGACATGAGCCGCCTGCGCGAATCGGTGGGCATGAACCTGCGCGAGGCGACGGTGGATTCGACGACCTTTGCCCAGGTGCTGGGCGACGCCATCACCCGCCGTGCGCTGGCCGACTATCGCATCCAGAATGCCTACGATGCCTGGCGCCTGATTGCCAATGTTGTGCCGGTGACTGACTTCCGGATGCAGCACCGCACTCGCTGGGGTGGTTACGGCGATTTGCCTGACGTGGCGGAAGGCGCTGATTACCTGGACGGCACGGTGCCGGACGACGAAGAGGCCACCTACAAGGCCGGCAAGAAGGGCCGCTTGGCGACGGTTACGCTGGAGGCGATCAAGAACGACGATGTGGGCATGCTGCGCCAGATCCCGACGAAGTTGTCGAGCGCGGCCAAGCGCACGTTGTCGAAGTTCGTCTTCGATTTCATTCGCGCGAACCCGGTGATCTACGACAGCAAGGCGCTGTTCCACGTCGATCACGGCAACCTGGGCACTGCGGCGCTGTCGGCCGAGGCTTGGAAGGTGCGCCGCCTGGCGATGATGCAGCAGCAGGAAATGGGCTCGAACGAGCGCCTTTCCATTCCGCCGCGTTTTCTGCTGGTGCCGAGCGAGCTCGAGGAGCTGGCGTACGAGATGTTCAAGAACCGTGGCACGAACAACGACCCGACGTTCGTGATGAGCACGGCGCCGACGGTTGTGCCGGTGTGGTACTGGACGGATGCGACCGACTGGGCTGTCGCGGCGGACAAGTCCGACATTCCGTCGATCGAGCTCGGTTTCCTGGATGGCCGTGAGGAGCCGGAGATCTTCGTCCAGGACACGCCGTCGGTGGGCAGCATGTTCGCCAGCGACAAGCTGACGTACAAGATTCGCCATGTTTACGGCGGCGCGGTGACGGATTACCGCGGCCTCGCCAAGAACGTGGTGGCGGGTTAAGTCGTGTTGGCCGATCTTCTGGCTCTGGTGGATGCGCTGGTGCGCGATGAGTCTGCTCGCTTGACGGCGGGTGACAAGTCGGCGGCGCTGGAGCTGGCAATTTCCCGCTATTCCAGCGATCGGCCGCGCCACCTGGTTGAGGATGTGGTGAGTGCCGGCGGCGACACGTTGCCGCTGCCGGCCGGCTGGGAGGGTGAGTCGGAGTTGGTGTCGATCGAGTATCCGATCGGCCAGCGACCGATATGCCTGCTGCCAGCGTCGATTTATACGGCACCGGCCGGGCGCTTGCTGCGGCTGGGTGACGCACTGCCGGCAGGTGCGGATGCGCGTTGTACTTTTACGGCGCGACATGTTGTTTCAGCGGTGGTTGACACTGTAATTGTCAGCCATCGCGAGGGGGTTGCTGCCTATGCGGCGGCGTTGCTCCTCGAGGAGCTGTCGGCGGCGGCGATCAACGATGGTGATTCGACTATCTCTGCCGATACGACCGACCGGCGTACGAAGGCCCAGGAGTATGCGTCGCGTGCCCGGGCGCTGAAGACGCGCTATGCCGACGCGGTGGGGTTGGCCAAGGATGGTGCGCCGCCGTCCGCCAGCGGGGTGTCTGTTGCCTGGGGTGGGCGCCAGCGTTTGACGAACGGGATCCGCCGTGGCCGATGATGCCTATCAGATCGGGTTCCCGAATATCGCCGAGTTGACTGCGGCGTTTGATCGGGCGCCGGGTGTGGTTGATGAGGAGATGGGCGTTTTATTCGCGCGGATCCTGCCGCACCTGGAAGCTGAGGTGATCGACCGGACGCCGGCGGCTGAGGGCAGCTTGCGCAGCAGTATCGTGAGCCGCCGGGAGATATCGCCGGGATCGATCCTGGGCGTTGTCGGTACTGCACTGGGTTACGCGCCGGCCGTTGAGCACGGCACCAAGCCTCACCCGGTGAGCGAGGAAGGCATCTTGCGGCTGGCTGAGTGGGCCAAGCGAAAGCTGCCGCTCGGCCAGGCTGTTTCGGTCAAGACAGGCCGGCCGCTGAAGGTGAAGGGGCTCGATGAGCTGGCGCTGTCAGCGGCGCATGCGATTGCCTGGAAGATCCGGCGTCACGGAACGAAGGGTGCCGGGATGTTTGCCGCAGCATTTGCCGCAAACCGTGACCGCATCCTGGGTGAATACGAGACGGCCTGGCGGCGGATCATTCAACGAATTGAGGCGGGTGCAGCATGAGCGAAAACAGGACGATTCGGGCGGCGATAGCGGCTTTCTTGTCTGCGGTGCCTGGCGCTGGCCAGGTGCATCAGTACGAGCGCTATTCGAAGGATGACAAGGCATTCAAGCAGTTCTACGCCGGCACCGGTGACGTTTTGCAGGGGTGGCATATCCGCCGGGTCGGCCGGGTTGAGGGCGCGGATATCGGCGAGGTTCGCACGACCTGGGAGATCCGCGGTTTTCGCGCGATCAACGATGGCGATGAGAGCGAGCTGGCGTTTGATGACCTCATCGACCTGGTAACCGCCGCGTACCGAGCCGACCCGACGATGGGCGGGGCCGTGCTGTGGCCGACTCTCGATGACTCATGGGCACCGGAGCTGATTGATAGCGGGCCCGCATTTTTTGCTGGCGTGCTGTGTCACTGCGCAAAGCTGCGCCTGGTGACACGGCATGTGATCGATGACGCCCCGCAGCCGGGGTATTGAGGAGGAAGCATGGAAGTCATTCAGGGTAAAAAACACGGGTCGCACACGGTCTTCCTGCCTGTTGCTGTCGATGACCTGGGGCGAGTTATTGTTAGCGATGATGCCCCCATGGCGTCGATTGTCGATACCACGTCGACGGCTGGATACCACTACCTGTGCGAGGCCGAGCCCGGCTCGCCAGTCGGCTCGGCAGTTTGGCGTATCTCTCGGCTGACCGTCGCTACCGGTGTGCTGCAGTGGGCGGGCGGTACTGCAGCCTTTGTTCACGTCGCAGCGGATCGCGCCGCGCTATCGTATTCCTGAGGCCAACATGAATTTGTCTAAATTCATTCAGCTGCTCAATTTCTTTGGCGTTGTTCGGTCTGAACGTTCGGTCACCGGGGAGGTTGAATTCACGCCCGGCGTGATCGCCGGACTGGCTCTATCCGACTCGCTGATCAAGGCAGATCGCGCGTCGCCGGCCTTCGTAAAAACCACCGCCAACACAATCAGCGTCAAAGCCGGCACCGTCATCGGCATTGCCGACCGCTTGCTGCGGTTCGCGGCTAACACGCCGGTCACGATGCCTGCTCTGGTAGCCGGCACAGACTACGCAATCTACGCATGCGCAGACGGGTCAATCCGCGCAGATGCCAACTGGTCAGCGCCGGCCGGCTATACAACGGCGAACTCCCGAAAAATCGGCGGGTTCCACTACAGCCTGACTGCGCCAGCCACAACTCTGGTTGACGGCCAGTTCGCAACATCCGGCAACGGAATGATCTGGACTCAGCCCGATGTCGATCTGATCGCAGGCATCAATGCGTGGTCAATCTGGGACGCGAGCTTCCGTCCGAATTGCCCCGATCCGCGCGGCATGGCGCGCACGATCGGCGGCGCATGGGTCGATATCTATTTTTGCAACACCGACGTCGATGTAAACGGTACTAGCCGAGCCGACACGAATGTAGCCAGCGGCACCGTGCTGCCAAAACGGCCGCTGGCGTTCGGCGGCAATGGCGTTGCGGCGTACAGCAACATGACCTGGTGGGTCGCCAGTGAGCTGGCGCACGCTGCCGGCAAGCGCCTGCTCTGGGAGCATGAATTCATCGACGCCGCTTTCGGCGTAACGGAAGCCGTGGCGCTTGGCGGCGCATCCGAAACTATCCCCTCTACCGCCCGTGAGCCTCGTTTCACCAGCAAGTACGGCATCGAGCAGGCCACCGGGCATATCCATACATGGGGGATGGACTCGGGGCAGGCTGGTGAGACGTACTCGTGGCAAGCCATTACCGGTGGCCGTGGCAGCTCCTACACAACGCCGCACCGGCGCGTCCTGCTAGGTGGCAACCGGGCCCTCGGCTCGAACGCCGGCTCCCGCTGTTCGTCCTGGTCCAGCGCGCCGTCGGGCTCGGACTGGCTCATTGGTCTGCGCGCCGCCTGTGACCACTTGCAACTTGATTGAGGGCGCGAAAGCGCCCGGTGAGAAATGAGCGAGTCAGTCCATCCGGATCATTCACCCAAGGCCGCCCTGGCGGTCGCCGAACGTTACGCCGGCGCGGTGAATTATCTCTACCCGCTGCTGATCAACGTCAGCCACAAGCACCGCATCGTTCGCGATCGTTTGCTGTCGGCGCTATTCGATCAGGACCGCCTGATCTACGAGGCGGCCAAAAGCGGGCAGATATCGCGGCTCTATGTTGCGGACGCTGGGCTGGCTCATATCAAAAGTCTTTTGCGCTTCATGGCGGACCCGGCCCGCAAGCTGGTGTCCCGTCGTCAATGCGAGGTCGCCTCGGTGCATCTTGCAGAGACTGGCGCCATGCTCGGCACCTGGATTCGTCATGCGCAAAAGCGGTAGCAGCAGGATAAGTGGCAACCGGAACAACGGCTCGAACGCCGGCTCCCGCTGTTCGAACTGGAACAACGCGCCGTCGAACTCGAACTGGAACATTGGTCTGCGCGCCGCCTGTGACGACGAATCGAAACACCTGCACCACCGCTGCCACGGCGCCGGTGGTCGACCTGCAGTTTTGTGGTCAGCCTGTTGCTGCCGGCTTCGGCAAACACACTTCGAGGTCCGGAGAGCGGCGAGTAGGGGAAACCCGAAAGCCGTGCCGGCATTTTGCCGTGGGTAAAAAACACAAACACCTGTTCGCTCGGGTTGTTGATCGCGACAACCTCTGGGCGGCATATCGCAAGGCCAGCCTCGGCAAACGCAATAGCCTGGGCTATCTGGAGTTCCGTCAGAACGAGGCGGCAAACATCGCGCTGCTGGAGCGCCGTCTGATAGATGGTAGTTACCGGCCCGGCGAGCCGCGCCAATTCATGGTTTTTGAGCCGAAGGCGCGGCAGATATCAGCACTGCCGTTCGTCGACCGTGTTGCCCAGCACGCCTTGTGCAACATCATTGAACCGATCTTTGACCGGGTGTTTTTGCCGCAAAGCTACGCCTGCCGAAAGTGCAAGGGCACGCACGCCGCTGCTCGGCAGGTGCAATCAATGCTGCGCAAGACGCCGGAGGCCTGGGTGCTTAAAACGGATTTCTCCAAGTATTTCGCAAGCATTGACCGGGCTGTGCTGCACCGAGAGTTTCGCCGCAAGCTGTCGTGCGCCAAAACGCTGGCGCTGCTCGAAGCGTTCATTCCGGCCGATGGTATCGGCCTGCCGATTGGCAATCTCACGAGCCAGCTTGGCGCCAATCTGTACGGACATATGGTTGATCGCTGGCTATGTCACGTCGTTGGTATCAGCAGCTTCGTGCGCTACATGGACGACGTCGTGGTGGTTGGGCGCAGCCGCGAAGCGATGCATCTACTGCAGGTGTTAATGGAGAGCCACGCCAAAAACGCCATGCGCCTGCGCTTCTCGCGGTGGTCGGTGCAGCCGTCCGCTGCCGGCGTGAACTTCTGCGGCTACCGCATCTGGCCGACGCATAAGCTGCTGCGCCGGTCAAGCGTGCAGCGCGCCAGGCGCAAGCTGGCCAGCTTTGCCCGGTCAGGCGATTTCGTTGCAAAAAGCCAGTTTCTCGGGGCATGGCTGGGCCACGCCCGCCACGCCAATATGCACCACTTGCTTGCTCACCTAGGAGTTGAAAAATGAACGATTGCTACAGCCCGCACACCGCCGAACACATCCGCACCGCCAGCCCGGCCGCATGGATGGCGCGCGCCGGAACGCCCGCGCCGGACTACGACTCGCAAGCCGCCAGTGCATTTTGGCGCGGCGACCATTGGGAGATCGTCGATGCGCAGCCGACCGGCCGGACCCGCGGCGATGTGTTGCAGGATCTGGCTCAGATTGATGTGCGCAGCATCCGCGCGCTGCGCGAGGGCGACACGGCGCGGATCGCCAGCCTTGAGACTGACGCGGCTGCGTTGCGCGCAGAGCTGGCTGGTCTGTGATGGACTGGCTTAAGGTGCTCGGCCTGGCCATGTTGATCGGCGTGCCGATCGGCATGGCGGTGATGGCGTTTATTGCGCAATCGACTCGATGCGACGGCTGCTGCCAGCGCATTGACGAAGATTATTTCTAATCCCCTCTTGCACGATCTTCATGTCTGAGTCTTCGTTCCTGGTTGGCCTGATCATCGGGGTGGCGATAGGGGCACTGGTTGCCCTGGTCGCGATCAGGGCACAAGACTGTGAGGTATGCGGGGGGAAACGCCAATGATATCGGCGGCCCGGTTTTTTTCCGCCACGCTCGGCCGGCTGCTGCCGCGATATCGGACGTGCGATGAGTGGGCAATCGACTACCGACAGATCATTGACCAACTGCCTGTATGCGATCACACAAAGCGCAACCGCCTGTGCTCACTCGCGCATGTGCTCAAGCACATCGGCAGTTACGCCATCGGTGCAGTCAAGCCGTTGCGGATCGGCAAGATGGTCCGGGAGATCGCCACCGGTAGCCCGCAGACCGCCAAGCGTGCGCTTTTCGAGGCGCGGGCTTTTTTCAACGAGGCGATCCTGGCCGGTGTGATTGACAGCAACCCGGCCGCTCCGATCAAGTCGCCGAAAGTCAGGATATCGCGGCACCGCATGTCGCTGGAGCACTGGCGCGCAATCCGCGCCTGGTCGGCAGTTCATCAGCCCCCATGGGTCTGCCGCATGCTTGATCTGGCGCTCGTTACTGCGCAGCGTCGCTCGGATCTGAGCACGATGGGCGAGGATGATGTGTGGGGCGGCCACTTGCACATCATCCAGTTCAAAACCGGTACGCGTCTGGCCCTGCCCGTGGGGCTACGCTTGGAAGCGATCGGCAAATCGATCGCCGATGTGATAAACGACTGCGCTGAATATGCGGCCCCTGGTCAAACATTTCTGAGGCGGCAATCAGGCGGTCACCTCGGCGATGCATCGCTATCCGCCCGGTTTGAGGAGGCACGCGAAGGCGCAGGGCTGCACTGGGAGACCGGATCGCCGCCATCGCTTCACGAATGCCGCTCGCTGTCCGAGCGACTGTACCGAGAGCAAGGGATCGACACGCGTATCCTACTCGGCCATAAACACCAGGCGATGACTGATGCGTACAACGACGACAGAGGCCTGTCAGCTGGCAAATGGATAGTGCTTGAGTTGCCGGGTTAGTGGCTACCGTACCCCTACCCCCTGCGAACAAGGTTGTTGAGATGGAAAACTGTGGGTGTCTTCACATCGGCACCTTCGGAGGTTTTCCATGGCCACAAAGAGTACTACCGTTCGTTTGGCTGGCGCGATCAAGCTGGCGCCGGTTCAAACCAACGCATTCAAGGATTTCGTCAATTCGACCACGATCGACCAGGCACTGGAGATCGAGGAAATCAAGGTCGAAAATGGTCGCGGTGGCGGCGGCAATGACGATATCGACCGCCGTGTCCAGTCGCTGAAGCTGATGATTTCTGCTCGGCGTGCTTCCATCGATCTGCTGGAAATCGCCCTGGGTGGTCCGGTTACCAAGGTGGCTACCGGCGCGGTGGCTAGCGAGGTGCATACGGTTGCCGCGCTGGATGCCGAGATCCTGCTGGACAACCTGCAGGATATGTCCGTGGCGGTTGTTGTCATCCCTGTCGTTGCTGAGGGTGAGCCGGCACCGGACCCGTATGAGCTCGGCGTGGATTACGAGCGTACCCGCATCGGCATCCGTCCGCTGACTGGCGGCGCTATCGCTGTCGATGACGAAATCAGCGTTGCTTACACGAAGGCGCCGCATTTGCGCATTGAGGCGATGTTGCGCATGGCGCAAGAGCGCGCGGTGCTGATCGACGGCAAGAATGAGCGCACCGGTGCGCCATGGGTCGGCATGTATCACCGTGTTTCGTTCCCGCCGGCGAAGAATCTCAAGTGGTACGACGGCAACCAGTTCGCGTCCTTCGATCTTGAGGCCGAGGTGCTGATCGCCGACTGGATCACCGGTGACAACCTGAGCCGCATGGTGAAGGTGTTGGTCGGGGATGATCTGTAATGCGTGTCATCCGTGAAATCAAGGTCGGCGAGCGGGCCGTGTTGGTCCGTGAGCTGACTGTTGCCGAGTTGCGGGCCTGGATGGAGCGGCCGCAGGCTGAAGTCGATCTCGTTGATGAACTGTTCGAGGATGCGGATTTGGCGCTGGCTGATCTGCCGTCGTTCTGTGATCTGACTGCCGATGAGGTGGCGGGTCTTGCGCCTTCAGAGTTGTCGCCGGTGGTGGATGCCGTTCGCGAGGTTAATCAGCGTTTTTTCGGGATCTGGCAGCGCCGTCTGGCGCAGGCTCGACAGAGTATGCAGGGGCTGCCGGCCTATCGCGAACCGTCGCCCGCCTGATTCGTTGCCATGGCCATGCTGCCGCCTGGTCTTACCCGTGGTCAGTCTTCTGCGATGCGGTCGATGAGGTCAATGCGTCCGGCGAGTGATTCAGCGGCCGTGCAGCGTCCAGGTGATGGCGCTGCCGGCCAGTCGCCAAAACATAACGAGCAACAGCAGGCCAGCGGTAATAACTGGCTTTTCACTGTCGGTAAATTGGCCGATGCCGTAGCAGATGGCCAAGCCAACGACGAGAAGAATGTTTTGCGTACGCATGCCATGAGTGTAGCCCATGTCTGAAAAACTGTCGCTTGGAATTGAGATTACCGCCGATGCGAGCAAGGTCATGGGCGGGCTGCGGGCAACGCAAAAGGCATTGCTTGATACCTACAAAGGCGCCAAGGGCGAAGTTGCTGCGCTGAATGAAAATCTGGCGCAGTCTCGTGCTCGAGCGGCCGAGCTGGCAAAGGGGCTGACTGCCAGCGGTCCGCCAACCAAGGCCATGGTGGCGGAATTTGAGCGCGCCAGGGCCGCAGTCAATGCGGCGAAGGACGCCGTACTGGCCAAGACTCAGGCGATGCAGAAAGCGCGCCTCGCTGCGCGTGAGAATGCTGATGCGATGGCTCAGATGGGACGGCAGGCGCAGGTAGCGGCCCAGGCTGAAGCCCAGGCGGCCAGGGCGCGCGCATCGGCAGCATCGGTCGCCACCCGCAATGCCGCGATCGGCGGATCAATGAGCGCCCTTGGCTTGCGGGGTGGCGCTGCGATTCGCCAGGAGATTGCCGACATCAATCGTGCGGTGGCAAGCTTGCGAGCGAATGGCGCTGCTGCGCAGGACATCGCCCGTGCCAGCGAGCAGGCACGAGTCAGGGTTGCAGCGCTGGGCAGGGAGTTGGCCGGCGCCGGCCAGGCGGCTCAAGGGGTGCAGGGCGGTTTTGCTGGCGCTGCGCATCGCATGGCGGCAATGGCCGCTGCGGCAATATCGACGCAGCAGGCGATTCAGTTCCTGCGCGAGTCGATCAACACCGGCATCCAGTTCGACAGCATGAAAACCCAGTTTGCCTTTGCCAACGGGGGTGATGTCCGCCGTGCAGCCGAGGAGATGGACTTTGCTCGGCGCCTTTCGGGGCAACTTGGCCTGGAGCTTGTTGGCGCCAGTAAGGCATACGCAAAACTGCAGGCGTCGGCAAAAGGGTCGGCACTGGAGGGCAAGGCGACGCAGGATATTTTCCGTGCCGTGGCTTCTGCAGGCGCGGTGATGGGCTTGTCGGCAGATGAGCAGGCCGGCGCATTGCTGGCGATCTCTCAGATGATGTCAAAAGGGGTTGTGGCTTCCGAAGAGCTCAAGGGGCAACTCGGCGAGCGCTTGCCTGGCGCTTTTCAAACTGCAGCCCGGGCAATGGGCGTGACGACCGCCGAACTGCAGAAAATGCTGGAGGCTGGCCAGGTGATTGCCGCCGACTTCCTGCCGAAGTTCGCGGCCGCGCTGCAGGAATCGGTGAACGGTTCGTTGCCGGCTGCCGAGGCATCCGCGCGCGCTCAGTTGCAGCGGCTGGAAAATGCTTTCACTGAATTCAAGCTGCGGATCGCAAACTCGGGCCTGCTCGACAAGGTTGCGGAGCAACTTGAGCGGCTGCTGGATCACATCGGCAACATGGCTGACTCCGGCGAGCTGGATCAGATGGCGGAGACGTTCGCCAGCACCTTTGGTGCGGTCATCCAGTTCATGGCCGACGCGAGCATCATGGCCTCGCAGTTTGCGGATGCGCTCGGCACCCTGGCTCAGGCGATTGCCGCTGTTGTCGTGGGCGGCCGGGCGCTGGCGTTACTGGGTGGCTCGGCGGCTGGCATGGCGGCGGCTGGTGCTGCGGCCTCAGGTGCGGCGGCGGGATTTTCTGCGGCTGGCGCTGCGGCGGCTGTTGCGCGTGCTCCCATAGGGCTGCTGGCTGCGGCAATGCGACTCATCCCGGGGTTGGCCGTTGGTGCCGCGCTGTTGTACGGCGTCGAAAAGCTGGTTGAGTGGGGTGCGGCGGCTGGTGAGGCTCGGGCGAAAGCTGAAGGCCTGAGGGGTCAGTTGAATGCGCTGATCGCAGAAAACGACAAGTACGCGAGTGCGGCGATGCGTGATGCTGCCGGCTTGAGAGAATTTGGTGATGAAGCCTTTGCGGCTTACCAGAAGGCCATTGATGGCGCTCGCGACTATGCGGCAGCGCAGGTAGTAAAGCTGTCACAAGAAAATTCCGATGGACGCTTTGATCGAGAGATTGCTTTTTATCGCAATCAGGCTGCAGCCTACAACGAATATCTCGACACGTTCATCGCCGGCGAGCGCATGCGCCGAGATCATCTCCGTTTGACCGGGCGGATCGTTGAGCTGGAGGCTGATCGCGAAAAATTGGCAGCCGGCGAGGTGAGGCAGACGCGTAAAGAGGCACTCGATGCCCAGATCAAGGATTACGAGAAGCTGGTTGACGCGATCCGCAAGGCGCGCGAGGAGGCACAAAAGGAAGCGGTTGACGCCAAGAAGCGCGCCGAGGATTTTCGAGCCAAGGGTGCGGATCAGAAGCTGTCAGCACAGGATAAGGCAACGCAGATCCGCGAGGAAGGCGTGCCGGAAGCGCAGCGCCGGCGCAATGACCGACAGCGCGCACTGGATGCGCAGTCTGAGGGTTCCTACTATGCGGCGGCGGCGGCGCAATTGGATGGCCGAGGCGATGATTTTCAGCGATACGCCAAGGATGCAGAAAAGTTCCTTGATCGGGCCATGAAGTTTGCCGAATCGGCGAAGGATGCGAATCTGGTCGAGGATATTGGTGGCCAGCAGGAAAAGCTTCAGAAGACCAACGCCAAGGCTGAGGATGGTCGTGCCGCCGAAGCGGAACAGCAGGCGGCGGCTTTGATGGGACAGCTTAACCAGGTTGAGGCAAAGCTGACGGAAATGAAGGGCGAGGCTGCGACCATACAGGTGAATGCTGAAATCGCCGAGGCTATGAGTAGCCTGTCTGCGGTTGAGGCGAAGATTGCCGCGTTGCCTGATAGCAAGACGATTACGATCGTTGTCAACGAGGTCAGTAATGCGCCGCGAGACACCCGTGGAATGAGTTATCAGGAAAAGGTTGACGCCATCCCTGCCCGCGCCTACGGCGGCGAGCTTCCCGGCTTCGCGCCGCACGACCGCGCCGATAACGGGCTCTACCGAGGCACCCCGGGTGAATGGGTGATTCAGCGACCGGCCGTGCGGTACTGGGGGCGTGATTTCATGCGCGCGGTGAACGAAATGCGCCTCCCGAAATACGCCTACGGTGGTGAGATCGGCGGCTTGGCCAGCCGATTGAAGGTGCCAACGATATCGCCATCGGCGATGCGGGGCGGCGGCGATGGTCAGCCTGCAATCCTCGACCTCGGTGCGCTTGGGCGTATTCAAATGCGCTCGACGTCGTCGACCGCGACGGATGTCGAGGCAGTGCTCAAGCGCGCCGCCCTGCGGTTTGGGAGACGCTGATGGGTGCGCCGACATTGATCATCAATGGCGTCGAGCTGCCCCAGCGCAGCCGGCTGACCTATCAGCAGACGTTTGAGCGTTTGCCAGGCGGCGCCGAGACTCGACGCCTGGCAAACGGTGCGGCATTCACGATGCAGCATTGGGAGCGCTGGGGGACAACAATTAGCGGCGGCGGCTGGATTCCGCCCGCGCTGCTCGGTATTCAGCGCGGCGTGCCGTTCGCGATCCACAGCGTGTACCCGGTGTCATTGTTGCCCGGGCAGGCCCTGCCGGCCGGCTGGACGGCGAGATCAGACTGGCCAGAGCAGAGCATCACCGACGCGGCCGGGGTGACGGTACGCCTGGTGCTGCCGATTTTGACTGTGATCTGCCCGCTCGGGGCGCGCTATGTGATTGGTGGCGCGTCTCCGCAGTGGGAAATAGTTTGTGAGGAGGCGTGATGGGCGCGATTAGTGGCGTATGCCGGCATCCGACGACTGGCGTTCCGGGGGCGTACCGGGTTTTTGCAAGCGACTACTACACTGCCCAGCCATACGGCCAGGCTGACTCTGATCCGGTTACAGGCGAGTACAGTATCCCGGTGCCTGACAATGCCCGCGTGCGCGTTGTGCGCGTCAATGCGCCGTTGGTCGAGGACGGCAGCAGCATCGTGCTGGGCTTGCCGATGGATGGCACGGGCGGCACGTTCGAAGAGATCGCGGGCGGGCATGATGTTGTGCCGTGGAATGTATTGCAGATCGCCGACGCAACTGCTCCGGGCGGTCGGTGCGCAGTTTTCGACGCAAACAATAAGTCAATCGACATCGGGTGGTCTTCGCGGCTTATCTTCCCAGGCGCTTTTACAGTCGGCGTTTGGCTGCAATTCATTAGCCTGACAAACGCGACCGTTTTCGACTGGTCCGAAGGCGCCGGGTCGATTATTTGCGACACCGCCGGCAACGTTTCCTATGCTGGCGACTATATCGCCGGCGGCTTGATTGCAACAGTCGGCACCGGGGTTTGGCGTCATTTTGCAGTGACGCGAGACGATGATGGCATCGTGCGGAAATTTTTTGACGGCGAGATGACCGCCAGCGGCGAAAGCTACGGCGGCCTTGTTGGCTTCAGTAGCGACATGGGAAATTTGGGCATCGGTCGAAATCCGGTCGACGAGCACGCGACGCTGCGAGCAAAAATGGCCGGATTTTTCTTCGCTGACCGGGCGCTTTGGACAGATGATTTTACGCCGCCGGAAGATATCCCGGCAGCGGCAATTTACACGCTCGGCGAGCCGTTCGCGGCGTCTGAGGTCGCGGACTATATCGAGACGATTGCATTCTGATGGCCTACGACCCGCCGCTTATAGATGACGTGGATTTCTCAGGCCCTGCCGGTGCGCTGGTGGCGCTGGATTTTGACGCTGTCGATTTCCCCCTTGTGGCCGCTGCCGACCCGTATGTGGTGGGTGTTGGCCTGGCGGTGTCGGTGGTGCGGCGCTACCAGGTCACGCTGCCGCTGGCTGTGGCGATGGCCGACGCGCGGGTATTTGATTGCGCGCTGGGGAAGATTTCCTGGTCGGCAAAGGTGATTATCGGCGGTGTCGATGTGAGCGGTCAACTTTCCGGCCTGTTGCGCATCGAGGCGGAAGAAGATGCAGCGCGCATTGCTACGTTTGATCTGCTGCCGGCATCTGCCGCGCAGCTCGCCGC
Organism: uncultured Caldilinea sp.; assembly: GCA_937928035.1. Classification (GTDB taxonomy): domain Bacteria; phylum Chloroflexota; class Anaerolineae; order Caldilineales; family Caldilineaceae; genus Caldilinea. Next base: position 3,908 of record CALFWA010000309.1, on the reverse strand, counting down.
GCTTGAAGGTGCGGCTGTGTCGATTGATATCACGGTCTTCGGCGGTGGCTACAGCGCCACTAGGCGGCGTTTTACCGGCGTTGTTGAGTCTGTCAAGTTTTCTGCCGCTGAGCGGGTTGCCGAACTGGCGTGTCGCGATGGCTATCAGGACCGGATTCGCGCTGCCGGCGGCGAGGCCACAGCGCGTGCGCTGTTTGGCGGGCTGGAAACGGTGTCGCCGAAGATTGTGGCCTGGAATGCGGACGAGCCGGACCCGTCAGGGTATTTCGCAGCAGTGCTGGATACAGTGCCTGGCGCTACATTCATTGATGGTTCCGGGTCCTGGCGGGTCGTGTCGTGGGATATCGGTACACCGGCCAGGACGTATACCGCAAACGATATGTTTGACCCAGGGCCAGTCGTGGAGACGGCGCAGCGAGCCGAGTTGCCGCGCGCTGTGGTAGCTACGCTGGCGCATCGTTTTTTGCGGCTGCACAATGTCGAGTTGGGCCTCAACTGGCAGGAGCCGGGTCGCGTGAATTATTTGACGCGCTTCATTCAGCCACCGACGAAATCCATGGTCGCGCAGGTGCTGGAAAGCCTGGGCGACTGGTTCGTCAAGGGCACCGCGGTGTTGGAATCTCCGGCTCCAGGCTCGTATCCGGTGATCGTGGCGCCAATCACGGCGTATTACTACGTACATGAGAGCCTGGCGCCGCTGCTGATTCGCTCGCTGTCGGCTACTGTCTGTCGGCGGTGGTGTCAGGAGGTTGAGCGGCGTTACCAGGTAACGGTCGATCTGGACGGGCTGAGCGGCCGCGATGAAGTGATCAGCCGTGGAATTCGTTCTGAGTTCGATGCGTCAGGTTGGGAAAACGGCCGGCGCTCGGAGCCGGCGCTCGGCATTTATAGCGCAAATCCGCCGCCTGGCTCGGAAGACGAGCCGGAGCCAACTGGCTATGAAGCACTGGAGGCGCCGTGGCCTCCCGCGAATGGCTCTCTGGACCACTTCGCCGACCTGTCATCCGCCGATGTCCAGGAGGCATGCCGGCACGTCATTGCCGAAGCCACAAGGAAAGCCGCAGAGTGGCGCCGCCGGCAAAGGGTGTCGTTTGACCGGCCCGCCGACCTTCGGCTGGAGATCGGCAACGTCGTCGGCGTAAATGCCTATGGTGTGGCGGCAGTCGGGCAGGTTTCTGCGTGGTCGGAATCGTATGACCTCGATTCGGGCGGCTGCGTTGGCGGTTATACCCTGGCGACTCCGAACGGCGATGGAGCGGCTACGGGATTCACAGCAGCAATCACAGTTCCATCCGTCTCGATCATCAAGTCCCTGATCACTCCATCGTTGAGCAATCACATCGGTGCTGACGCAAATACACCGGACGCATGGGTTAATCCCGATCTGCTCTCAGGATACCTGTGCAACACCTTGCCGACGTCTGATTTCTACGACGACACCGCGCCGGCCTACGAAACACAGTTCCGCGTCGTGCTGCCGGAGATTCCCGCGTCATTCCGCGATCCGGTTGTCGAGGATTTGGAGATTTCAGCAGATATCACCTTGGCCGACAGTGGCCTGACCATTACATTCTGAGGGCGCCATGTTTCAATTATTCTCTGACCCTGCCTTGACCACGCCGATCACAAGCCTTTCTCTGGTCACCATGCTGGAAGGCGTAACGATTGTTCCTGCGCCGGCCGTTATTTATTTCGGCAGCACCGACGCGGGCAAGACGGTAACGAATGACGGCGGCGGGCAAATTACGGTTTCTGCTGTTGATTCCGATCCGGCCTCCGGCCTTCCCGCCTCCGCTGTCCGCCTATCTCTGACCGAGGCCGGGCTTGCTTCAGCGTCCAGTACGCTGAACATCGGCGCGTCAATTTCCAGCGGTGTATCAAATGCGCTGCCGGTATGGGTGGCGGTTAATGCCTCCGCTGCCGTCGGAAATTACACCGACCTTTCATTGACCACGTCGGACATGCTGGAGGCGTAATGGCAAAAGACCTCACCGATGCATTGCGGCAACTGACCGAGAAGCCGGGATACGAGCCGAATGTGGTTCCACAACCACGAGGCGCTGCTCGGCGCGTCGTTGCAGCCGCGCCGCCGCCGGGATCGTCAAAAGGCGGTGGCGGTGGCATCGCATCCCCGCTGACGGAACTCGACGCATCGCTGCGCGAATACTGGCCGGCCGGATGGAGAACCACTGATGGGCTGTTCGAATTCCCGGCAATCAAAAAGATCGTGATGGCTGACGCAAACAGCGACTCCGTGGAATTCAGGTTCGCTGACCCGACGCCGTGATCGAGCTCTGTGGCGACAAAATTGGCCATCCGTGGCATGGTCTGTATCGGGCTTCGACGGGGAAGATCGAGACGCCAGCCGGCGGCGATATTGACCTGCCCGGCAGCGCTCCAGATAGCGGCAACTGCTGGCTAGTCCAGATTCCCGACCTGCCGGAGCCGGAGACAACGCCGGAAGAGGCGGCGGCGGGTAGAACCTGGACGAATTACGCACTGATCAGCGACCAGAAAATATACGGCAGAGGCATCAGCGGGCCGCTGTACATCGACACGGCAGGGCGGGCGTGGGCGCTGACGATATTCCGCAGTGGCAGCAGGGCGACCAAGCTACTCACCGTCAATATTTCCGCAAAGCGCTTCGGTGAGATCGGGGCAGGAACAGCCCCGACAACAGCGCTGCCGTCAATGTCCGTCGCGTTCGAGACTCACGCGGATTACCCGGCGGAGAGCTTTGAGTTGTCCGGCGGGTTTTTGCTCGATGTGGCTAAAAATGGGGCCAAGCTGCTATTTGGCGTTACGCGCCGGCGCGGGATCGCTGCCGTCGCAGAAGTCACACTGACGGGATCGCCGGCAGATGGGAATTTTTCCGGGTCCATAGCGCTGCTCGCCGACGAATCGACAATTGATGAGTGGGATGCGCACGCTGAAGAGTCCAGCGGGCGCTACTGGATCGGTCTGTGGAGAGAGTTTGATTGGTCTGCTCCGCCTAGTCCGCATCCAAGCGGCAATCTGCCGGCGTCACCTTCGTTTTACTCGGACATCAACGGCGTTCGTACAGCATTCAACGGGTCGGCCTATGCGACGCATTTAACATACACTTGGGAAATGCAGGTTGGCGGATCGCAGCCGGCATCAGTAGGGACTTTTGATGACGGGTATATGTCATCGGTTTTCACCTTCCGCCCGATTGACATCATTCGTCCGGGAGTTAAGTGGCTAGCTGGCGCCCGCTATGGCGCAGACTGGGTCGCGGCGCTGGTTGTTGCTACGGTAAAGTCTCGTACCGATTACGACGCTCCGGTGTTTGATGGCGCTCCGCATTATGGTCCGCTCGGACTGCCAATGCCCCCTTTAGGGCCTGTCGCGTCCAGCGCCACGTGCAAAGTCACCGCTGAAATAAAGGCCGGATCAGAAACGGTCGACCTGTCAGAACAGTCCGTGTTCACTGCAACGCCAGACGATTACAGCCACACAATGACGCTGACTAGGAACGGCGTGTTTATATCGTCAATTTCGTACAACGCCTACGAAGGCGGTAGTTACTCGGCTTTTCGCTTCGGCGCCTGGATCAATCCGGCGACGTTTATCACCAGCACAAGTTTTGCAAACAGAGATATTGGCGTGCGCAGGGTGTCAAACAGCATATACCAGTCGAGGGTGCCGGGATTGCAGATATACGGCAACCCCGGCGCCCCGATCGTGCTTGAGTCGGCGCGATTCAACGGTAGGTATGCCGGCCGGATGTCAATCGCCGAATACTCGGGGTTTTACGCAAGCGAGCATCCTGTCACTGGCCAAATCGGCCAAGGCGGTAACGTTGTTTGCTGGGTTTAATGCTGCGCAAATTTGTTTCGTGATTTGCAATCGTCGCCTGTGCCAAATATCCTGCAAATCAATGTCAA
>CALFWA010000308.1 GCA_937928035.1 uncultured Caldilinea sp. | reverse complement strand
CACCAGGAAGTTAAACTCTGGATGAGGGAACTTAAACGCCTGATGCTCAATATATGGCTCGAGCTGGTGCTCGATCCAGTTCGGAAAGAGCGCCCCCAAAAGCGGAAAATCTTTCGGGATTCCCAACCATCCCAAGCCGATGACGAAAGGGGTAATCAAAATCAGCGGAATCGTCATTGACTTCACGCTTTCTGTTGCGTGAGCAGCGCCCTCACTGCGTGGTTGACCGAGAAACGTCAACATGATCTGACGCGCTGTATAGAAAGCAGTGACCAATGCTGAAAACGCCAACGTCCAGAAGACCGCCCACTGACCGGTGTACCATTCACTGGCGAGAATTTCGTCCTTCGACCAGAAGCCGGCCGTAAAGAAAGGAAAACCGGCCAACGCCAAGCCGCCGATGATGAATGTCCAACCGGTGATGGGCATACGCTGCAACAACCCACCCATGTTGCGCATATCCTGCGGGTCATTGGGGTCCAAAACGCCGTCTGCACGCAGGATCAGGTGCGGCCCATGATGCTCCTCGTGGCTGTGTTCATCATGGGCGCCGTGTTCATGGGCATGATGAAAGCCATGCTCGACGCCGTGAATCACGGAGCCGGAGCCGAGGAAGAGCAACCCTTTGAAGAACGCATGCGTCAACAGGTGGAAGAAGCCCGCCACGTACGCGCCTGTGCCCAGTGCCGCCACCATGTAGCCGAGCTGCGCCACCGTCGAGTACGCAAGCACGCGCTTGATATCCCACTGCGCCACGGCGATGAGCGAGGCGAAGAGCGCCGTGAAAGCGCCGATGCCGGCGACGAACTGCATGCTGCCCGGGGCGACCTCGCCGGCGGCGTAGTAGAGCGGGAACATGCGCACCAAGAGGAAGACGCCCGCCGACACCATCGTCGCTGCATGGATCAGAGCGCTGACCGGCGTCGGACCTTCCATAGCGTCCGGCAACCAGACGTGCAGCGGGAACTGGGCGCTCTTGCCGATGGTACCGAAGAAGATCAGCACAGCGATCAGGGCGATGGCCGGCGTGGTGAAGTTGAGCACCGGCACGTGCACCATCATTTCAGAGAGATGTTTCATGTTCTCCGGCGCCAGAATATGCTCGAAGACCAGCGTATTCTCAACGCTCCACATGTAAAGCAGCATCATGCCGGCGAACATCAGGGCGTCGCCGATGCGCGTGGTGATGAACGCCTTGAAGGCCGCCTTCTTGGCCGACTCCTTCTCAAACCAGAAACCGATGAGCAGATAACTGCACAGGCCCATGATCTCCCAGAAGACGAAGAAGGTCAGCAGCGAATTCGCCACCACCAGCCCCAACATGCCGGTGGCGAACAGGCTGATGTAAGCCATGAAGCGGCTGTAGCGAGGGTCCTTGCCCTGGGCGTACGCCAGCGGGTAGTCTTCCTTGCGCAGATGAGAAGGGAAAGTCATATAGCCGCTGGCATAGATGAAAATCATGAGCAGCAAGAAAGTCACCATGAAGATCATCAGCGCGTTGGCCGGGTCGACCTGAAATCCGATCATCAACTGCGTGGCGCCGGTGGGAATTGTGAAAAGCTCACCGTACAGCGGATGTTCACCGAAGTGTGGCGTCGTAAACACGCTGAATGCAATCGGCCAACCCAGCACAAAACTGACGAGCACCCCGCCGATCGCCGTGAGCGCGCTCACCGTCTTGTTGCGATTCAAAAAGAGGACGATAGCGACAAAAGCGAGAAAGGGCGGCACCGGCAAAAGCCAGGCGAGATTCAGAAATCCTTGCATTGCTTACCCTCGTTTTGCTCTACGACCCATTGACAGAATGAGTTCGATTGGCTCAGGATGGTCGCTGATATCGAAAACTGCGAATCAGGTTGCCGACGGCGTATCCGATCAATGCGCCGATGATGACGAAAACCAAAAAAATCAAATCGTTCGGCACACCGATCGCTCCACCGATCGCCACCATCACCGTAGCGCCGAACACAGCCATTAACAACAGAAATGTCTGCTCCGATTTGCGCTGCTTCGCTTTGGCCAGCAGTTGCGCTGCATCCCGGTAGTCCGGCTTGTATTTCACAATCTCTTTGAGCGCATGAATCGCACCCGTGTAATTCCCCTGGCTCATCTTCTCCAAAGCCAGGTTATACAGAAATTCACACTGTTCTTCTAATGTGCCCGTGAGTTTCTGACTAGGCATGACGCTGTTTCAAAGGATAGAGTCTGTCGGTCATTTGGCGCTTTTAGAGACTCTTCCTCCCACATTGCACAAGACGCAGCCAGCTTCACCCCTTCAGCAAATCTAGATCGTCCAGATTGACCGTGCGGCGATTTCGATAGACCGAAATCACCAGAGCCAGCCCTACGGCGACCTCGGCGGCCGCCACAGCGATGACAAACAATGCAAAAATTTGCCCGTCCAGATTCTGGGCAGGAGCTGCGCCATAGCGCCAGAAGGCGATCAAATTGATGTTGGCTGCATTCAACATCAGCTCAATGCCCATCAAAACTGCGATGGCGTTGCGCCGCCCCAACGCTGCAAACAACCCACAGCTGAACACAAACGCCGCCAGAATCAGATACCAGGTTAGAGGAACCATGTTCGCCGCCTCTTATCGACTGCTCGCAAATGTAGGAGTTTCGCCTCAACGATCATTTCTCTGCGTCGCTTACTTGTAATCGCGGGCGAGCACAATGGCGCCGGCCAATGCTACCAACAATAGCATCGCCAGCAACAGAAATGGAATGACGTACTCGTTGACAAAGGCGCGACCTAACCCCGCGATAATTTCGTGACCTTGCGAAATAGGTTCTCCCACCGCAGGCCATGGAACGCTAGAGACAATGGCCACCAACACCAAGAAGGTGAGACTGGTGATGATCGCCGCCGTGCCCCACTGGCGATTGCGCGGCGAAGTTGCGCCGAACATCATGCCGCGCGTCAACATAATGGCGAACGTGATCAAGGTCGAGATGGCGCCGACGTAAATCAGCACCTGGCTGACGCCGATAAATTCAGCCTCGGCGATGATGTACACGCTGGCCACTCCAAAAAAGGCCGCCACCAACCCGAGTGCGCTGTGGAATAGATTGGGGGCAAGCACGACGACCAACGCACCAAAAACGGTGAGGGCGGCGACCATGGAAAAAATCACCTGTTGCACGGTCGGCAACGGAAAAGGCAATTCCGGCATCTTCAGATCTCTCCCTTCAGTCACCCGATGACGATTGAACAGGCTGCATAGTGCCGATCAGCGACCTAGGCGCGAACGCTCGCTTCGAACGCACCTGCTCGCGTTCGAAGTAGGAGCCAAGGATGTTGAGAACGGCCACCACGACGGCGAGATTGGCCGCAAGGAGCAACAGATAGTTGAGCCAGATCGGCAAGGGCAATTTCATGATGATCATCTGCGCAGTGATCAGCGCCAGCGCCAAAGGCACCAACACCTTCCAGGCGAACTGCATCATCTGGTCAATGCGTACGCGGGGAAAGGTTCCTTTGATCCATTGAATCACAACGTAGACCAGGAACGTCTTCGCCAAAAAGTAAATCGGCCCCAACAGAGGAATCTGCGCTGCAAAGGGCCCTTGCCAACCTCCCAGGAAGAGCACAACTGCGATTGCGCCGAGGAAGAAGCTGTTCAGGAACTGCGCCAGGAAGAACATGGCGAATTTCATGCCCGAATACTCGATGTGGAAACCGGCGATCAGTTCAGACTCCGCCTCGAGCAGGTCAAACGGCGTCTGCTCGGCTTCGGCCAACGCAGCGATCAAATAGATCAGAAAAGCGCCGGGCAGAAGGAAGATCAGCCATCCAATGCCCAGATTGATCGGCCCTAAATACAAAGCCTGCGCCTCGGAAATGCGCTGCATGCTCATCGAACCCACCAACAGCACGGGCGCCAACATGGCGAGCACCATCGGAATCTCATAGCTGAGCAGCTGCGCCACCACGCGGAAACCCGCCAACAACGCATACTTGTTGTTGCTGCCCCACCCCGCCATCAGCGCCGCCATGATGCCGAGCGAACCCAGGGCCACAAGATAAAGCACCGCCACGTTCAAATCGGCGCCGATCAAGGCAGGCCCGAATGGAATCACCGCCAGCGCCATCAATACACCCACCACAGACAACACCGGCGCCAGCAAATAAGAAATTTTATCTGCAGAGGCCGGCGTAATATCTTCTTTAGAGAGCAATTTAAGCGCATCTGCGACCGTCTGAAACAGACCATAAGGGCCAACGCGATTCGGCCCAATGCGATCTTGGATGCGGCTGATCACCTTGCGGGTAATCCAAATCAACAATAAGGCGAGAATCAGCGCTGCGTTCGCCAGAATGAACGCACCGATAAAATAGGTGACGCCTTCAACCAGCCAACTTAACTCTTGGGGCGCCCCCAAATCATACTGAAGTTGAATCAGCGCATCGCTCCAATTCATACAAGATCCTCCACGTCGAGCGTCGGCTCAGGCGATTACGTCCATTCCAGCGCGCCTTTGCGCCATTCCAGAAATAGGCCCAACAACAAAATGATCACAAAGGTGACTGCCGCAATGACCGAAAAGAAAGAAAGATCGGCGTACGCCACTGCGATCGGGAACAGGAAAATCACCTCCACATCGAAGATCAAGAAGATCAAACCGATGAGGTAGTATTGCGCTCGAAACTGAACCCAGGTGTCCCCGATCGTCTCAACGCCAGACTCGTACACATCCGTCTTGACCGGATCCGGGCGTCGAGGCCCCAGGAAATGCCCCAACACAATGGCGGCTACCGGAATGATCACGGCAATTGCACTGAGAATCAGGACGAATCCCCATTGACTGAGCATGAAGACACTCCTCCTGTATGCCTGCAACAGGATTGTGTAGAAAATAACAAATCGCACGAATGTTAGCACAGACCTGAAACGATCAGGAAAATTTCAGCGCGTTGAATGCGTATTTTGAGCACGTTCTTTATTTATTGCTCGTCTTGTTGTTCATCAGGCGATTCAGACGCTGCGTTCCAACCCCTATGGATGTGGCGAACGGATTCATGAGGTGGACGCTTCGATTGTAACATAAACCTCTCTGCATCAACAAGAGGCCGCTCGACGCCGAATTTCACCGACAAGTTGCGTTTATCTTTACCGGTAACAACGTTCGTGCAACGTTTCACAAGAAGATACGTGTATAGTTGACACCAACCAATGCGTCATGTTAAACTTTTCACGCATTTGCGATTTACCGTGTTTAACTTCAATGTTTAACTTCAATGTTTAACTTTCAATGTTTCACTTCAATGTGTCGTTGGGTTTCAATGCATTGTATAACTTCAGTATGTTCATGACTTGCCTGCATCTCTGCGTCGAACGTCAATCTGGTCAAGGCGCGCCCGGAGATGCTTGACGCATGTGTTGCAAATCAGGATTGTTGTATGAGGCGCTGTCTGCACTGCGCAAAATCTGCATAGCGCAAAAGCGTATATCTAGCAAGTTGTTCGTCAAGCCAGATCAACGCACCGATTAAGGATTGCATCCAATGGCTCAAGAGTATCTTCCTTTGCTGATTTTTGTAGTCATCGCAACAATTTTCGCCTTCATCGCCATCGGTCTTCCCAGCGTTCTAGGCCCAAAGCGCAAAAACGAGCAAAAACTCGAACCCTACGAATCCGGCATTATCCCCTTCCATGACGCCAGACGTCCTTTTCCGGTGAAATATTACCTGGTGGCGATGCTGTTCATCCTGTTTGACATCGAAGTCATCTTTCTTTTCCCTTGGGCGGGCGCCCTTATTCCATTGCGAGATTCTTACGGATTGCTCGTGGCCCTGGCGCCGATCGGCTTTTTCTTACTGATTTTGATCCTCGGCCTGGTTTATGAATGGTCTAAGGGCGCGTTGGATTGGGAATAAGGAGTTATTATGGGTCTTGAAGAAAAACTGCCCGAAGGCATTATCACCACGCAGCTAGAAGCGTTGGTCAACTGGAGCCGTGAAAACAGCACATGGCCGTTGCTCTTTGGCTTGGCCTGCTGCGCAATCGAGATGATTGCCACCGGCACCGCCCGGCACGACATCTCTCGCTACGGCTCCGAGCTGTTCCGCGCCAGCCCGCGCCAGGCGGACTTGATGATCGTCTCCGGCCGCGTCAGCAACAAGATGGCACCGGTCATCAAGCGTCTCTACGATCAGATGTCCGACCCCAAATGGGTGATCGCCATGGGCATCTGCGCCAGCGCCGGCGGCCCTTTCAACAACTACGCCATCATCCAAGGCGTGGACAAGATCATTCCGGTCGATGTGTACGTGCCGGGTTGCCCTCCGCGCCCCGAGGCGCTGCTCTATGCGCTCGACAAGCTGCGCGCCAAACAGGCGAAGGACACCTTTCGCACCTACGCCGCTCGGCAAGCAACGCCATCGTCTACGCAACGAGATGAGATTGAATCCCTGGAGGCGCTGCGCCAACTGCAGCCGGCCTGATTCGAGGAGAATCCTATATGCTCGATGTCGCTCCACGCGTGCGCAAATATGAGATATTGCCCAGCCTCCAACCGCCGGGAATTCCGGCGGTTGCGCCGTTGCCCACCGGCGAGAGTGAAGACACCCGGCGCATCGCCGAACGCTTCGGCGAGGCCGTCCTCGCCGCCGGTCTTCATCACGGCCAACAGGTCGTCTACATCAAGCCAGAACAACTGGTCGCCTTGGCGGAATTCGCCAAAACCGATCCACATCTTCGCTATGAGACGCTGATCGACGTCTCGGCCGTCGATCGCTCCGAACTTCCTGTGAGCGACCATCGTTTTCATACGGTCTATCAGTTGCGCTCCTACTCGCGCAAACAACATCTGATGATCGTCTGCCCGCTTGAAGACGGCGACGAGCCGACGGCGCCCAGCCTCACCGGCGTCTACAGCGGTGCCAACTGGCCGGAGCGCGAGGTGTGGGACCTGATGGGCATTCGTTTTGCAGGCCATCCCGATCCTCGCCGCATCCTCATGCCGGAGAACTGGCCCAACCATCCCCTGCAAAAGCAGGTTCCGCTCGGCGGCGAAGAAGTGCCCTTCACCCTCACGTGGGAAGACCCGGAGTTCGAGTCGTTGGGCAAGCAAATTCTGGAGGCCAAAAGCGCCCCGCCGAAGCTGCCGCCCGGCATGAGCCTGGAGAACATGATCATCAATCTAGGCCCTCATCACCCCAGCACCCACGGCGTGCTGCGTCTGGTGGTGGAGCTAGACGGCGAGACCGTCGTCAACGTGGACGCCGATCTGGGCTATCTGCACAGCGGTTTCGAGAAGACGGGTGAAAACAAGCGCTACAAAGATTTCGTCTATTACACCGACCGCATGGACTATCTCACGGCGATGAGCAATAACCTGGGCTATTGTCTCGCCGTGGAAAAGCTGCTCGGCGTCGAGATCCCACCGCGCGCGCAGGTGCTGCGCGTGATTATGGCGGAGCTGCAACGCATTGCGTCCCACCTGTTCTGGCTCTCGACTCACGTGCTGGACGTCTCCGGCACCGGCATGTCGCTGCTGATGTACGCCACGCGCGAGCGCGAGCGCATCCTCGATCTCTTCGAGATGGTGTGCGGCGCCCGCCTAACCGTCGGTTACATGCGCATCGGCGGCGTCTCGCGCGACATCCCGCCCGCCTTCCTCCCTCATTTGGAAGAGTTCTTGAAGATCATGCCGGAGCAGATCGACGACTATGAACGGATGCTCACGCACGGTCCGCTCTGGTCAGAGCGCTTGATCGGCATCGGCAAGATCACTCGGGAGGAGGCGCTCGACATGGGCCTCACCGGGCCCATGCTGCGCGGCAGCGGCGTAGACTGGGACCTCCGTCGCGATGCGCCTTACAGCGGCTATGAGAACTATGACTTCAAGGTGCCGGTGGCCAACGAGGGCGACTGCTATGCACGCTATCTCGTGCGCATGGAGGAGATGCGACAAAGCCTGCGCATCATCCGTCAGGCGGTCGACAATCTGCCAGATGGCCCCTATCGCGCCGAGGATCGCAAGATCACGCCGCCGCCTCGCGCCGAGCTGGACATCAGCATGGAGGCGCTCATCCATCACTTCAAGCTGATGACCGAAGGCTTCCACGTCCCGCCAGGCATGGCTTACCAGGGCATTGAGTCAAGCAAGGGCGAGCTAGGCTTTTTCATCTACAGCGACGGCAGCGCCAGACCTTATCGTCTGCACGTGCGCGGGCCGAGCTTCAACAACCTGTACGCCATCAGCAAGATGAGCAAAGGCCACATGCTTTCGGATGTGATTACCAATATCGGCTCGATCGACATCGTGTTGGGTGAGGTGGACCGCTAGGCCCTTCTCTATTTCTCAAGTTCTCAAGGTTGAACGCCATGATGCTATCCGAATCTGTTCGCAACGAAATTAAGAAGTGGATGGACCTTTATCCCGCCGGAAGGCAGCGCTCGGCGATCCTGCCGGCTCTGTACATCATCCAGCGCGAGTTCGGCTACTGCCCGGTGGAAGCACAGAATGAGCTGGCAGAAATGTTGGAGCTTGAACCCGCAGAGGTCGGCGCCGTCGTCGACTTCTATCACATGCTCCACACAGAGCCGAAGGGAGAATATCACGTCGAGGTCTGCACCAATGTCCCTTGCATGCTGCGCGGGGCCGGTCAGTGCATGCGCCACTTTGAAGAAAAGCTGGGCATCCACCACGGCGAGACCACGCCCGACGATCGCTTCAGCCTCGATCACATGGAATGCCTAGGCTCCTGCGGCACTGCGCCGATGGCCTCCATCACCGAACGCAAGACCGGTCGGATCCGCTACTTTGAGGAGCTGGACTCCGCCGAAGATGTGCAGAAGGTGATCGATCTGGTCAACAGTGGCAAGGCCTTCACCACGCTCGAACGATGGACGCCTGAAGGCGATCCCAAGCTCACCGGCAAGGCGGCCGGACCCTATCGCGTCGGCGGGATGGAGCCGCGCTTCCTGACCGCCCGCGTAGGGAAGAAGGACAGCCACAAGATCGAAACCTACATCGCCGACGGCGGCTACGAAACGGCCAAGCGCGTCCTCACCACGATGAAGCCTGAAGAGGTCGTCGAGCAGGTCAAAGCCAGCGGCATTCGCGGTCGCGGAGGCGCCGGCTTCCCCACCGGCATGAAATGGAGCTTCCTGGCGCCGGCCATGCCTCATTACCTCGTTGTCAACGCCGACGAGTCGGAGCCCGGCACCTTCAAAGATCGCATCATCATGGAGTATGACCCGCATCAGCTGATCGAAGGCATCATCCTCAGCGCCTACGCCATCAAGGCAGAGCTGGCCTTCATCTACATTCGCGGAGAGTATTACTTCGCCTACACGCGCCTGGTCGATGCAATCAAAGAGGCGCAAAAGAAGGGCTTCCTGGGCGAAAAGATCTTCGGCACGGATGTAAACCTCCGCATCGTCGTGCATCGAGGAGCAGGCGCTTACGAATGCGGCGAAGAGACGGCGCTCCTCACCAGCCTGGAAGGTTACCGCGGCCATCCGCGCATGAAGCCCCCCTTCCCGGCCGTCGAGGGCCTCTACGGCAAACCGACCATCGTCAACAACGTGGAGTCGATCGCCAATGTCACCCACGTCATGCGCCACGGCGTCGAGTGGTATCGCAGCTTTGGCACCGAAAAATCGCCCGGCATGCGCATCTTCTGTCTGAGTGGCAACGTGAAATATCCGGGCCTGTATGAGCTGCCGCACGCCGTCCCGCTGAGCGAGCTGCTCTACAAATACGGCGGCGGACCTCAGTTTGACGAACATCCCTTCAAAGCAGTGGTGCCCGGCGGCCTTTCGATGAAAATTCTCAGCGCCGACCAGCTCGATACGCCGCTCGACTACGAATCGGTGCAGGCGGCCGGCTCGATGCTTGGCTCGGCCGGCGTCATCGCCATCGATGACAGCCAGTCGATGGTCAAGGTGGCGCGGCGCACGCTCAGCTTCTATCGCGAGGAAAGCTGTGGCAAATGCACCCCCTGTCGCGAAGGCACCGGCTGGCTGGAAGACATTTTGCTGCGCATCGAAAACGGCGGCGGCCGCATGAAGGACATTGACTTGCTCGAGCGCATCCCGAAGTTCATCACCGGCAAGAGCTTCTGCCCCTTCGGCGATGCGGCGGTGTGGGGCTTGCAAAGCAACCTCGCCAAATATCGCGCCGAGTTCGAGCAGTACATCGCCATGACCAATCCCGAAGAGGAGCCGCCCGTCATCCCGATTCGACCGATCTATCGTCCTGATGTGGGCGCTCCAAGCGTCGCGCACGACAGCGCGCTGGAGATCGAGGGCGAATCCCCGTTGAACCGGGACACGCCGATCGTCGTGACCGGCGACTGAATAAGTCAAGGCGCCGCATCGGCATGGTGGATTGCAGCAAGGAAACGTGTAATTCGTTGAGTGAACTTTGTCCTGAAGGGAAAGCGGACTGACCCATGACTGAACTTGTAACGCTCACGATCGACGATCGTCAGGTTACGGTGCCCAAGGGAACGCTGGTCGTGGACGCTGCCGCCAAGGTCGGCATCGAGATACCGATCTTCTGCAGCCATCCCAAGCTCGACCCCGTAGCCTGCTGTCGTATGTGTCTGGTCGAAATCTCAGGGCCGCGCGGCATGACATTGCAGACCGCCTGTTCGGTGCCGGTGGCGCAGGACATGGTGGTGCGAACAAATACACCTCAGGTGAAGGAAGTGCAGGAGGCCAACCTCGCCTTCATCCTGCTCAATCACCCGCTGGATTGTCCGATCTGCGACAAAGGCGGCGAGTGCCCGCTGCAAGATCAGACGATGCGCTTTGGCCCCGGCCTGAGCCAACTGGTGGAGCCGAAGCGAACGAAGAACAAAAACTATCTGATCTCCGACACGATTGTGCTCGATCAAGAGCGCTG
>CALFWA010000307.1 GCA_937928035.1 uncultured Caldilinea sp. | reverse complement strand
TAAGGCGATATAATTTCAAACACCAACGGTTCAAGGACGTGCATTTCGATGCTTTCGTGGTATACTAGTTGTGTAAAACGATTTAATTGTCCTCGGGAATTCAGCTGAAGAAAGGGAATAGAGTATGAATTACCGTCGTCTCGGCAAGGCTGGCCTGAAGGTCAGCGAACTGTCGTTCGGCGCATGGGTTTCATTCGGCACGCAAATGGACATTGACGCCGCCTACGATTGCATGGTCGCCGCTTATGACGCAGGGGTGAACTTTTTTGACAATGCAGAGGCTTACGCCGGTGGGCAGGCTGAAGTGATCATGGGCGAAGTCTTGCGCCGCGCAGGTTGGCGACGCTCTAGCTACATCGTTTCCACCAAGTTCTACTGGGGCCTGCACGATGGTCCAAACGAGCGCAACACGCTCAACCGCAAGTATTTGATGCAGGCCATTGATGGCTCGTTGAAACGTTTTGGCCTGGATTACGTCGACTTAATCTTCTGTCACCGCCCCGATCCCAACACGCCGATCGAGGAAACGGTTTTCGCAATGGACGACATCATCCGTCAAGGCAAGGCGATCTACTGGGGCACTTCGGAGTGGAGCGCCGACGAGATTCGGGCAGCCTGGGAGATTGCGGAGCGCCATCATCTGCACAAGCCGCAGATGGAGCAGCCGCAGTACAACATGCTGCACCGCGATCGCGTGGAGAAAGAGTACGCCCGCCTTTATGAAGACATCGGGCTGGGGTTAACCACTTGGAGCCCACTTGCCTCCGGTCTGCTCACCGGCAAGTACAACGATGGCATCCCGGCGGACAGCCGCGCCAATCTGCCTGGCTATGAATGGCTAAAAGCGATGCTGACCGACCCCAAGCGGCTGGCGATCGTGCGTGCGCTGCAGCCGGTCGCCAATGATCTCGGCTGCACGATGTCGCAGCTCGCCATCGCCTGGTGCGTCAAGAACCCCCATGTGAGCACGGTCATCACCGGCGCCAGCCGCGTCTCGCAGGTGCATGAAAACATGAAGGCGCTCGAGGTCGTTCCTAAGTTGACCGACGATGTGATGGCGCAGATCGACGCTATCCTCAAAGGCAACTGAACCGCCGTCTGCGTCCCCTTCTAGGGAGCTTGAAGCTTCCTGGAAGGGGAGCTCCCCAAAGTCAGCCATCCAGAGCCGATGAATTCACCGGAACAAGCGACGCGCAAGTGAGGCGGCGGCCAGAATTGGTCGTAGGTAGAATCAACGTTTTGCAGCAACTGTTCCGCCTTGCCATCCACCAACTGCCTTTGCAGTCGAGTTTAACGTGGGTTGTCCCTCCTTCATTCTGTAAAGCCGAACTTTGCAGAACCTCCTCAGGATTCCGCCGGAATGTCTCCCCACTAAAATAAAAATGAAATCTGTACATTGGATAAGAGCTATGTCGGCGATAAGACTTCAATCGAAAGGTTATGGATGCTATCGTGCCAGGGAGAGCCATTCGCCATCTGAGAACCTTATGCAAGGAGATCGGGCCGCGGCCTGGAGGCTCGATCGGCAACCGTGCGGCGGCTGCGTACATCGAATCCGTGTTCCGCAGCTGCGGCATGGCGGTGGAGGTGCAGGAATTTACATGTCCTGTTTGGGAGGAGCTAGGCGCTTGGCTTTGCCTGGAGGACGCCGCCCTGCCGATTGCCGCCAATCCTTTTTCGCCTTCCTGCCTGGTGGCGGCGCCGATTGCGCCCCTTGCCTCCCTCGTGGAACTGGAGACGGCCGAGCTGGAAGGCAAGCTGGCCATATTGCACGGAGAATGGGTGCGCAGCCCGCTGGCGCCGAAGGCCTGGCCTTACAAGAGTGCGGAAGAAGCGCGCCTCGTTGAATTGTTGGAGCAGAAGCGCCCGGCCGCCGTGCTCACCGTGTACGCCTATCCAGGGGAGGTCGAACGACTGATCGAAGATCCGGACTTTCTGGCGCCCTCTGCGACCGTTTCCGCTGAAATCGGCGCTTTGTTGCTCGAACGGGCCAGCGAGATGGCGCGCGTGCGCATCGACGCGCGCAGAACAGAGGGCGTCACGGCGAACGTCATCGGGCGGTTGCCCGGCGCCTCGCGGCGACAGATTGTCATCTCAGCGCACTACGACACCAAAGTGGACACGCCCGGAGCAGGCGACAACGCCGCCGGCGTCGCCGTGCTGTTGACGCTGGCCGAGCAGCTCTGCCGCCTGGAACGGCTCTATTCGCTAGAATTCGTCGCCTTCACCAATGAAGAGTACTTGCCGCCCGGGCATGCAGAATATGTGCGTCGTCGCAGCGAGCCTTTTGAACAGATCGCGGCTGCGCTTTATTTCGACGGGGTGGGGCTGTGCGCGGGGCCCAACACGGTCGCCGGCTTTCACCTGACGGACGACCTGCAGCGCGTCGTCGAGCAGATGATGAGACAGTTTCCCGAAGTGCTCTGGGCGGAGCCGTGGCCGCAGAGTTGCCACATGGCCTTCGTTCAGCGCGGCGTTCCAACGTTGACGTTCACGGCGCAGGTCGAGAGGCCGCACTTTCACCTGCCTTCCGACACGATTTACACGATCAGCCCAGAGCGTCTGGAGGAGATGGTTTCGTTCGGTTGCAATTTCATTCAAGTCTTGGAGACGCGTGAAGGCGCACCGGTGTAAAGGTTAGCCGTGGCGCAGCCAATACCACGCGAGCGCCAGCAGAACGATCGTGTTGACGACGCCGACCACGGCGGCGATCTGCCAGAGGCGGATGAGGGCGCCGCTGCGCCGTTGACTCGCCTGCAGCGATTCCAGTTCAATCTGCAGGCGGACCGCCTCAGTTTCGCTGAAGGTAAGGGCGCTGGAATAAAGTTGGGCGGCGTGTTGGGTGTTGCGTCGTTCCTGTTGCATCGTTTGTTGAAGTTTCTCCCTTCTGGCGACTTCCTCGCGCAGTCGCCGCTCGCGTTCTTCTAGTTCAGCGCGCATTCGTTCAAGGCGATGCGTAAGCTGCTCGACGCGATGCTGACCGGTTGTCTCCCATTCTGCTTTGGCTTGTTTCAGCCGTTCGATCGAGGCATTTTTGCGCTCGATCTCTTGGCTGAGCCGCTCGATCTTCCGCTCTGCTCGCTCCACTTGATTGCGCAATGTGCGTTCAGTTTCAGCGTATTCACGCATCCTCTCCTCGAGCTGTCGGCGCAATCGATTTTGTTCAGCGTCAAAGCGACTGCGCTCTTCCGCGTGCACTTTTTCCATCTGCGCCACTTTTGCTTGAAGCGTTTCGGCGACAAGTTCGCTCTGCGCCAGCTTCGCACGCAGGGAGGCCAGCTCTTGTTCAAGCTGTTGAACTCGCCGCGTTGCCTGCGCCATTTCCTGAAATGTGTGTGGATAAAGCGACGCTGAGGGTCGTCCATATTTTGCAGAAAGTCGCTGGGCGCCGTCGAACGCCGCACGCAAGGTCGGGTCGGAAAGCACGCGATAGGCTTCGTTGAGACGCTTAATGTGCTGTTCGGCCAACGCGTAATGCTCTGGGTTGCGCTGATAGCGGTCAGGGTGAAAAGCCAGCGCCAGAAAACGATAGCGTCGTCGGATCTCTTCGTCGGACGCCGTGTCAGGCACGCCAAGCACTGCGTATGGATCGATGGGTGGGATGGAAGATATAGTCATCGCCGCACACTCCTTGCGCATGCATGCCGTAGCAAATGCATTCTACTGGACGCGTCGCATGACTTCAAACATGTTTAACCTTTGTTTCTTTCCAAAAAATTCGGTTCGCATCCACGGATTGTGTTACAATAACGGGCTGCATGCAATTCAAAAACTTGTACACGGAAGGAAAGGTCATGAGCTACGACGGGCGCATGTACACGGTTCAAATCGGCGGCGTTGAGCGTCATCTCCCCATCTTTCAGGTGGCGCCGGGGGTGAAGATCGCAATTTTCAACATGCTGGGCGACACCGAAGTGGTGGAGACGGCAGCGACGGCGCTCTGCACTTGCTTGCCGGCGGAAACAGATGTGCTGGTCGTTCCAGAAGTCAAGGCCATCCCGCTGGCGCATGCGTTGTCGGCGCGCAGCAAGCTGCCCTACGTCGTTGTGCGCAAGGCGCGCAAGCCCTACATGGTCAACTGCCTGGAAACCGAGGTGCTCAGCATCACCACCGGCACACCGCAGACGCTCTATGTGGACGGCAGGGATGTGCCCTTGTTGCAGGGAAAGCGCGTTGCGCTGGTCGACGATGTGATCAGCACCGGCAGCACCCTGCGCGGCCTGCGTCAGTTGATGGCGCAAGCCAACGCCACCGTCGTCGCCGAGATGGCAGTCTTTACAGAAGGGAAGGCTGACGACTGGAACCACGTGATTGCGCTCGGTCATCTGCCTATCTTTACAGATTAAAGGTGTTTTATGTCCATGATTCTCGATCGCGTCGCCAGAATCGCTGCGCGATATGATGAATTAACTGCGCTGATGGCCGACCCCGCCGTGGCGGCCGACTTTGCGCGGCTGAGCGAGCTCGACCGCGAGCGACAGGAGATCGAGGAGCTCGCCCAGACCTACCGACGCTATGAGCGCGTGCAGAAGCAGATTGAAGAGAATCGCTCTCTACTTCACGACGCCGACGAGGAGATGCGCGATCTGGCGGAGAGTGAAATCGAGACGCTCGAAGAAGAGTTAGAGGCGCTCGAAAAGCAGATGAAAACCTTGCTTCTCCCCAAAGACCCCAAGGACGAAAAGAATGTCATCGTCGAAATTCGTGCAGGGACCGGCGGGGAAGAAGCGAGCCTTTTCGCTGCAGAACTCTATCGCATGTACACGCGCTGGGCCGAAGCGCATCGCTACAAAGTGGAATTGCTCAGCATCAACGAAACCGGCCTGGGCGGCGTCAAAGAGGTGATCTTCGCCATCAAAGGCAAAGGCGCCTACAGCAAACTCAAATATGAATCCGGCGTGCATCGCGTGCAGCGCGTGCCGGTGACGGAGAGCGCCGGCCGCATCCACACCAGCGCAGCCACCGTAGCGGTGCTGCCGGAGGCGGACGAGATCGACGTCGTGATCAATGAGAACGACATTCGCATCGACATCTTCCGCAGCAGCGGCCCCGGCGGCCAGAGCGTCAACACCACCGACTCGGCGGTGCGCATCACGCACCTTCCGACCGGCATCGTCATCTCGTGCCAGGACGAAAAGAGCCAGCTTCAAAACAAGTTGAAAGCGATGCGCATTTTGCGCACCCGCTTGTACGAGATGGAAGAGCAGAAGCGAACGGAGGAGCTCGGCGCAGCGCGGCGCAGCCAGATCGGCTCCGGCGACCGCAGCGAAAAGATACGCACCTATAACTTTCCGCAAAATCGCGTCACCGACCACCGCATCAACAAGACGGTCTATCAGCTCGACGCCGTGTTGGACGGCGCCATCGACGAGTTCATCGAAGAGCTGGCGGCCGCCGACCAGGCGCAACGCCTCGAAGCCATGAGCGCAGAATTGGCGTAAACGATTTGATGAAGAATCGTCGCCCGCAGCGTTGCGCAGCGTACAGCAACAGACCGCCTGTGCATCGCAAGATTGTCAGTACAAAATCAGTTGCAAAGCAGCGCTTTTCTGATACAATCATTGGCGTTTTGCTCAGCAGAACGTCGGATTTTATCGAGGACGCAACGAAACACAGTTCATCCCAGGAGGCATCGTTTGGCTATCTTACCGTTGGAAGTTCGACCGAGGAAGGGCGAACGCCGGAATCGACGCGCTCGATGGCGAGTGGCGGCCGGCCCGAATGGAGACCAGCCACAGGAGCTCGTATCTACAACCTCTTATCGCAACGGCGGCGCACACGCACAAGACGCTGCGCCGTCTGAGGACGTTCAGGTATGGCAGGAGGTAATCTGGAGGCTCTCCGACGACGTGACCGTCGGGCAAGCGATCAACGCCGCCACCCAACGCCTGGAAGAAGCGAACATCTCCACCGCGCGATTGGACGCACAAGTCATCTTGGCGCACGTGCTCGGCGTCGACCGGAGCTGGCTGTTTGCCCACCATGAGCAAACGCTTTCGCCTCACCAGGCGGAGACCTACACCGAGCTGATCGTGCGCCGCGTGATGCATGAACCCGTCGCTTACCTCACCCATCACAAAGAATTTTATGGCATCGATCTGTATGTGGACCGCCGCGTGTTGATTCCGCGCCCTGAGACGGAGATGCTGGTCGATCAGGTGTTGACCGAAGCTGCCATCCGCGCGCCGCAGAAGGTGACTGTGGCGGACGTCGGCGCCGGCAGCGGCGCCATCTCTGTGGCGGTTGCGATGAACACCGAAAACACTCGCATCTATGCGCTTGACCTCAGCGAAGACGCATTAGCCGTAGCGCGCCGTAACGTAGAAACCTACGCCCTAAGCGACCGCATTCAACTGCTGCGGAGCGACCTGTTGGCGGCGCTGCCTGTGCGGGCAGACGTCGTGGTCGCCAATCTGCCCTACGTCGCCGAAGATGACTACTGGACCCTGGAGCCGGATGTGCGCGACTATGAGCCGGCGCAGGCTCTGCTTGGCGGACCGCAGGGGGTGGCCGTGATCGCCCGTTTGCTGCCGCAGTTGCCTGGCCGCTGCACCCCGGGTGCGTTGATTGTGCTGGAGATCGGCTACAACCAGGGCGCGATCCTGTTGGAGATGGTGGAGAAGCTGCTCCCCCAAGCGACGCAGCTTGAGCTGCACCGAGACTATCAGGGGCGCGATCGCGTCATCTCATTTCTGTTATGACGATCAGGCGCCGCCTGCTTGGCAGGCGGCGCTCCCTTGAAAGTGGGTTGCGACCTATGCGTCCATTCGATCTGGTCGTTCTTGACCTGGACGGCACCATTCTCAACGCCTACCAACGCACGCGCATCAGCGAGGCGGTGCACGACGCCATCGAGGCGGTTCAGGCGGCGGGCGTGCCGGTCACGATCGGCACCGGCCGCACGCTCGACTACATTCGTCATCACTTGCCCGGTGACTTGCGCCTAACCCATCCGGTCATCGCAACGCAGGGTGCGGTGATCGGCGATCCGGTGAGCGGGCACATCCTGGTCGAAACGCCGCTTCCGCTCGCAGAGGCGCGTGCGATCGCCGCATTCGTCGACGCCCATCGCTATACAACTGCTTTTTATTTCAACAATGCCGACGGCCACACCATGATCTATCAGAATGCAGTCGGCGCCACGCCTGAAGAAGAGGCGCTGCTGCATCATCTCTTAGGGGTTCCAACCGCTCTGGTGGAGGAATTTTCGCCGCTGTTAGCCGCCGAGGATGCCCACCCGCCGATCAAAGTGATCGCTTTCAATCATGACCTGCCCGAAGCAGTGGACTTACTCCACGAATATCAACGACGCTTTTGCCCGCCGCTGACCGTCACGCGCACGCATGAGTGGCTGGTCGAGGCTACTGCCCCCGGAGCGGACAAAGGCAGCGGGTTGCTGCGCCTGTGCGAGCTGCTCGGCGTGGACCCGCAGCGCGTGCTAGCGATCGGCGACAGCGACAACGACATCCCCATGCTGAAGGTCGCCGGTTTCGCCGTCGCCATGGGCAACGCCAACGAATGCGTCAAGGCCGTAGCGGACTGGGTGGCGCCTTCAATCGACGAAGAGGGCGCAGCGGTTGCCCTGCGCCGTTGGGTGCTGGAGCCGATGGGGGTGTGACGCCTTATGCACAGGCCGATCTGGTTGGTCTGGTTGACAGTCGCACTGGTCGCCTGCCAACCGATTGCAGCCCCGACGCCGTCAGCGCCAGCGGCCGTTCTCGAGGCATGGATCGAGGGAGCCCCTGGCGTAGGCGACCCTGTTTTTCCGTTGCTCGGCAACGGCGGCTACGACGTCCAACATTACACGATCGAACTGAGCGTGGACGTCATGCGCAACGAAATCATGGGCGCAACCTCGATTCGCGCGGAGGCGACCCTACCCTTGCGCTCTTTTAACCTTGATCTGCTTGGCCTGACGGTTGAAGAGGTGACCGTCGATGGAGCGCCTGCTCACTTCGCACGCGATGGGCAGGAGCTCACCATCATTCCACCCACGCCGTTGGCGGCGGGCGCCCTGTTTACGACCGTTGTAGCGTACTCCGGAGCGCCGATCCCGATCCGAGATGCGGACTTGGACTTCGTTGACCAGGGCTGGAACCGACGGAACGATGTCATCTTCGTGGTCAGCGAGCCGCAGGGCGCAATGACCTGGTATCCGGTCAACAACCATCCGACCGATAAAGCGACATATACGCTGCGTTTCACGGTGGATAAGCCCTACGTTGTAGCCGCCAACGGCATGTTGAGAGAGGAGAGCGACCGCGGCAACCGGCGCACGTACACGTGGGAGATGGCGCAGCCGATGGCGAGCTACTTGACGACGGTGTTGATCGGCGACTTTGTGCGCATCACGGAGGCGACGCCGGCAGGCGTGGAAATTCGCCATTACTTTCCGCCTCAGGACGCAGATCGGTTGACGCAAATTTTCCTCAACACCGGTGAGATGATCGCCTTCTACAGCGATCTGATCGGCGAATATCCCTTCGACACCTACGGTGCAGCGGTCATGCCCTTCCCGCTGGGCTTTGCCCTGGAGACGCAGACGCTTCCGATCTTCGGTCTGGACACGGCGATGGAAGGCGTCAACGCCCATGAGCTTGCACACCAGTGGTTTGGCAACGCCGTGACGCTGGCCAGTTGGGACCAAACTTGGCTCAACGAAGGGTTCGCCACCTATTTGCAGCGGCTCTGGCTGGAGCGCAAACTGGGACGAGAATTTCTGGAAAGTGGAATGCGGCGCTACTATGAAATGCTTTCGGCAATGAAGACGCCTGCGCCTGGGACGGTCGATGCGCAGAATCTCTTCTCCATGGCCGTCTATGAACGAGGCGCCTGGGTGCTGCACGCCTTGCGTCTTCGCATCGGAGATGAGCTATTCCGCCAATTTCTGCGCACCTATTACGCCCGCTTCAAAGACGGCGTTGCATCCACAGAAGACTTCATCGCCCTCGCCGATGAGGTGAGCGAACAGAATCTCACAGACTTTCTCCGGGCGTGGATATACGACGAAATCTTGCCCCCGATCCCGGAAATCGGTGAGGCTTTCCCTTCGCCCGGTTAAGTTTTGCAGACAACCTTTGCGAGGTGGTGGGGCCATCGCCGGGGTGAACCCGGCGATTGGCGCCCGGAGGAAAAAGGAGGTTTCCCGTTGCCGGGAGAGGTGAGAATGTGTGCGAAGTTTGCTCCCCAGTAAACTTCACACTTATTGTAGTATGGACACTAGTATACCGCATCGGACAAAATGCACAAAATTTGAGATCCCCAATTGTGCAATTTGTCACAACTATTGGGTGTAAAACAGTGCAGGGGAGACAGCTGCAGAGGACAGGCCGGAAAGAGGCAAGGCAGTTGACCGCTGATGAAAAGAGAAGGCAGTCTCTGTGAGGCTTTCCATCTCGCCGCTGGCGTTCAGCGCTTCCCACTCCAGCAGCTCCCAGTGAATCGGAAGATGGCCGCCCCCCGGCAGCCAACAGCTATGCGCATCGGCGGCTTGCAGCAGCCCAAGCGACACCCAAAACGGCGACGCTGCCAGCCGTCTGCGCTCCTCGCTGGGCAGGCGGGGAAACTCATGGGCAAGGCCGTGATTGGCGACGACAAAGTGCAGCCGCTCCATCTCAGAGGCGCTCAGGCCGATGCGTCGAGCCAGCGATGGAATCTCCGCCGCCGCTTCCGCCTCGTGGTTCGGAAAAGGCGGCTTTTGTACGAAATTCCTACGACACGCGGGCTTTTTCCAGTCGTGGATCAGCGCCGCCAATCGTTCGACGAAATCGGGCTCACGGTCGAGATAGCGGCGGGAGAAGATCGGCAGCGCCATGCAGGTCATAATCGTGTGCGTGGCGACGTCCCCCTCAAGATGCATATCGTCTCCCTGGTCGCAACCGATGAGAAGTCGGACGCCAGGGATCAGTGCGTTCATCCATTCTTCGCTCAGGGCGCGTCGCAGCGTGGCCGCGCGACAGCGCTCCAGAAAATCCTCCAACCGCCGCCCTTCCGGCGTACGAATTGCGCGCATCCTTCACCTCCACCGACCATTGTTCTAATACTCCTCTAGAGGGAAGGGTACGCTGTAGAGATTAACGGTTGTTCTGCAAAGGCCGTTTTTCCTGTAAAGAAAGAGTTAACGTAGCCGACGCCGGCCGATGTTCAACAGCGTCGTTCAATAGCGTCCTCGCGGCTCAAGCTCGGGGATCTGCATCGCCTCTTCTTGCTCGGCGATCTGGATATGGACAGCGCATGCCTTGTATTCCGGAATTTTGGCCTGAGGGTCGAGCGCATCGATGGTCAGCAGGTTGGCGGCGGCCTCGGCGAAGTGCATGGGGATGAAGACGACGCCTGGCCGCGCCTTGGGCGAGACTTCCACGCGCAACACGACCGACCCGCGACGCGAAGAGACGCGCACTGCGTCTCCCGTCTTGACGGCCAGCCGTGCAGCGTCGATCTCGTGAATTTCCACTTTAGGCGCAGGGGAAAGCTCGTTGAGCTGAGAATGGCGCGTCATCGTGCCGCCGTGCCAGTGTTCGAGCAGCCGGCCCGTCGTCAGGATGAAGGGATACTCTTCATCGGCCTCTTCGGCGACAGGCACATATTCCAGCGGGAAAAAGCGCCCGCGACCGGAGGGGAAACTCTCGGCGAAGAGGAAGGGCGTGCCGGGATGCGTCTCGTCGGGGACAGGGTACTGCAACCCCACGTTTTCGATGCGAGCGTAAGTGACGCCCTTGAACATGGTGGCGACGCTGGCCATTTCGCGGAAGACCTCCTCGGGGCTGGCGTAGTCCCAACCCGCGCTCGTTGGCCGCCCTAACCGGCGCTCGATGCGTTTCGCCAGGTCGCAGATGATCTCAGAGTCGGGGCGCGATTGGCCGCGTGGGGCGATGGCGCGACGCACGCGTTGCACGCGTCGGTCGGTGTTGGTGAAGGTGCCGTCCTTCTCCGCCCAGGAAGCCGCCGGCAGGAAGACGTCGGCGAATGCGCCGGATTCGTTGATGAAGATGTCCTGCGCCACCAGAAACTCGAGCTGCTCCATATGTTTGCGGGTGACGTTGAGGTTCGGCTCGGTCATCATCGGGTTTTCGCCCATGATGTAGAGGGCGCGCACGCCGCCGGGATGCGCATGAGAGAGGATTTCGGTGGTGGTCAACCCGCGCTGGCGGCTGAGGCCGCCCGGCTCGATGTTCCATGCCTGCTCCCACTTGCGTGCATTTTCCTCCTTGTCCACCTCCATATAGCCCGGATAGTGGAAGGGCATGGCGCCGGCGTCAGATGCGCCCTGGACGTTGTTCTGTCCGCGCAGCGGATTCAGCCCGGTGCTGCGACGCCCGATGTGGCCGGTGAGGAGCGCCAGGTGGATCAATCCCAGCGCGCTGGCTGTGCCGTTGCTGAACTGCGAGATGCCCATGCCCCAGTAGATGGCGCCGTTGCGCGCCGTGGCGTACATGCGCGCCGCCTCGACGATCAGGTTGCGATCGACGCCGGAGATTTTTTCGGCGTATTCAGGGGTGAATGGCTCCAGCGAGCGGGCGTACTCCTCGAAGCCGGTCGTGCGCTGCTCGATGAACTGCCGGTTGATCAGCCCCTCCTTGACGATCACGTGCGCCATGGCCGAAAAGACCGGCACATTCGTCCCCGGTTTGAGCGGCAGCCAGAGCGTCGCAAAGTCGCATAGCTCCAGACGGCGCGGGTCGATGACAATCAGCTTAGCGCCATGTTTGCGCACCGCCTCTTTCATCTGCAGCGCAATGATCGGGTGATTTTCGGTCGTATTTGAACCGGTGACAATGAAGCAATCGCTATCGGTGACTTCGGCGGCGGTGTTGCTCATGGCGGATGTGCCGAGCGCCATCTGCAAGGCGACGACGCTGGCTGCGTGGCAGAGCCGGGTGCAGTGATCGACGTTGTTGGTGCGGAAGAGGGCGCGGAACATCTTCTGGAGCAGGTAATTGTCCTCGTTGGTGGCCTTGGCGCAACAGTAGACGGCCATCGCCTTGGAACCATCGCGGCGATAGATTTCCACCAGCCGGTCGGCGACGTAGTCGAGCGCCTCGTCCCAGCTCACCTCGCGCCACTCGCTGCGGTCGAAGGCCTGCGTGCGCCGTCCCGGCGCCTGCGGCGTCTTGCGGATGAGCGGCGTGGTGACGCGGTCGGGGTGATACATGAAATCGTAGCCGAAGCGGCCCTTGACGCAGAGGTTGCCCTTGTTCACGACGGCATCGTGCGGCGAGGTGATGCGATAGATGAAATCGTCCTTGACATGAAGTTGCAGATTGCAGCCCACTCCACAGTAGGGGCAGGTGGTCGAGACGATGCGATCTGGCGTGATCATGGCGGCTCCTTGCAAAACGCGCTTCGTGCGCCTGCGTCGATTTTTCAACTCCTCTCAAGAAGGTCACACCCAAAGAAAAAGTAAGCGCAGATCAAAATCAGGAGAGCATTCGCTATACGCTACAAATTTTATCGTGACTTTGCTATTTTAGCACAAGCGCCTCGTCGATCGACCTGTGCTCGCCGCCTTCCGGAGCTGACGGTTCGCCCGATCTGCATCCATTCACCGCGAAGAATCAGGAGCGATTTATCCCAACCGGGAAATCATCTTTTGATCATCCACAAAATGCGCTCATATGAAACAACGTAATGCAAGCATATCAGGGCGCCAAGAACCCAGGCCTGAACCGTGAAGCTCAAATCATGCAGCGCCCAAACGGCCAATGCAAAGAACGTCAATTCAAGTAGAAGTCGCAAGGCGCCGGGGATTGCAACCGGCGCCGGCCCAGGGTCGTTCGGAACCCGAAAAGTAGCCCACACGGCGGCGGCGATGACGGGAATCCCTGGCGCCAGAACAAATCTGGCCCAATTTTCACCCTTCTGCCATCCCCAAATTCCGAAAGAAATTAAAGCGGCGATTTCAAGTAAAAAACGAAGTCCGAGGTTGAGAGAATGAAGATTCACAAAGCCCCTTTCACAGACGCGGCGCATCAGTTAAATCGGTGAACGCTAACGCCGCGCGCCGCAAAATTTTCACTGCGTCCCAGCAGTCTATCAGCTTGAAGCCAAGGCTCATAACCAAGACGCGGATGAACGGGGTTTAAGTTGAGGGAGCCCCCTGTCTCCAACAACCTTTATGGGTTGCCGGAGACAGGGCGGCTTGCCTGATGAGGCGCGCCAGAGCCGGAGGCGCGTGACTTGCTGCCGGCGACCGCTCGCTTGCGGCCGGCTTCGGCCAGGAAATAGCTGCCGATCACAAAGGCGGCGGCGAATTGCAGGCCGACCCCCTCCCAGGTGGTATAGAGGCCGAACCACAGTCCGCTCTAGTAAGGCAACGTCACTCCTTGAATAGGATGGAGAGGCATCCAGCCCACCAGCTGCATCACATGCACCGTGTTGCCCACCATCACCAGCAGCACAGCGCCGATCAAGACGCCTGTGACCACGAGCATCCGCTTGTAAGGCAGCCGGGACTGCAGCCGGAAGGTCAACCAACCCACGCCCAGCACCCCGATCATGCCCAACGCAACGCCTTGCAACACTGTCCAGACGCCCACCTCCAACACCAGCGCCTGGAGAAAAAGCACCGTCTCAAAGCCCTCTCGATAAACGCTGCTGAAGCCTAGGGTTAAAAACCCTAGGAACTGGCCGGCGACGGCGCTGCCGAGCAGACTTCTTTTGCGGGCGTGCAGATTGGCCATCCAGTCTGTCCAATAGACGCGGTGGAAGAACCAGTTCGTGATTAACAACAGGACGCCGATCGCCACCAACGAGACGATCGCTTCCGGTCGTTCGCCGTAGCCGCGGAAGGCGGCGAGCACCGTCTGCAGCAGCCACCAGGTGAGGCCGGAGGCAACCAGCGCCGCAGCCACGCCCCAGGCCATCGGACGCCGATAAACGCGGCGCTGCCCCACCGTGCTGGCCATGAGCGCCGCCAGGATCACAACAGCCTCTAGCCCTTCCTGGAAAACGATGATCGAGGCGTTCAGCGCGACGGCGAGAGGAGACGACTGGCCGCTCAGCGCATCCAGCGCCTCGGCCAGCAGGGCGTCCAGCGCGCTGCGCGTGGCCGAATCTCCTGCGGCGAGGCTTGTCGCTCGAGCAGATGCGCCAGGCCAAGATGCTCTCCCTGGCCATACCAGAAGAGATCTTCCAGCGGAATGATGTACTGCGGCGCGAAGGCGATCAGCCGCGCCTCCGATCCGCTTTCCAGAAGTGCGTATGCATCCAGGTGGGCGGAAGACGCCGCACGATAGTCCCCTGCAGCCACTGCGCGCTCCATCTGATCAAGCGCCGCCTGAATCATATCGAAGTCCGCCTGGCTGTCTTGCTTTTGCCAGGCGGGGGGCAGCAAGGTGCGCAGGTCGGCGTCGAGTTGGTCTACGGCCTGTTGGATGGCGTCTGGCTCCGCAACCACTTACCGCATCGCTGCCGCCAAACTGCGCATGGAGATGCTCGAAGCCCTTGCGCGCCTGCATCGTCAGGTCGGCGTTCAGGGCGGCCAGATCGGCGGAGAGGTCGTTGAACGCCGCCTGTGCGCCCTCGAGAAAGGTGATCGCTTCACGAATCTCCAAATCGACGGTCACTTCGCCGTTGCGGACGCCGCGACGGTATTCCACCGGAACCAAGGCCAGGAACCGCACCCTCTGTGCTGCGCGACGCGCTTGTTCAGCAGGAGTGAGAGGCGCCGCCTAGAAGTTTTCCAGCGCCTTTTTAACGAGCGGCGTAAAGGCTTGGATGGATTCGCCGTTGCGCGCCGCTGCAAGCAACTTTGCGAAGAGTGCAGCAGTCTCCACTGCTGCGACTTCGCCTTTGGCTTTGGCGAACGCTGGCGTCAAAATGGCGAAATAACCGGCGGCCAGCTCCGCCAACTCCGCTCGGCGCACGGAGTGAGCCTGCGCCTCAGCCGTCGACAGTGCGGTCAACGCCTTTCGCAGCCGGGCTTGATACGCGTCGAGCAGATCGGCGTCGACTGCTTGCCGCACGGAAGCGGTGTCCATTTCCCCCTCCCCGAGCCTGACGATCGCCAGCGTGGCATCTGCCCGAGGGTGAGAAAAAAGCATAGCGTGGCGAAATTCGCGCACCGGCAGCCACTGCCGCGCCGTTGCGTTATCGCCGGCGTCAACGGCCTCGGTCACAATTCGATACGCAGCGTGAAGCAAGCCGGTCCAGATTTGTGCACGCGCCGCCGCGTATGCGACCATGTTGCCTACCTCCAACGCCTTACGTGCATCGTCGAAAGCCCCAAGGATGTGGGCGTTCACGTCCGGCGCGTCTGCAGCGACGCGCTCCTCCAGCGCTGTTTGGTAGATTCCGCCTCGTCAGGTTGCAATTGTGCCGTCAACAGATGGATGCGAAGCGCCTCCACCTGTTCGGCGACATTTAGCGTCTGCGCCGAAGCCGGCGAAACACCTGTCCAGATAAGCCCGACGATCAGCAACCACCTCCATGACGCTCTCCACAGGATTTGCATCATCGTTCATCCTCTACTCAACCAGTTCAATCCCCAACTCCGCAGCAATCTGGCCGATCTGACCGGTGATCGCCGTCGCTCGATTCTGAGCCTCTGCGCCCAGGATATCCGCCTCCTCAGGCGTGTAGCGACGCCCGGCCTGCTCTTGCGCGTAGATGTCGGCGACGAAGGATTTCAACGCGCTCAGGCCGGCGGTGATCTGCGCCGCCTGTTCGGGATTGGCGGTCTCCGCCAGCGGGCGCACCTGCGCGTAGACGACCTCCAGGCCGCTGAGAATATCCTGAATGTCGGCCAGCCGTGAAATGGCGACAAAGTCCCGCTGCGTCGAAGCTTCTCCGGCAACGAAGCGAGAATCGTGCCAGGAAGCGAAATATTTGCTCATGGTCGGCGTCATCACGATCAGCGCGGTGAAGGCTTCCGCCGTGGTGGGCTCCCAGGCTTCGACTGCCTGAGAGAGCTCGACAACGTACTGATAGAGCGCATCTGCGCCGCCTTTGAGCACATTGGCGTCCGGCGCCACTTCGCCAAAGCCGAGCGCGCCGTCGCCATTCCAGTCGCTGTGACGTCGGCAAGGACGTAATCCGGATCGGCGCCCCACAACGTGCTTTCGGTGACGCCGAACAGATTGCCCGGACGCGGCAAAGTGCGGCCGTCGGGCAGCGTCAGGTCAATCGGCGCGGCATTTTCGGGATCCTCCTCGCCGCTGGCGCCGGCGTCCAGGATCACATCGAAAGTTGCGAGGGCGGGCGTGCCGGCTACGATGCCCTCCACTTTCTCATACAGAGGGCTGGCGGTCATCCACGCCGTACGTGCCGCCGTCAACGCTTCGACCGCTTCTGCGCTGCGCCGCCGCCAGAGGGCGGCATAGTCGAAGTTCGCTTCAGAGGCCAGTGCATAATAACGATCGCTCGCCGCCGCCAGAGCAGACGCCGTCTCTTCCAGCACCTGCACGTTGGCCTGCAGGTAACGCTTGATTTCGCTCAAATCCACTGTTTCGGTGGCGCTTCTTCCTGGAGTTTCTGCTGAAGGGAAAGCCGCCGCCTGACAACCGGCGACGAGAAGCAACGCCGCCATCATCCATGCAAAAATCCTTTGCATTTTCACAATCCCTCGCACTGTGTTTTACAAACCGGCGTTTTGATGGGCCCATCAAACACTTCATCCACAGGCCAGACGCCGATCCCTTAGCATCAGGGTTCCGCCTGACCAAGAGGCCGTATTTCACGCTGGCCGGTCGAAATCAAGGAGTGAATGGGAGGAATTCAGTCTTCGTCGGCTATGGTTGGGCCGTACATCCTGTTTCAAGGCTCTTAATGAAAGATGATCATTGGGGTTAATTTTTCAAAAAAGTCGATAAAAGTGATTCTTGGGTAGAGAACACACAAAACAAATGAGATTTTTTCTCATTTATATTTGCGCACTCTCATCAATTGAGATAGAATTCCCCAGCGCTACAGAAGAGAGCGGCTACAGCGTTGAAGCCTTTCGAACAGAGAAGTAAATTTAAACCCAAGAGAGACCGCCATGCAGAATTCAATTCAAATCGAGCGACCGGTTCCGGTGACGCTGCTCACCGGTTTTCTTGGATCTGGCAAGACAACACTCCTGAATCGTATTCTTCATGCCGATCACGGTCTGCGCATCGCCGTGCTTGTCAATGATTTCGGCGTCGTCAATATCGACAGCCAGCTCATTGTCGGCGTGCGAGGCGAGACCATCAGCCTGGCGAACGGCTGCATCTGTTGCACGATCCGCGATGACCTGTTGCGCGCTACGGTTCAACTGTTGGAAAGTCCGCAGCCGCCCGACTATATCATCGTCGAGCCCAGCGGCGTCTCTGACCCTGGAGCGGTGGCGCGCAGCTTCATTTTGTTGCGCCCCTTCATTCAACTTGACAGCATCATCTGTTTGATCGACGCTGAGCAGTTCACCGCCTTGACCGGGCGCAATGCCCTGTTGGCGATGGATCAGGTGGCGCTGGCCGATCTGATCCTGCTCAACAAAGTAGACCTTGCGAGTCGCAAGCAGATTGAGCAGATTCGTGGTTTTATTGAAAAAACGGCGCCGCGCGCTCGCGTGCTTGAAACGATCCACGCCAACGCTCCGCTGGAGTTTTTGATCGGCGTCGGTAGATTCGACCTAGATCGGCTTCGGGAACGGCAAGACCTGGACGTCCACGTTCATCCAGAGGGCGGCGAGTCATCGCTACACAACCATGATCCGGAGCACGCACATGTGCACACCGATCATTCTTTGTTATTCAGCACGTGGCATTACTACGGGAAGGATCCGCTTGACTTTCGCGCCGTGCGTCGCATGATTGAACGGCTACCGCCAGCCATCTACCGGGCAAAGGGCTTCGTCTATCTCGACAAGCCTGCCGGGCGCCGAGGGGTGCTGCAGATGGTGGGCAACCGCGTGCGCTTCACATTCGGCGAGCCATGGGGCAGTGAGCAACCCGCCACCAATGTGGTGCTGATCGGTGAGCCGGGGGCTCTTGAGCCGGAAGATCTACGCCGCCGTTTTGAAGGCTGCAAGCCCGGCGTCAACAGTCGCGCAAAGGAGATCGTAGAGAACGTCGTGGAGTGGGTCCGAAGTCTTTAGCCGCAGCGCCGGTCGCCGACGCCGTGCTTTGTTCTTCGCCTGCCTTGATGGAAATTGCGTGCGCCCGATCGCAGTGCAGTCAGAGGTCAGTTCGCCTATGATCGGCGCAACAAAGCACCTCTGACTGCGTTTGCACCCATCAGGAAGGGACGCCGACAAGTTAACCAACAATTTTCACCGGCCCATGGTCGTCGCAATGATCGCCGTGTCGATGATGCAGGCGGCCATTGATCAGGTAATCCACATGATCGCCGTGAGGCACTTTTGGATGTCCGCAGTCGTCATGGCCGCAGTCACAGGGGACGGGATGGCAACCGTCGGGATTGGTCGCCGACACGGCGATCACATGTTCGTCATAGTGTCCTTCATGTGCATGATGAAGATGACCGTCGTGGAGATAGTCGATATGTCCGTCATGCTCAATACGAAGGTGTTCACAATGCTCGCTGTGTACGTGTGTATGGTTGGGATGCACTTGGTGACTCATTTTGAGAACTCCTTATTGGTTTGAAATGGACGCCGTGGCGTCGTTTACTTCGATGGACAGTTCAGATGATCGCGGCTGCGTTGAAAGAAGTCGCGCACATGGTCATCGTTCAAATGATAGAAAGAATGTTTCCCTTCCTTGCGAAACTGTACGAGTTGCAGATGGCGCAGCAGACGCAACTGGTGCGACACAGCTGATTGGCTCATACCGAGCAGGGTTGATAGATCATCGACGCAGAGCTCCGTATGCATCAACGCTGCAATGATGCGAAGGCGCGTGGGATCGGCGAGCGCTTTGAATATCTCTGTCAGACGTTGAACTTCAACGTCGGTCGGCAGATCGAGTTTCGCCCTGGCAATCTGTTCCGGATGGGTCGACGGCTCATCGCAACAGATTTCTTCATTGTCGTTTTGTAAATCAAATGAATGAATGCTCATATGTTCATATTTTGTGCAATATATTTGCATTGTCAAATCGCAGCGAAAGAGGAGCGAGGATGAATAATATGAGAAAGGAGATGTTCAACCTATATCCATTTCGACGCGCCGCCTCGCACTTCGCTCTTGCGACGTTATTTTTTGTGCTTTTCCACGCAGGCTGGCAGAGCGTCTCGGCATTGCTTGATGGGAAGGATTTGCACCATGCCGTCCCGGTGCTCGAAAAACCAGTGGCGGACTTGGGCAAGGCGATCGGGGCGGCGCTCACCTTCTGGATGCCAGATGCGGTTGTCTCCACCCCATTGGGCGCTCTGTCGATGCGCACGACGATCGCTTACACTCTCTATGAGTGGGTCAAGTTACCCATCCTGCTCTTTTTAACAACTTTCGGAATGACGCTCCTGCGGCTCAAGGTTAGCGCCAAGAAAATAGAGAAGACGCTCGGCCGTGATGACTTCCTCGGCGCCGTAGGGGGAACCATCACCGGCATGTTGACGCCGGTCTGCTCCTGTACAGTGACGAACCTGTACGCCGGTCTGGTGGCCGGCGGCGCCAGTCGCAAAGCGTCGACAGCTTTTCTGTTTGCCAGCCCTGCACTGAATGAGTTTGCAATTGTCTTCATGTTTGTCTTTGGAGGGTTGTGGGGCGGACTCACCTATCTATTCGTCGGTTTTTGGGCAGCGATCGTCACGGCGTATCTTTCGCCGGTGTTAGGACTGAACCCGCAAAATTTCGTCGATCAGGTTCTGAAGGCGAAATGTCACATTTCCCACGTCACATATGCCAATGAGGTTGAGCATGCCTTTGAGGATGCATTCTTGCTTTCCAGACACCTGCTTCTGCCGGTGCTGATCAGCGGCCTGCTCGCTGGCGTACTGGTCAATTTCAATCTCACCATCATTCAGGTCATGGAGAGGGCCCAGTTTCACTGGTGGGGACCGATCGCCGCTACACTGATCGGCCTTCCTCTAGATGTCAATGCCGCAGCAACTGCACCAATTTTGATGGCGGTAAGCAGCGTCGTGCCGCTCGGCACGCTGATCAGCGTCATGATGGCGACCACAGTGGCGTCTATTCCTGAAGTTTCGATGCTCAATCGTCTGATCTCGAAAAGAAACACGGCCAAAGTTGTGACCTGGTATGCGATGTACACGATTGCTATCGGTCTTCTCATTAATAAGCTCTTTGAAGGGATTTGAGAAATGACGCCTCAGTCATCGGTTCAAAAGCGACTTCCGGTCACCGTGCTTTCCGGCTTTCTCGGGGCAGGCAAGACGACGCTGCTCAACCACGTGCTCAACAATCGGCAAGGCATGCGGGTTGCGGTCATTGTCAACGATATGAGCGAGGTCAACATCGACGCCGCCCTCGTGCAGGCAGGTGCCCATCTCAGCCGTACGGAGGAAAAACTGATCGAGATGACCAATGGCTGCATCTGCTGTACGTTGCGAGAGGACTTGCTGGTGGAGGTGAATCGGCTGGCGCGCAGTGGACGCTTCGACTATCTACTGATTGAATCGACCGGCATCTCGGAGCCGCTATCTGTGGCCGAAACTTTCACTTTCGTTCTGGATGGTTACGGGGAGTTCTTAAGCGACGTGGCGCAGCTAGACGCAATGGTGACGGTTGTCGACGCCTATAATTTTCTGCGGCAGTTTCAAGAATGTAAACGGCTCGCCGACCAGGGCTTAGCTGCAGGCGAGGAGGACGAACGCACGCTCGCCGATCTTTTTGTTGAGCAGGTGGAATTCGCCGACGTGTTGGTTATCAATAAGTGCGATCTCGCCGATGAGCAGGCGCTTGGGCGACTGGAAGCTTTTCTGCGTCAACTTAACCCATACGCCAAGATTTTGCGCACGAGCTACGGCCGGATCGATCCGGCGGAGATCCTCAACACGGGCCTTTTTAGCTTCGACCGCGCCGCTCGCTTCGTCACCTGGCTGACGGAGCCGCGCGATGCACCGACGCCGGAGACCGAAGAATACGGCATCAGCAGCTTTGTCTACACCGTCAACCGTCCGTTCCATCCACAACGTCTTTACAGCTTGGTCATCGAAGGCTTGCCGGGTGTATTGCGCTCCAAAGGCTTTTTTTGGCTTGCCTCTCGACCGGATGCTGCCGGGCTCTGGTCGCAGGCAGGCGATCTGCTTACAGTCGAATACGCCGGTCCATGGGGCGAGGGCGTCGTCGACGAAGAGAGCGGCGCAGATCTCGGCGGTGGCCTCCCGCGCCAGGAACTGGTGTTTATTGGTCTGGGCTTGGATCGAAAGGATCTGATCTCCCGATTGGATCGCTGTCTACTCACCGATCTAGAAATGGCGCAGGGGCCGAGCCGTTGGGAAAGCCTGCGTGACCCATTTCCTGCATTTTAATTTAAAAGGAGATCATTGCTCTTGACACTTAAAACCTTGAAAGGAGGATCTACAATGAAAGTTGCCTACGTTTTCGTCACACCGAGAGCCGCCAGCTATAAGTTGGGCCAGATGATTCTGCCCCAGTTGGAAGCAGGGGTGCACGGCGTTGAGGTGGTCGGCATGTTTTTCTTCGATGACAATACGTTCGTCCTCCGCGCAGGCGACCCGATCGGCGAACGACTGGCCAAGGTGTCCGTTGAAAAAGGCATCCTTTTGATGATGTGCGATATGTGCGCGCTCGAGCGTCACCTGGCGACGGGTGCGCCGCGCTGGTGCGACCCTATCAGCGGCCAGGGCAGAACAGCGCCGGCTGTCTGCACGCCCCAAGGAACCGTGGATGGAGTACAAGTGGGTTGCTTCCCTGACCTGTATGCTGCACTGGCGGGCAATCCTCCCGATCAGGTGATTACTCTGTGAGGATAGCACAACGAGAGCGCCGAGCATTCGAGCAGCCACATTCAATGATATCGAGGCCATCCGCAGCCTGGACGCCGATGTATGGCATGAAGTGTATTCGACCCTGTTACCGGAAGGTTACATCGAGTCTGCGCCGGCGCAATAGTGGTCATCCGAACACTTTCAGAATGCAATCACAGATTCCAATCAAATTGTTCTGGTGGCGGAAAGTGCGACGGAGCTCATCGGTGTGGCGCAAACCGCCATCCTCCAGCCGACAGAGGCGATGCTCTGGAAACTGTATGTACGGAGCGTCTGGCGTAACAAAGGGCTGGGGCGCCGCATGATCGAGGAGACCATCCGCCGTCTGCCTCCCGGAGTGGCCGTTCTGCGCACCGAGTATTACGCTGCAAATGAACGCGCCGGAATGTTTTATCGAAAACTCGGTTTTGTCTTTGATTTCATCGAAGAGCCCTCCTATCAAGGGCAAAAAGTGCGCAGCGCTTATCTGCGCCTTGCCTTGCCATCTGATCGTTAAGGACAGGCTGACCGCGCTGAATATGGACGACACTTTTGACGCGATTTGTTTGACGTTGCTTGAGGAGAAGGCTATACTATAAAAGTTGATATTTTATCTCAATTGAATTTTGCCACCATCTCTATCACCGGAAAGGACAAAAAATGGCAAAGTGCAAAGCGAGCGGAAAGCGTCCGATGTGTGGCAACCATCGACCCTGGTCCCGCAAAGCGACGCGGCGCAACTGGCAGCCGAATGTTCAGCGTTTCTCCATCTACTCTCAGGAGTTAGGCTGCAATGTAAGTGTGCGCATTTCGGCTCGCGCCATGAAATCGATCTCTCGCATTGGTCTCGATGCCTACCTGCGCGAGCAAGGGTTGAGATTGCAGGACATTCTCTGACGGCATCATTCTCTGACGGTGTATGGATATTGGGATTAAGCATTGGCGTCGGGCTTCATGGCGTTCATCTCGCAATTGAGTTGTTGCGGCGAGAAGGTGTTGCGCACATCCGCCTTCTCGATCCCTTGGAGGCGCCGCTAACGCAATGGCGTCATGTCACGGTCAATGTGGGCATGCACTCCTTGCGTTCGCCCGATTTGAATCGGTTTGCCGTGTTGCATAGCGTTTCGCTCTACTCGTTTCATGCAGCCAGGGATGTTTTTGGGGGGCTTAAACGATCGGCTGCTCCACAGCCTGCATCTTTTCTATGCAGGATTGCTTGCATTTGTGCTGCCCTTCATCTGTTGGGGAGCGCAGGCGACGCCGGGACATCCTCATCCTGTTGCGCACTTTGTTTTCTTTAAACCACCACAGGCCGCTGTGATGGTTGTCACCGGGCTGGATGCCGCAAGCTACCTGGCGACCCTTCGCCGCGTTGATTTATGCTCGTCAGGCTCGACAGGAGATTTTCATCACCGAGTCGGTGAAACGTCACAGTTGCCTCTGGCTGGGCGCTCTGCGCCCACACTCATCATCTCGTTACTGCTTCTGGTGTTGGCGAGCGCTATCTTGTTGCCGTCAATGCTGCCGCAATTTTCTTGCATTGTCTGGAATGTTCCGCCGCCTCGCAGCCTGACGTTGGCGGTTCCGACGCCTCCTCCTCGATAAAATATTCTCCTTTTTTCGACAACTTGATCTTGAAAGGCGGGAGAGTTGCGCTCCTGAGGCAGTGCACGCACTTTTCGCACAGCCTCTGTGTGATGGGAGTATTGCCCCAGAGGGATGTAACGGATTCCGGCTTTTCTGCGCATAGCTTGCGAAGAACAAGTCGGAGTGTAGAACTTTGCATTGTTTTAAGGAGAGTTCGTCATGCGAATCCATATATTTGCGTCTGCAGCGCTCATCTGTATGCTCGGCTTGGCAGCCTGTCAGCCAATTCAGGCGCCGACGGAACCCTCGACCACACTCGACAAACCACAGCCGGTCGCCATCAACTTCGCTATGAAGGTTAGAGACCGGGAGGCACGCTGTGGAGAGGTGTATGAAGGACTGGGCGCCTCTGGCAGCCCTGTGGAAATTAACGACATGCGCTTTTACATCTCGAACGTGCGGTTGGTGAACGACAAAGGGGCGGAGACGCCGGTTGAGCTAGAACAGGATGGACTCTGGCAGGTGGAGAACGTAGCATTGCTCGACTTTGAGGACGCCACCGCCGGCTGCGCCGAAACCGGCACGCCCGAAATGAACGTCGGCATTCGTGGTATAGTGGCGGAACAGACGTTCGTCTGTCCTGAATGCGAGCCGACCGCTATTCTCTTCGATCTGGGCGTACCTTTCGATTTGAACCACCTGGACGTGACCGCTGCGCCATCTCCTCTCAATATTCCGGCGATGTGGTGGAACTGGCAAATCGGCTATAAATTTGCCCGCATTGACCTGAAGACTGATGCTGCGGCCACTGAAGGGGCTTGGTTTATTCACTTGGGCAGCACCGGCTGTTCTTCTTCCGACAAGAACACGCCGCCTGAAAAGCCTTGTATGCGCCCCAACGTTGTGAGCGTCCGCCTGGATAATTTCGACGTCACGAAAAAAGTTGTCGTCGCCGATATCGCAAGCCTGGTCGCTGCGGTCGATCTCAGTGAGTCGACGCCGCAACCGGCAGGCTGCATGTCGGGGCCGGATGACCCCGATTGCGCCATCCTCTTTCCGGCCGGCTTTGGCCTGGACATTGCGACAGGCGCATGCGCAGAGGAAGGCTGTCCGACGCAGCGCTTCTTCCGAGTCGAGTAGCAATTTCAGGTGAATGCAGCTTCTGGGAGCCAGTAGGCTCCCAGAAGACCCTCACGATTCCCGAGATTTTCGTTGCCTATGAAAACACTTCGTTTCATTGCTTGGGCGGCAATGGCCGGAGCAGGCGTCGTGCATCTCAGCATCATGCCAGAACATATGGCGCATGTGACTGCACACGGTCTGGCGCTCTTGGTTTTCGGTGCGTTGCAGATTGTGTGGATTTTGGCCGCTTTACGCTGGTGGACGCGTCCCGTGATCCTTATGGGCGTAGCGTTGTCGGCGGGACTGATCTTGCTGTGGGTGTTGCTTTATGCAATTCCTTCGCCTTTTATTGGACATCTCCCCTTGCACGCTCGAATACTAGACCGGGCGCTGATCGTCTCCAAATTGCTGGAAGGGACCGCAGCCGCAGTCTTGATTCCGGCCTATGTCATGAAAACGCCGTCCGCCGTCGGGATGTCGCGCTTTTTGCAAGCGGGCGCTCCGATCGCGTGTGTCGTCACTGGCGTCGGCGCACTGCTCTGGATCGTCGCCGCAACGTCGGAGACGCTATTCCCTGTGTTCAGCGTGAGCGCAGGTTGGCCTACTTGGCGACTTAACCAAATGCGCCCTGCTCTGATTGCACCGGCCGTAAGGAGCAGCGCCTCTCTTTCAGGAAACTCGGCTGCTTACGACTGGGACTTGCCACAGGGCTTTCCGCCGCCGCGCGTGCCGGAAGATAATCCGATGACGCATGAAAAGGTTGAGCTAGGGCGTTACCTCTTCTACGATAAACGTCTTTCTGGCAACGGGACGCAGTCCTGCGAAAGCTGCCATGTTCAGACGCTGGCTTTCAGCGATGGTCGCCGGACTCCGATTGGCTCGACCGGAGAGCCGCTGGAGCGCAACAGCCAGGCGCTGGTGAACGTCGCTTACAATGCTACTTTGACCTGGGCCAATCCAGGATTGACTGAGCTAGAGCGCCAGATTTTGATTCCGATCTTCGGTGAATTCCCGATCGAGCTGGGCGTCACCAGCCATGAGGAGGAGGTGCTGGAACGATTCCGCCAAGACGAACGCTACCCACAAATGTTTGCTACGGCGTTTCCAGATGACCCAGCCCCTATCAACTTCCGCAACATCGTCCATGCGTTGGCCTCTTTCGTCCGGTCATTGATCTCCGGCAATTCGCCTTATGACCGTTACGTTGCCGGCGATAAGACGGCGCTTTCGGAATCTGCACGCCGGGGCATGGAGCTATTCTTCAGTGAGGAGCTAGAGTGTCACCACTGTCACACCGGTTTCAACTTTACGCTCTCAACCGTGCACGCGCAGAGCACGTTTTCAGCAGCAGCGTTCCAGAACAACGGCCTGTACAATCTCGACAGCGCCGGTGCCTATCCTCGGGGCAATCGTGGAGTATATGAACTTACAGGCAAACCAGAAGACATGGGGCGTTTCCGCCCGCCGACGTTGCGCAACGTAGCCCTGACCGCACCCTATATGCACGATGGCAGTATTGCTACCCTGGAGGAAGTCATCCAGCATTACATGGCCGGAGGGCGAGTCATTGAAGAGGGGCCTTTCGCCGGCGACGGACGGCGCAATCCTTACAAGAGCGGTCTCGTCTCCGGCTTTCAGCTCAATGAGCAGGAAATCGCCGACTTGATTGCCTTTCTAGAGAGTCTGACCGACGAAAGCTTTGTGACCGATCCTCGTTTTTCTAATCCCTTCGAAGAGAAGGCGCTCGATCAAATTGCAGATCGATAAGCAACGACAAACGAGAGGAGCCGCGAAAAGAAACGTCCCTACCTTTCCTTCTTTTGCCGCTGTCCTTGTCTTTTACGGCAATTTTGTCGAAGCGTAAAATTCCTGTCCACTTGCTTCACCGGGGGACGCTTCTGCAAGCGTTCCCCGGACCGGCGGCAGCTGGTCCTGAGATTCCGCAATGGACCTTCTTGCTGGCCAGTTCACCCCCCAGTTCACGAATGGAAATCAATCAACCACGCCTCGATATCTCTCGAGGCGACCTTTATCTTTTCAGTGATGTGAATCCATTGCATTTGCGCTTTTGCGTAAATGAGATGATTTTTTAATAAGATTTTTGATTTGCCAGAACCGGCCAAAGTGAGATAAAATCTCATTTGTCTAAATAGTGCATATTTAATTTCTTTCGATCAAAGATGGCGAAGCAATCTCGTTCATTCGAGCGGTCTCTACTGGCGCACCATTTGCGGGCCAATCATTACCGTTTAACCGAGTCTCGACTGGCGGTGCTCGAAGCATTGGAGAGCGCAGAGGGCGCAGCGCTGGATGTCCAGCAGATTCTCGAACGAGCCCAGCAGCGTTGTGCAACTCTCGGGAAGGCGACTGTCTATCGGACGCTCGAGTGTATAGAGATGCTTGGGGTTGTGCGTCGGGTGCATGACCAAAATGGCTGTCATCGATATGTGGCTTCCTCCCATCAGGGGCAGCCTTTACTGGTCTGCACTCATTGCGGATGTGTGCAGATGGCGCCGCCGGTTTTGCTTGAGGAGGTGAACCGTCTGTTGCAAGAGACTTGCGGCTACCTTCTGGAGGCC
This sequence comes from uncultured Caldilinea sp., assembly GCA_937928035.1. Classification (GTDB taxonomy): domain Bacteria; phylum Chloroflexota; class Anaerolineae; order Caldilineales; family Caldilineaceae; genus Caldilinea. Next base: position 11,182 of record CALFWA010000307.1, on the reverse strand, counting down.
GCAGCCTTTCAGTTTGCGGTCGTTTGCCCCAATTGCAGGTGAGAGATGCCGTTGTACGTTTACACCTGTCGCACTTGTGAACTTGAGATGGAAGAGCTGCACCCTCTAGGAGAGGCGCCGGAGCGCGGCATTCGCTGCCCACTCTGTGGAGGATACTTTGAACGAGACGTGGCGCTTTTTCATGTGGGAGGGCAAAGACAGGCGATGGAGCTGAACGCATCGGCTGCGCAATCTGTACGACATGGCGTGACCTGTCCCTGTTGTCCGCTGCGCCGACGTTCCAACAGCGACAAAAATAAATGAACATACCATGCAAGTCAAGAAAGGAGATATGCAGATATGAGACGCTCTTTTGGGCATGCGCATTGGCTCAGTTTGCTCGTCATTGTGAGCTTGCTCTTGTCCGCATGCACTGTGGAGGCGCCGCTGCAAGTTGAAGACGGCGCTCGCCCGCTCAAAGTCGTGGCGACGCACAGCGTGCTCGGCGACCTGGTGCAGCAGGTCGCGGGCGATCGCGTCGATCTGACCGTGTTGGTTGGTCCAGACGGCGACCCGCACGTCTACGAGCCGACGCCGCGCGACGCAATTGCTCTGGCCGAGGCGGATCTTCTGTTCGAGAATGGGCTGGAATTTGAAACCTGGCTGGACAGCCTGTATGCAGCGTCGCAGTCGCAGGCAGAACGCGTGGCGGTGAGCGATGGCGTCGATGTCTTGTTGTTCGGCGAACACGGGCACGACCATGCAGATCATGAGCATGACCACGATCATGCGGAGCACACTCACGGCGCATCGACGGGCGTTGCGCCGGCGCGACTGGCGGTGGCGGATGGTCGAGCGGCGCTGGTGCATCTGCTCGACGTGAAAAGCGGCGAAGTGACCGCAACCTATGAACTGGCCAGTCCTGCGCGCGTCTACGCTGGCGCCGACGGAACGCTGGCCTACGCTGTGCAGATGGACGGCAACCGCGTCAATGTAATCGACGTCGGCGTTCGTTTCGAACCCCATGACGACCATTATCATCTTGACTTGACCGAACCGGCGTTGCTTGACTTTGCGCTGGAGGGGACTCGGCCCATTCATTTCGTCGCGCACGACGGCAGGATCGCCATCTTCTACGACGGCGACGGCGCAGCGGCGTTCTTCGAGGAGAGCGTAGTGCGCAGCGGCGGCGAGGTGACGTGGATTGACAGCGGTCGTCCTCATCACGGCGTGGCGGTCCCGCTGGGGGATGTAGTGGTCATTTCGCTGCCCGATCCCGATGACCCAGAGGCGACATTGCCGGTGGGTGTGAGCGTGCGCACTCCGGAGGGCGAGGAGATCGCCGTCTTTGACAATTGCCCGCGGCTGCACGGCGAGGCGAGCATCGGCCATGACGCTGTAGCCTTCGGCTGCGCCGACGGCGTATTGATCGTTGCACGCAACGACGACGGCTGGAGCAGCCGCAAGATCGACAACCCGACCGACAATCCGAACAATGCCCGCGTCGGAACGCTGGCCTACAATGAACGCTCCGGGCTGCTCGTCGGCAACTTCAGCCGGGAAGGCGTCACGCTTTTCGATCTGGAGGCCGGAGCAATGACGCCGGTGCGGCTGCCTGCGCCGATGTGGGCCTTTACATGGAGCGAGCATGAGCCGCACGAAATATTGGCGCTGACCATCGACGGCGTCCTATATGTGATCGACGGAGAAAGCGGCGAGCTTTTGGAAAGCCTTGAAGTGATGGACGCCTTCAGCCTGCCGCAGCAGAGGGAGCACGGTGCACTGCGTCCGCTGATGGTCGCAGCCGGCGATATGGTCTACATCAGCGAGCCAGACGCCGGCACCGTGATCGAAGTCAATCTCATCGAAATGGCGGTGGAGCGACGCATTCCGGCGGGCGAGGCGCCCTTTGCGTTGGCAGCCTTCGGCGCCCTGGCGGATCCCCATGCCGACGAACACACACATGACCCCGATCGAGAGGCAGCCGACACCCAGGAACATGAAAAGGCGGATGCGCATGACCACGTGCACGGCGAATTCGACCCGCACATCTGGATGTCGCCGCGCAACGCCGTTATCATGGTCGAGAACATTCGCAATGCGTTGGTCGCTGCCGATCCGGCCAATGCGGAGTTCTATACAGCTAATGCTGCTGCCTACATCGAAAAACTGAAGCAGCTCGATGCTGAAATTCAAGCGCTGGTCGCCGAAATTCCAGAGGAGCGGCGCAAGATCGTGACGACGCACGAACTCTTCGGCTACTTCGCTCGCGACTATGGATTTGAGCTGTTGGGCTCGGCATTGGGCGCCGTGACCACCGAAGCCGCCGATCCAGGCGCAGGCCAAATTGCAGCGTTGGTCGAGGAGATTCAGGCGACCGGCGTGCCCGCCATCTTTGTCGAGAATGTCGGCAACCCGGCTTTGATGGCGCGTATTGCCCAAGAGGCGGGTGTCACACTGGCGCCGCCACTGTACACGCATGGTCTGGGCCCGGCCGGCTCCGGCGCCGAAGACTACATTGGCATGCTCCGCACCAATGTGCAGATCATCGTCGAGGCACTGCGGTGAAAGCTTTAAGGGTTGACAAGAGATGAAGATAGGCGCCAGGCAAAAAGTCTGTCTGGCGCCTATCTTCTCTGAAGAGTGTACGCTGCCTACGCTCACGTTCAAAGACCGTCAAACGGCAGTGACGACAGCAACGCTTCTCTGAGATCGGACCCTGAAGCGGACGTTGTTTGATTTGCTCAATCAAACAACGTCTGGTATTGTGGTGATTAACAACTGAATTGTGTGAAGGTGCACCAGCCGCCCGGATGCGTGGTGCACAATGGGGGAAGACCGGTGAAGTCGTCATGACCAGTCCGGCACTGTCCCGCAACGGTAAGTCAGTCTGAGCGATGTCAAGCGTTTCGGCCTGACAAGTCCGATTACCCGCCTTCACACGGGCCATGACAATGGCATGGCCGAGTTCGTGACCACCTTCGTGGACAAAGGGGGGCGAACGCATTGTAGCAACCACTTTGCGCTCGACCCGCCATCTGGCGGGTTTTTTGCTTCAGTGCGATCCCTGGTCTCCGAGGGATCGCATTTTTATTCCTTACCTGTTGTGGTTTTGCAGATGTAACCTCAAGCGTTGTGTGGTCACTCTACGAAAGTTGACAGCTCCTCGTACGGCGCAGCAGTCCCAAGCTGCATTGCACAGGGGCCGGGGTCATAAGCAGCACGGAGTATGCCAAGAATGGGTCAAAGTGAAGTTTCATGGGAGCATCTGACCACGGTCAGGGGGTGGACAGAGAGGCAACAGACAAAGCGCCTGGCTCTGCTGCACGTCGGTGGGCGATGGACGGACTCACCGGCGTTTTACTCATCGCCTTTCTGCTGAGCATTTCGCTTGGGTCAGTGGCGATTCCACCGGGCGACATCATCCGGGTGCTACTCGGCGGTGAAGCGCAGAAGGCAACTTGGACAGCGATCGTGCCTCAGTTTCGACTCCCGAAAGCTTTGACCGCTATGCTGGCCGGTGCGGCGTTGGCGGTCTCTGGGTTACAAATGCAGACACTGTTTCGCAACCCGTTGGCCGGCCCATTCGTATTGGGCATCAGTTCTGGCTCCAGTCTGGGGGTAGCTCTGGTCGTGCTTGGCGTGGGGGCGGGAAGCGCCTCGCCGCTGGCTACGCTGAACGTTCTAGGAAATTTAGGCGTGGCTGTGGCGGCCTCGCTCGGCGCCGGCGCCGTGATGAGCATGGTACTGGTAACCTCGAATGGCAGATAAGGCCAAGTTTATACGTCGCTCGCCGACCTCATCGAATCTTTGGTGCGGTTTCCACCGAAAGAGGCGCTATGAAAAAACGAAATCGCCGCCTGATGCAGAGGTTGTTCTTATGTTTCTGTTACATCCTGAACAGAGACCCTTCCTGGCTCCAGGAAATGCATCGCATCACAAACGGATAAGGAGAAAAAAATGTCGAACTCTGATTGCAATCGTTCGCCTTCGCTCGGCGAAATTGCGGTTATGCAAAGTCGATTGGGAACGATCGCAGAATTCCGGGCGGGCGTCACCGGCATCGGCAGCCTACCGCACACCGACCCGGAGCAGGCGGTGCGCTTCATCGCAGAGCTTTGCCCGGAAATTCCTTTTTGGCCGCAGCTGCCTCGCCGGAATATCAACGAGTACATGCTCCTGCAGATGATGACGCCCTTGCTCGATCTGTTGCAGCCCCAATCTGCGGCGCGCATCGAGATTCGGTCATGCGCCCTCTTCCAGAAGCGATTGCGCACCGCGGAAGCCGCTTTTGGTGTGTCGAGCGCAGCAGGCTTTTTCGCCTTTGAGAACGGCTGCGCCGCCGGACTCTTCGACAACGCACGCATTTTGAAAGGACAACTTTCCGGTCCGCTGACGTTGGGGCGCTGTCTCATCGTCGGGGATGGACGGTCGCAACCGGCGATTTCAAATCCGGCGTTGATGGACGACCTGACCAATTATCTGTCCCGACTTGCCGTGTGGCAGGTGGAGCGTCTGGCGCGCTTTGGAAGGCCGGTGATGCTCTTCGTCGACGAACCGGCGCTTTCGCTGGCGCTCTCAACGTCGCAGCAGATCGTCTATCTGCGTCGCGTGCTCGATGCCATTCGGCAGGCCGGCGCGCTCGCCGGCGTGCATTGTTGCGCCTCCGGCGCAGCGTCTGCGCTGTTCGAGGCGGCGCCGGACGTCATTTCATTTGACGCCTACAGCGAGCTGGAAGCTTACATGGCGACGCCGGGGGCGTTGCGTTTTTTGACCCAGGGCGGCGGAGTTGCGTTTGGGCTGATCCCCACGTTGGCCGATCCGCTGGAGATCCCTGTAGAAGCGCTCTTTCGCCGCTGGCAAGAAGCGGTGGCGAGCAGCGACTTAGGTGCACTGGCCCAGCAAAGTCTGATCACGGCGAGTTGCGGGCTAGGACTTCTCTCCGAGCAAGCCGCGCACGCGTCGTTCGAGCAGGCGCAACGTCTGTCGGCGCTGCTGCGCACCGAGTTGCTGGACGCTTCTGTGCAATGGCCGCTCTCAAGTAGGTGGTTTTGTCATCTTGTACAGCACTGAGGCGCTTCATTGGAAGGCGCAATTCTTAACCAATCAAAGGAGATCGGCATGCAAACAATCCAAACCTCGCAACTGCAGCGCGTAGAAGAACCAGGCAACGGTGTGCTCGAGATTTTTGATCTGCCTACGGACGCCGAATTCTTGAATCGGCTGTTGGAGGACCTTTTCGCCAATCACTGGGACAAAATTATTTTCGGCACACTCATCCAGGGGGCTGTTTTTGAGATCAAAGCGCCCAACGCCCCTGTCAAAATCGGCTATCTCGACGGCTATCTGACGATTGACTTTGGCGCGTGGCATCTCCACATCTGCACTGGTGAAAACAAGGGGACGTCCAAGCGTTCTACGCCGCCGGAGCTTGCGCAGATTCGGCGCACGAGCCGAGCAGAGATCTATCGCAGGCTGAATCCCGATGATAGTACATGCCCGGCGGTCGCAGCTACGTTGCCCGCTTCCTGGCAGACGCCGGCGCCGCTTATCTGTGAACGGATGATGAAACGACCGGCAGCATTCCGCTGGATTTTGAAACAGTCTTCGAGCGCGCAGCTGACGCCGACTTCTGGCTCAATCCTGGCTCCTGGACCAGCCGGGCGGAGGCAGCCGCCGCCGATGGGCGTTATACGCAATTTCGCGCCTATCAAACCGGCGCCATGTATAACAACAACGCCCGGCTCAACGAAAACGGCGGCAATGATTACTGGGAAGGCGGCCTTGCCAACCCCGACGTCGTGTTGGCTGACCTGGTCAAGATTTTCCATCCAGAGCTGCTGCCCGATCATGAACTCTTCTACTATCGAAAATTGGACTAAGATCGGGCGCCCGGCGTAACCCTCCCGGAGCATAGCGTTTCCAGGAGGGCGCCGTTGATGTTTTCACCCTGGAGATCATCATGCTTGCAACGCCAAGACTGGTCATCGCAGCCCCTCACAGCGGCAGCGGCAAGAGCACTATCGCCAGCGGCCTGATGGCGGCGTTGGCGCAGACGCATCGCGTGCAGGGCTTCAAGGTGGGGCCGGATTACATCGATCCCGGCTATCACACGCTGGCCGCCAGCCGCCCCTCTCGCAACTTGGATGCGTGGATGACGCCGCACGATGAGGTGCTGCGCATCTTCGCCCGCACAGCGCACGATGCGGACATCGCCATCATCGAAGGCGTGATGGGGCTGTTCGACGGCGTGGACGGCCGTTCAGAGGCGGGCAGCACCGCCGAGATCGCCAAATTGCTCGACGCGCCGGTCGTGCTTGTGATCGACGTGAGCAAGATGGCGCGCAGCGCCGGCGCAATTGCGCTGGGCTGCCGCATGTTCGACCCGCGCCTGCGTCTGGCCGCAGTCATCTGCAACAACGTGGCGAGCGCAAACCATGCGCTTTGGGTCACCCAGGCAGTTGAATTCGCCGGACTGCCGGTGCTCGGCTGCGTGCCCCGCACGCCTGCGCTGAAGACGCCGGAGCGGCACCTTGGTCTGCACACGGCGGTGGAGCGTCTCGAAGCAGCGACTGTGTTTCTGCACAGCGCAGCGGAGGTGGTTCGCCAACACATCGACCTCGACCGAATATGGGAAATTGCTCGCAGCGCCTCAACGCTGGTCACCCCGGAAGAGTTGGCGCCTCCTGCGCCCTTCAACTCGGTGCGCATTGCCGTAGCGCGGGATGCAGCATTCTGCTTTTACTACGAAGACAATTTCGACCATCTGCGCGCGGCCGGGGCCGAGTTGATCTTCTTCAGCCCGCTGCATGACACTGCACTGCCGGAGGGCGTGCATGGCCTCTATCTGGGCGGCGGTTATCCGGAGCTGTATGCAAAGCAGCTCGCCGCCAACCGGAGCATGATGCGTTCGCTGCGCAGCGCCATCGACGCCGGCGCACCTACCTACGCCGAGTGCGGCGGCCTGATGGTGCTGACCGAGAGCATCACCGACCTGGAGGGCGGGACGCATCCCATGCTCGGCGTGGTCCCTGGGCGCGCTGTGATGGTCGGTCGGTTGACCCTGGGTTACCGCGAAGTCACGGCCGTGCGCGACTCCCTGCTGCTGCGGGCGGGCGAGTCGGTGCGCGGCCATGAATTTCATTATTCGGATTGGGTGGAGCGACCGGACGATCTGCCTGTCGCCTACGCAATCCGCCCCAGAAGCGCAGAGGCGGCGCGGCTCGAGGGTTTCGCCCAGGGAAACGTGCTGGCCTCCTACGTGCATCTACACTTCGGCGCCATGCCCAAGATGGCGCAGCGCTTCGTGCAGGCGTGCGCCGGGTACGGCGCTCAAGTGCGGTAACCACCCAAGGAAGGAGGATCTGTCATGGAGCTGGTTGTTGAAGAGAAATTGCAAGCCACCGGCGTGCAGACGCAGCCGTTGCCGTCCGTCGATTTTGCCAAAGTTTGGAGAGAGCGCTTGATTGCCGACAATCCGAAAGGACGTCTAGACCCAGAGATCGACCGCCGATTCTGGGCGTCGATTGCAGATGACTACGATCGCCAGATCGAAGCGTCAGGTTCTTGCAAGCGCACTTTGGAAATGATCGGTCGGTGGCTGCGCCCGACCGACACGCTGCTGGATGTAGGGGCAGGCACGGGGCGCTTCACGCTCCCTCTCGCCGCCCAGGTGGCCTCGGTCACGGCGCTGGACGATTCGCCGGACATGTTGCGCGTGCTGGCGCAAAAAATCGAAGTGCGAGGCGTATCTAACATCCAATTGCTTCATGGTGCGATGGAAAGCATCCCGCTGCCGGAGCACGATGTTGTGCTGGCGGCTTGGTCGCTCTATCGTCAACTCGACTTGCCTACAACGCTGCGTCGCCTGGCGGCGGCTGCCCGCCGGCTCCTGATCATCGTGGCGGGGCATCCGTACACGCCGCCGCATCGCCCTTTGATGGAAAAGATCTGGAATCTTCCACCCAAAGACGCTTTTCCGGCGTATCTCTATATTCTAGGCGTCATGCACCAGGTCGGTCTAAACGCCGAGGCCTTTGTGGCGCGTGAAATGGTTTGTCATCGAGCCAAGGTTGTGGAAACGCTTGCGCGGAAGCTTGCGCCTGAGCATGCCTCGCCAGAGGAGATCAGACGCTTTGCTGCGCTGCTTCGACCGAAATTGCAGCGCGTAGGCGAGGACTACGCCTGTGTTCAGGTGAGCCTGGCCGGGCTGATCGTCCACCGTCGGGAGGATGCGTTCGGCCCGGTTTTTGAATGAGCCTGCTCCTCACGGCAAAGACGCCCGTGCGGAGTGAGTTCAGAGATAGATAATAAGAAGAGAAAGTTGTATCCATTGGCTAAATTCCGGAGGGATCCATGAAACGAATTTTGGCAATGCTGTTTGGGGCTTTGTTGGTCTTGAGCGCCTGCGCGGCGCCTGTTGTCGAGCCTATTGCCACGCCGATGGGCGCCGGCGTAGGAGCAAGCGCAAGCGGCGCGGCGGACGTCATTCAAGTGGTCGACTCCACAGGAAGAGAATTCACCATCAAGCGTCCTGTCAGCCGCGTGGTCTCGCTCAACCGTCAGATTTCCGAAGCGTTGACGCTGATCGGCGCTCATGAGCGCGTCGTCGGCGCTGGCGATACGACGCTTGAGAACAATCCGTTCTTGCCGTTTACGGGGCTGCCAGACGTCGGAAAGACAGGCGAAGTGAATCTGGAGCTGATTTTGAGTCTACAGCCGGAGATCGTTTTTGCGCACACGAACCGCGACGTCGAAATTCTGGAAGAAAAACTGGAGCCGGCGGGCATCCAGGTGATTCGCGCCGACTACTATCGCCCTGACCGACAGAAAGATGAGCTGCGTTTGATCGCCAAAATTATGGGCGTTGAGGAAAACGCCGAAAAGTTCATCGCCTGGCAAGAATCGCTGGAGGCCTTACGCGAAGAGCGGCTGGCCGGTTTGACGGACGAAGAGCGACGCACGGTGATTGCGCTTTCTGTGGGCTTCCTCAATTCCCAGGGAGGGTATCGCGTCTTTCCGAGTCGCTCGGCGGACGGCTCGATGGGGCCAGGCGAAGGATACGCCACCATCTTGGCAGGCGGCATCGACGCAGCCGCCGACATCGTCTGGCCGGCGGAGCAGTCTGGCACCACCGTTTTGGTCGAGCCGGAGTACGTCCTTCAGCGGAACCCGGAGGTGGTGACGCTGCATGGGACCTGGTTGGGCGGCTATAAGGCGGAGGATGACTCACAGTTCCGGGAGGTGATGACCAACATCTTGAATACAACGTCGCTGCCCCAAATCCAGGCGGTGAACACCGGCGATGTGTATATCTTCCACACCGATTTTTTGGGCGCTGCGCGCAATTTCATCGGCGTCTTGCAGCTGGCGAAGGATCTATACCCGGATCGCTTCGCCGACGTCGATGTGGACGCCTATCATCGGCAGTACTTCGAGGAATGGCTGAAAGCGCCGTTTGCAGGCGTCTGGCATTTCAGCCTGAAGGATATGCAGTAAAGAGAGGCGTTGCGCCATCTTCCAGGAAGCTTGATGGCGCCGGCGGATAAATCTGGAGGCGTCGCTCGTAGCTGCACTTTCTCAAAAGCTCCAAGGCTTTGCAGGCTGGCGAGAAGGTGCAGCCACCGTCCTTGCCAGAGACTTTGTTGAACATCATCAAGCTTCCTGGTGCAGGATGGCCTGCTCTAGAGGTTGATAAAACGCAGTTATGACCGAAACGCTTCAGACATCCTCGACAATCGCTAATTTTCGAACCGCCTATCAGCGCGCCGTCCACAGCAAGCGACTTATCCTCCTGGTGTTGGTGTTGCTGCTATGCGCAGCGGTTCTCTATGCCGTTTCCGTGGGCACAGTTCCGATCTCGCCTGCAGAAATTTTCACCATCCTGTGGCGACAATTTTTCGCAGATGCGTCGGGCCAGTATGAACTCAATCATTACATTGTCTGGCAGATTCGTCTGCCCAGGATTGCGGCGGCCGTGATCACCGGCGTGGCGCTGGCGATGGGGGGTGTCATCATGCAGGCGATCTTTCGCAACCCGCTGGCAAGCCCTTACACACTGGGCGTCTCCAGCGGCGCAGCGTTCGGCGCCGCCTTGGCGATCGTGTTAGGGACCTCTTTGTTCGGCGTGAGGCTTGCGCAATCCGGACAGACTTTGATTGCAATTAACGCTTTTCTTTTCGGTTGCCTATCTCTGGCGTTCGTATACGCCGTTGCCCAGATCAGGGAAGGCTCCACCACTGTGTTGCTGTTGGCGGGGGTGGCGCTCAGCAGTTTATTCGGGGCGGGCGTGTCGGCGTTGAGTTATTTTTCTAACAACGAAGCGCTGCGCAACCTGACCGTCTGGCTCATGGGCGGCTTTTGGGGCGTCAACTGGGGCGCGCTGGCAATTCTGACGCCCATCACCTTACTGGCGCTGCTCGTTTTGATGTTCCATGCTTGGGAGTTGAACGCCATCGGCAGCGGCGAAGAGGTGGCGGAGACGTTGGGCGTCCATGTCAAGCGGGTGCATTTGGTCACGCTGGCGACCGTCACTTTGGCGGCGTCTGCAGCGATTGCCTTCAGCGGCGTCATCGGCTTTATCGGCCTGGGGGCGCCCCATGTCACCCGCAGCTTTGTCGGCGCCGACAATCGCTATTTGATTCCAGGCTCGGCCCTCACGGGCAGCCTTATGCTGCTGGCGGCCGACACCATTGCCCGCACGATCATCGCTCCCACCGAAATCCCGGTGGGCATCATCACTGCGCTCTTCGGCGCACCCTTTTTTCTGTACATCCTGGTCACGCGCGAGCAGGGCATGTGGAGCTGACGGAAAACACACAGAGTTTACGGAGAAATCGCCATGAGTCTTGAGGTGGACTCGCTGCACTTTCACTATCATCATCGACCTGTTCTGCGGGGCGTCACCTGCACAATGCAGCCAGGCGAGGTCGTCAGCATCCTTGGCCCCAATGGCGCTGGCAAGAGCACCTTGTTGAAGTGCATGGTGGCGCTTTTGAAGCCTCAGCGAGGTCAGGTGCGCTGGGAAGGAACCGATATCTGCGCCATCGGACGCAAACGCCGCGCAACTTTGCAGGGTTACGTGCCTCAGCAGGCCGTCGTTGCGTTTCGCATCAGCGTCATGGAAATGGCTCTCCTCGGACGTAAACCCTACATTCGATTCGCTCCACGCGCCCACGATTTTGCGGTCATTGAGTCCATCTTG
>CALFWA010000306.1 GCA_937928035.1 uncultured Caldilinea sp. | reverse complement strand
GCGCAAAAAGCTGGAGCTCACCTACGCTATCTACGGCGACATCCCAGAACAGGTGCTCGGAGACGTCACCCGTCTACGCCAAGTGCTGGTCAACCTCTTGAGCAATGCCATCAAATTCACCGACGCAGGCGAAGTCAGCCTGCGGGTCACCGGCCGCCGCGAGCCAGAGGGTGAAGGCGGCGCTCCCTCTCGTTATTCTCTTCATTTTGAAGTGCAGGACACCGGCATCGGCATCCCGAAAGAGCGTCAGCCGTTGCTCTTCCAGCCCTTCAGTCAGGTGGACGCCTCCTCCACGCGGCGGCATGGCGGTGCAGGCTTGGGACTCGCCATCTCTCGCAGAATCGTGGAGCTCATGGGCGGCTCCATTTGGGTGGAAAGTGAAGGCGTTCCGGGCAAAGGCTCAGTCTTTCATGTTCAGGTATCGCTACAGGCCGCACCGGAAATGGCGCGACAAGATGCCAGTGCTGTAGAAAGCGTGTTGGCGGGCAAACGCATGCTCATCGTAGATGACAATCGAACCAACCAGGACATTTTGAGACGATATGCGACCGAGTGGAAAATGACATGCGCCGTAGCCGACTCTGCGGCAAGTGCGCTCCAATCCATGGAACAGGGCGAACGGTTCGACGTGATTCTGCTCGACATGCAAATGCCCGGAATGGATGGCGTGACCGCTGCGAAAGCAATCCATCGGCGCTGGGGGTGCAATCGCCCCGCCATTCTCTTGCTCACGTCGATCGATGTGGAAAAAGAAGACCTGCACGCTGCAGGCGTCGATGGACGCCTCGCCAAGCCGATCAAACCTGCTCAACTCCGCAAGGCGCTCTTGGCGTTGTGGCAAGAAGGAACTACGCCTGGAAAGAGCAGCGAGCCCACCGAGTGGGATGCGCAGATGGCGCAGCGGTGCCCTTTGCGCATCCTGGTTGCGGAAGACAACCTGGTCAACCAAAAGGTCATTCAAACCATGCTCGGACGTCTCGGCTATCGCGCCGACGTTGTCAGCGACGGCGTGCAGGCCGTGGAGGCAGTGCGCTGTCGCCCCTATGACGTAATCCTGATGGACGTTCAGATGCCGGAGATGGACGGCATCGAAGCGACGCAGCTCATTCGCACCATCTTGCCTGCGGCGCAGCAACCCTGGATCGTGGCAATGACAGCGAACGTCTTCGAGAGTCAGCGCAACCAGTACCTCGAACACAGCATGGACGACTACGTCAGCAAGCCCGTGCAGCGAGAGAGGTTGCTCGCCGCCTTGCAACGCGCCTACGCCAACCGTTCCTGACCTTCTCCTCTGTTTTGACGAATCATTGCGCCTGGGGTAGCATTTTCAGGGCTGAAGTTCGCCCTCGCTCAATCATTTACCGGCAAGACTGAAAATTGAAGGTCGCTCGAAAAGGTTCGTCTATGCCACAACCCAATCGTCCTTCTGCGCCATCGACGCCTGTTCTGCGTCCGGGGATCGCTTTCCAACCCGAAGCGCGCAGCCAGTTTCATGCAGGCATCGCCATGTTGGCAGATATGGTGGCGGCGACGCTTGGCCCTAGCCGCGGGCCGGTGCTCAACTACGAAGGCACGCGACGCATTGTGGAAGCGCTCGACGACGCCGCCACGGCCCTGCGTCGCATCATCAGCTTAGGTCGGCCCGACCTCGACGTGGGGGCAATGTTGGCGCGGCACGTGATCTGGAGGCTCGAACAGCAAGTGGGCGACGGCGGCGCAACTGCGTTGGTGTTAATGCGGGCGCTGGTCGATGAAGGCGTCCGCCAGATCTCCGCCGGGTTCAACGCCATGCGTCTGACCGAGGGGATGCAGCGGGGCGCGTCCGCGGCGGTCGAAGCGCTGCGCCGCCAAAGCGTACAGGTCGACGGCGAACGCAACCTGGCCGTGGTCGCGCGCACGATCGTTCAGGACGATGATCTGGCGGCGGTGCTCGGCGAGATGAGCTACCTGCTCGGAGCGGACGGTCACATCCAGATCGAATCCTATGTCGCTCCCTATCTGGAGCGACAATATCTGGGCGGCGCCCACTACGGCGCCGAGATCGCCAGCATGTATTTCTACACCGAAATGGAGCGTAAACGCAGCGTGCTCGTTGCGCCGGCGGTTGCGCTCCTCGACAAGCCTCTGAACGAAGCGGCGCAGGCGGTCGCTTTGCTTGAAGCGACGATTCGCGCAGGGCGCAAAGCGCTCCTGATCATTGCGCCGGACGTCTCCGGTCCGGCTTTGAACGTGCTCGTCGCCAATCAGATGCAGCCCGCCGAAAAGCGCAAGGCGACGATCCTGGCGGTCAAACTGAGGGCGGTCGGCGATGAGCGCCGTTTTGCCCTGCAGGATCTCGCCGCCATGACCGGCGCTGCAATTTTGGGCGAACTCGGCGAGCGAACCGCCAGAGACGCATGCCCGGAAGATTTGGGACGTGCGCAGCGCGTCGAGTTCTCTGAAAAAAACCTTGTAGTCACGATGGAAGGAGCGCGGCGATCGTTCATCCAGGAGCAAATCGCCGACCTCAGCCGTCGTCTGGCCCTGTTGCCCTACGACGAGGAAGAGCGGCCCATCCTGGTGCGCCGCCTGGCCGCACTGACCGGCGGCGTTGGCGTCTTAAAGATCGGCGCCTATCACCAGCCGGAGCGTGATATGCGTCGCGCCCAGGCGGAGCGCGCCTGGAAGGTGCTCTCCGCCGTGCAGCGCGGGGGCGTGGTGGCGGGCGGCGGCGCAGCGCTGTTGCATTGTCGCGGCGCAGTGTTGCAAGCGGCTGCACAGGAAAGCGACGCCGAATGTGCATCCGGCATGCGCATCGTAGCCCATGCGCTCAGCGCTCCGCAACGACAGCTGCTGTGCAACGCAGGCGTCTCTGCGCCTGCGCTCATTCTAGAACGGGTGGCGGAGCAGGGGCCGCCGATGACGTATGACGTGCTCCGGGAGGCAATCGTGGATGCGCAGCGCGCCGGTCTGCTCGATGCTACGGACGTCGTGGCAGCGGTCTTGCAGGCTGCAGTCAGCGGCGCATCCATGGCGTTGAGCACCGACGCCATCGTTTATCACCGCAAACCTCAGCAGAGTTTCACACCGTAACTATGCCTGTGATTCTTTCGCTCACCGAAAATCATAATGAAATTTGGGCGCTCGGCCCAGAAGGTCTGTTTCTGTACAAAGATGGACAACTGCTCGCCACGCCCCAGCCCGATCCCCATCCCTCCTGTTGCTTGCATGACGGCGAACGGTTGCTGGTCGGAGGCGCAATGCACGGCGTCGCCTACACGACAGATGACGGCGGCTGGCGCGCAAGCTGGGTAGACAACGTAACGGCGCCGGTCGTCTGTCTGGCGCCTCATCCTAACTACGCGCACACCGGCGTGATCCTGGCAGGCTCTTCAGGCGGAGGCGTGCTGCGCAGCGCCAATCGGGGCCGCGACTTCTTCGTCTGCAACTTCGGCCTGTTTGACTTCGACGTGCTGACGCTGGCGTGGGCGCCGCTGCAGGCGGACGGCGACTGGCCTCCCCTGGAGGTCGTCTTCGCCGGCGCCGGAAACGGACTCTATCGGTCGCCCAACGCCGGGCGCGGCTGGAAACAGATCGCCTCTTTACCTGCGCCGGTGCTTTCGATCGCCGTGTCGCCTACATTTCATTGCGGCGGCCCTGTACTGGCAGGGACGGAAGGCGCTGGCCTGTGGCGCTCGGATGACGGCGGTTACACCTTCCGACCTGTTCCCGATGCGCCCGAGGTCGTCAACGCCCTATTGGCGCTGCCAGACGGTTGGCTGCTCAGCGACGTCGAACGCATCTGGCGTTCGGAGGATGGCGAGTGCTGGACGCCGCTCGCTTTGCCGCCGGCGCTCACCTTCTTGAGGACGCGTCAAGGGAGGGTGCTGGCCGGCGGCATGGAAGGCGTGTTCGAAATTGAGTGAGAATCGAAAAGGCTGACCAACCGTCGCTCCGCCTCCTGGCGGAGGTCGGGGCGCGGAGCTGGCAGGCCGTATTGCTCCACCAGGAAACTCGCCGCGACCGCTGCACACATGCCCGCCAGCCGCAGGTCGCCAGTTTCCAGCCAGCCCACAAGCAGCGCGCCGCAGTAGGCGTTGCCGGCGCCGACCGGGTCCACCACCTGCGTGGGCGCCGGCGGAATGCACCACGTCTCGCCGGTCGCCGCCCAATGCACGATGGAGCCTTCGGCGCCCATGCGCAGCGCTACGATGGCTGCGCCGGCGTCTGTCAGGCGTCGAATCAGCGCCATCGGGTCGCCGCTTCCCACCAGCGACTCAGCTTCGACCCGATTGGGGGAGAAAATGTCGCAGGCGCCGACCAGCGCGCTCAGCTCGGCGTCGCTTAGCGGACGCGAGGCTTCGCGGAACGGCTCAATGCTGACGACGATCCCGCGCTCGCGCAGCGCCTGCATGATGCGCAAATTAGGCGCTTCCGGGTGCACGCCGAAGTGAAAGCCACGCGCCGACCAGTA
>CALFWA010000305.1 GCA_937928035.1 uncultured Caldilinea sp. | reverse complement strand
GGCGGCTCCGATGGCGGCGCAGGCGCAGGGCGATCTCGTATCTGCGCCTGCGCCCTTGTCCCTGCTCACCTGGTCGCTGCTCGCCTCGGCGCTCTCCATGCTGATGCCGGTCGGCTTCATCCTGATCGGCGTGGCCGGGCTGGATCGCGAGCGAGCGTGGAGTGCAGCATTGAGCGCGGTGGCCGCCATGGGGCTGGCGGCGATCGCATATTGGGCGGTGGGATTTGCACTGCACTTCGGCGGCGTCGGTCTGCTGTACATGCGCCCAGAGCTACGCATGCTGGTCTGGGAGTGGACGCCGCTGCCGCCGAACTGGGGCGTGGGATGGGGCGTCGCCGGTCTTAGCGGCTGGTTCCTGGCCGGTCGCGAGGTGACTTCGCTGATGTACGCGCTCTTTTTGTCTCAGATTCCCTGGGTGTTTACAGTCGCCTTGGCGCCGGCGATGGCGCTGCGAGGTCGAGCGCCGGCCCTGGCGACGATGCTCATTGCGCTTTCGATCGGCGGCTTCGTCTATCCGCTGGCGGGCAATTGGGTGCACGGCGGCGGTTGGTTGGCGGCGCTTGGACAGAATTTAACCTTGGGGCATGGCTTCATCGACGTCGGCGGCGCCGGCGTGGTTCACCTGTTGGCTGCCACGTTCGGCCTTGTTGCGCTGATCGTCTGGGTTCCCCGGCGAGCGCATCAGGATGGGGAGCAATTGCCTCCGGACTATCGGCCTTTGCTGACCGTGGTCGGCAGCCTTTTTGTATTGGCCGGCGCAGTGGGTTGGCTCTGGTCGAATCCACTGCATGTCGAGGCAATTGGCGAGGTCGGAATGATGCGCGGCAGCGTCAACATTGTGTTGTCGATGACCGCCGGTGCAATCGTCCCGCTGTTATACACCTGGTTTGTGGCCGGAGATAGCCATCCTACGTTGGCGGCGCGTGGCTTAGTTGCGGGTGCGGTGGCCGGGCTTGCAGCGGCGCCTTTTATGCAGCCGATGCCTGCCTTGATGATCGGCTTTCTGGCGGGCGCCACCACACCGTTCTTGACGTACGCCATCGACCATCTGGCGCGGCTGGATGACGCCACCGGGCTGGTGACGACGGCGGGGGCTCCAGCGCTCGTGGGGCTCTTGCTCGCCGGGGTCTTCGCCGATGGCGTCAGCGGCGTAGGCTGGCAGGCGACCGGCGTCGACGCCTACCTGGGAATTGCCGGCCAGGGCGTCTCCGGGCTGTTTGTGGCGAACGGGTTTCAGCCCGATTTCCCAGGACAGCTTCAGGCGCAACTGATCGGTGTCGCAGCCTTGCTGGTCTGGGGCGTCACCACCGCAGCGCTGATCTGCATTCCGTTAGGGCTGTTGTTTTGGGGGCTGCATCATAGCGAACAGCGAGAAGAGCGGCGAGGGGCTGCTTTGCAGGAGGCTTCGCGTCCCTCTATTCCCGATTCAGAGCCGGCCTTGACTGAGCGACGGCGCACTTTTCCTTCTTTCCCCTCTGAACCCTAGATTTACAGGCGTCGAACCGTTGCTTCTCCGGTTCGACGCGCCGTCGCTTCTCATCTAGATGACGCTGATCGCGAACGCAATTAGAAGCAAAACGGCTGCGACCGCAATCAGCAGGCTATTCTCTTTGAAAACCGCTCCCCAGCTGCGTGAAGGAGGGTCCAACGGCGTCAACAGCGTGGACGGCGTCGAAGGGTAGGTGCGTAGGTCCGACCCAAACAGCATTTCGCGAAACTCGCGAGCTGAACTAGGGCGCTCGCTCGGATGCATGGACAGGGCGCGAAAGATGGCGCGCTCGACGCGCGGGGAGACGTCGGGATTCAGCTGGCGAATGGGCGTCAGCAGGCCAGGGCGCAAAAAACGCTCCTTGGCGTCGGCCGGCGGCTGCCCACAGAGCAGGTGGTACAACGTTGCCGCCAGGGAATAGATATCGCTGCGACAGTCGGTGAAGCCGGCGTCGCCGCCGTACTGTTCGAGGGGTGTATAGGCCACCGTGCCGCGTCCCTGCACGACGGTGACGGTGCGGCTGTCGTCAGTGCGAAGGATTTTGACGAGGCCGAAATCAACCAGTTTCACCGTTCCGCGCGGAGTCACCTTAATGTTGCTGGGTTTGATGTCACGGTGAACCACCGGCGGGTTCTGGCTATGCATGTATTCCAGGGCGTCGAGCAATTGGGAGGCGTAGGTGAGCACCTGCGCTTCCGAGAGCCGCTCCCCGCGGCGCTGCGCCTCTTGAAGAATTTCCTGGAGGTCCTTGCCCTCCACAAAATCCATGACCAGGTATTCTCGACCGCCGATCGAAAAATAGTCCGAGACTTTGGGGAGATTGGGATGGTCGAGCCGGGCTAGGATGCTGGCCTCTGTCCGGAATTGCTCTGCAATCTGCTCCAGTTCTTCCTTGGTGGCGGAGCTTTCGGTGAGGGCAGGCAGCACCTCTTTGACTGCACAAACGCGGCCCGACAGCCGAAGGTCCGCCGCGCGATAGACGGCGCCCATGCCCCCTTGCCCAACCAGCTCCTGGATCTCGTATCTTCCTCGTAGAACCTTGCCGGTTTCCAGTATGTGGTGCATGCTACTCAACGATCGAATCTGTATCAGGAGAAATAGGCTGAATCATTTTTTACGTTTCGCAACTCTGGTATAATACGCACATTCGGAAGTCGGGATGCAACGGCGAGCAAACAGATGCCTCGAAAGGGAAAGTTGAGAATCAATGGATAGATTCATCAATGTTCTCCATTATGCGCGCCCCCGCAGACGCTGTCAATTCGTTTGAGGACTTTTTTGACAGCGCAGGAGCGAACGTGCACCTGACTGACCATTCAGTCTTGAAGAGGGAGCCAATGTCATCTGAAGTGAACCACGAATCCACCAATGGCGTCGAGTCTGTCCACGAGAGCGGGCCGCAAGAGAACGCCATGCTCGTCTTGCAGCGCGGGCTTGAAGCCGGTCGTCGATGGCCGCTGGATCGAAAACATCCGCTGACCATTGGTCGGGATGAGTCATGCGATATTCACCTGCCCGACCGGCAGGTAAGTCGGCGCCATGCACGCGTGTTTTGGAGCCAGGATCACTACTACGTAGAAGACCTGGGCAGCAAGAATGGCACCCATGTAAACGGCCAGGCGGTGCTGCCGAACGCGCCTCAGCCCTTGCAAGACGGCGACGAAATCCAGATCGCCTTGCGTTTCAAGCTCGCCTTTGTGGACGCCGGTGCAACGACGCCGCTCTCGATCGATAGCGAGAAGCAAGGCCTGCGCATCGACAAAGAAACGCGCCAGGTCTGGGTGAACGGCATCCTGATCGATCCGCCGCTCAGCCTCCACCAATACCGGCTGCTGGAAGCGCTTTGGAACGCCGGCGGAAGCGTGATCACCCGCGAACAGATCATCGAAGCGGTCTGGCCAGAGGCGGCCAGTGAAGGGGTGAGCGAGCAGGCGATCGACGCCCTGGTGCGTCGCTTGCGCGAGCGCATCGAAGAGTGCGACAGCGAGTTTCGTTATATCCTTACCGTGCGCGGGCACGGATTCCGTCTGGAAAATCGATGAACGACCTGCCCCGCCTGGGGTTGTATATCCACATCCCATTTTGTGAACGAAAGTGCCCTTACTGCGACTTCAATACCTATGCAGGGTTAGAGGCGCTCTATCAAGCCACAGTCGAGGCGCTGATCGCCGAGATGGCTCGCTGGGCCGATCCGCTGGCGGGGCGCACTATCTCGACCGTTTTTGTCGGCGGCGGGACGCCCACCGTGCTGTCGCCGAGACAACTCGAGCAGTTGTTTGTTGCAGTGCATCGCACGTTCCGCGTCGCAGAGGACGTCGAAATCACGTGCGAGGCCAATCCCGGCGCCGTGGATCGGGAGAAATTCGCCGCCCTGCGCGCCTTGGGTGTGAATCGTCTGAGCATGGGAGTGCAGAGCTTCCAGGCGGATGAGCTTCGCCTGCTCGGACGCATTCATTCGGCCAAAGACGCACGCGTGGCGTATGACATGGCCAGACGGGCGGGCTTCGACAACATCAACCTGGATTTTATCTTCGGGCTTCCTCAGCAGAGCGCGGAAGCCTGGGCTCAGACCTTGGAGGAGGCGATCTCGCTCCAACCCGAGCACTTGAGCCTATACAGTTTGATTGTCGAGCCCGGCACACCCTTCTTTCATTGGGTGAATAGCGGCAAGATCGTTGCGCCCGATGAGGATCTCGCCGCCGCATTTTACGAGATGGCGATGGAGCGCTTGGCGCAGGCCGGCTATCTGCATTATGAAATTTCCAACTGGGCTCGACGCGCCAGTTCGACGGACTCGGAAAGCGAGACGCCTCACTTTGCCTGTCGGCATAATTTGCTTTACTGGCGCAACGAGGACTACCTCGGCGTGGGGCCGGGCGCCCATAGCCATCTACGGACGTCGGGAAATGGCTCATACATCGAACAGCGCTGGGGCAATGTGCGACCGGTTCGCACCTATGTTCGACGCACATGCGAGGGCAAACCGCTCGCAGAATTCGTCGAGGACATTTCTCCCCCTCTAGCCATGGGAGAAAGCATGATGCTGGGTTTGCGGTTGGTGCGCGAAGGAGTTCGCCAGGACCGGTTTGCGGCGCTCCATGGGTGCTCTCCGTCTCAGGTGTTCGAGAATGAACTGAGGCGGTTGAGCGCAGCCGGTCTGCTGACGCTGGACGCCGAGCGCATTCGTCTGAGCAGACGCGGCGTGCTGTTCGGCAATCAGGTGTTTCTCCAGTTTTTGCCTGAAGCGTAACGCAACAAAGAAAAGGCGATCTCTATGGTGCGCGCACTCTATCCAGGAACGTTCGATCCTATCCATAACGGCCACATCGATATTGCGGTACGCGCCAGCGTGCTCTTTGACGAGGTGGTGTTAGCGATTTACGAGGCGCCGCCCAAAAAACTCCTGTTCAGCACTCAGGAGCGCGTGGAATTGGCGCAACAGGCGCTGGATCACCTCCCCAATTTACGCGTTGTTTCCTACTCCGGCCTGACGGTGGAGTGTGCGCGTCAGCACAAGGCGGACGTCATCGTGCGCGGTCTGCGCAATGTGGCCGACTTTGAGTATGAACAGCAGATCGGCTGGGCGAACGCCGGGCTGGCGCCGGAGATTGAACTTTGTTGCCTGTTCTGCAGCAGTGAGTACGCCTATCTGAGCGCCACCATTCTCAAAGAAGTCGCCAATCTGGGCGGAGAATGCAGCGCATGGGCGCCCCCCCACGTCGTGGAGGCCTTGAGCCGCAAATTCGATCGTCCGCTGCGCAGCGGCGCGCCCAAAATCTATCTTCGCCGCGAAGAGAAACTCGTCCATCGCGATTGAGACCCGTCCGAAGGCGAGCTTCTCTTCGATCAGCCCTTGATGTTGCGCCTTGTCGGCGCTTCGCAATGCTCGCAGGAGGTGCCCCATCGCTATCTTGCAGATCATCGATCAATTAGAAGCGTTGATCGAAAACAGCCGACGCGTGCCGATGTCCTCGCTGCGCATGGTGGACGCCAACGCCGCCAGGGAGATGATCGAGCGTCTGCGCGTCAATGTGCCGGCCTCGATCATCGAAAGCGAGCGCATGCTGCAGGAGCGCGAGCGCATCCTGGAAGCCGCCGAGGCGGAGGCTGCCGCCATCGTCGAACAGGCGAAACGGCGGGCGCAGGAGATCCTCAGCCACGACGCCCTGGTCGCCGCCGCCAAGCGAGAGGCGGAGCGCATCGTCCTCGACTCTCAGCTGGCGGCGCAGCGACGCCGCGACGAAGCGGACCGCTACGCTGCCGGCGTGCTCGAAGAACTGGCGGAAGAGCTGCATGTGATCAGCCGACAGGTGGAAAACGGTCTGGAGCTGCTGCGGCAGAATCTCGAATTGAGCCGGTCCGAGCGACCCGAGCAAAAAGAGTAAAAATGGTGAAAAACCATCTTGACCTTCCTTGCGCAAGATGTTACGATAGCAAGCGAGTAATCATTCCGTCCTCAATTTTGCCGGTGTGATTCGCGTAAAAGCGTAAGCGTCCGGGCTGAACAGTCGCCAGAGATTTCTCCCCGCCGTTCGATTGCAAATCTATACGGCGTCCAGCAGAAATCGATCTGGAGCGGATGAGCGACTTCGATTATGACGCATTACTCAGGTGGCCAGGCAAGTGAATCCTCTTCATTGCTGAGACGCCTCCAGCTGGAAGGCGAGCGACGTATGGCCGAGACGCCGCTCCTTGCAGTGTTGTCGGCATTGCGCCCAGACGTCACGATGGCGCTCGTTTTGCCCTCCGTCTTGGCGGCTGTCATCGGGGGATGGTGGCAGGGGGCGCTGGTGTGGCCGAATTTTCTCTTCGCCATCGTCAGTGTGCTCCTCTCGGCGTTCGCATTTCAGATGCTGAGCGCCTACCAAGATTTCCAGCAAAGTTTGCGCAGCGAGGCGCGTCCGGCCACCGACCTTCCCAGTAGCGCCTTCATGCTCCAGCAGAATGGTATTCTACCCTCCACGTTGCTGCTCAACATGGGCGCCTTGCTGTACACCGCAAGCGCCCTGTGCGGCCTCTGGTTGGCGCTGTTCGCCGGCTGGCCCGTGCTCTTCTTCGGCGCCCTGGCTTTTCTGCTGCAGCTTGGCGCCGTAATTTCGCCCGTCCGTTACGCCTACCGGGGCTATGGAATGGGCGAGCTGGGGGTATTTACGGCCTTTGGGCTCTTGTCGCTGGTGAGCGCCTATTATGCACAGACGCAGACGCTGAGCTGGTTGCCCGTGCTCGGCGGCTTGCCCATCTCCCTGCTCGTCCTTCTGGTCGTCCTCAGCCAAAATCTGACGACGCTGCGCCGCGACTGGCTGATCGGCAAGCGCACCCTCGCCGTGATCTTGGGCCCGGCGCGCGCGCTCGACCTGAACGTGGTCATCACGATGCTCGCCTACGCCAGCATTCTCGCCGTCACCGTGCTCACACCGCTGCCGCTTTGGTATCTCGTCGGGCTGGCCACCTTACCGCTGGCGATGGGCGTCTTCTCTGAAGTGAGCCGCAATCTCACGGCGCCGGAAGACGCTGTGCGCCTGCGCAGCGCTGCGTTGAAAGCCGTCTTCTGGACGACCGTGTTGTGCATCGCCGCTTTGTTCATCAGTCGCCCCGGGTGAACCGTTTTCCGAACGTCTTCCACCGTTCAACGCCCCCTCCCACCCTGACGCTGGACCGCAGGGCCTTCTATGAGCTGGCCGAAGAGTGCCGCGCCTATGCCACCGAGCTGGCCAACTACGATCAACACCGCGTCAACCTCAAACAGTGCCATCGCTTCAACGCGTGGCTGGCGCATCTGAAACGCTACGACCGCTTGCAGCCCCGGCTGGCGACGCTCTCCGCTGCACGGCCTATCGCACGCTGGCAGGTCGTTGCGCTCATGGTGATCCTCTGGTTCTTCCTCGCCCTGTCGCTGCCGGGCAGGGTCAGCCAACAGATGGCGACGGTCATGATGGGAAGCTGGCTGTTGAGCATCGTCGCCGTCTTCTTCATCCCGGAATCCGTCTACGGCACCACCATCGAGCTGCTGGAGGGCAAGGTGTTGCGCGTGGTCGATGCGCTGCTCGAAATTCTGGAGAGCGGCGCCATGGAGTTCACCGAGGCGGCCTTCTTCAAGGCGCGCGAAAATTTGCTGGCGGCGCGCACCGAGCTGCGCCAGCAGATCGACCTGGCGCACCGCCCCCCTAACGGGCCGATCTTGTAGAAGCGGTGGCGCGACTGCACAAATGTTACAGCCGCGCAAAGATGTCTCGATAGGCTTGCGAACGTTCGAGCAGCTCTGCGTGCGTCCCCTGCGCAACGACGCGGCCCTTGCGCAGCACGACGATCTTATCGGCCCAGCGAATTTGCGAAAGGCGATGCGTGATGAGAATGGTCGTGCGCCCCTGGCTGGCGCGCTCGATGGCGCGCTGAATCTGGTCCTCGGTGGCGCTGTCGATGGCGCTGGTGGAATCGTCCAGGATCAAAATGGCGGGGTTGGTCAAAAAGGCGCGCGCCAGGGCGATGCGCTGCCTCTGGCCGCCGGAGAGCATCATGCCGCGCTCGCCGACGACGGTGGCGTAGCCCTCCGGGAAGCTCATGATGAAATCGTGCGCCTGCGCCGCATGCGCCGCCGCTTCGATCTCTTCCTGCGTGGCGTCAGGTTTGCCGAAAGCAATGTTTTCCGCAATCGATCTGCTAAATAGAAAGATATCCTGCTCGATGATGGAAATCTGGCGCCGCAGCGCCTCCAGGTCCCACTCGCGCACGTCGACGCCGTCGATGGCGATGCAGCCGGCGTCGACGTCATAGATGCGGTTGATCAACTTGGCGACGGTGCTTTTGCCGGCGCCTGTCTGCCCCACTAGCGCCAGCGTCTGTCCGGCCTCGATAGAAAAGGAGACATCCTCCAGGGCGTTCTGCGCAGCGTCGCCGTCGCCATAGGGATAGTGGAAGGTCACACGCTCGAAGGCGACCGCTCCGCGCATCGGCCCCATATACCCGCCGACGTTCTGGTCGACGACCGCCTGCTCGCGGATCAACTCCAGGATGCGTCGCGCGCTGGACAGGCCGGAGGCCACCTGCGAATAGGCAAAGAGCGAGGTGAAGACCGGAAAGTCGAAGAGCGAAATCAGCCCGACGTAGGCCGCCACTGCGCCCACGGTGATGACGCCCTGATGATAGAGATAGAGCGCCTGCCCGAAGGCGACGCCGGTCGCCACGGCCAGCAGCAACAACGGTAAGAAGCGCGCCTCGACGCGCGCCTGCGCCACGACGGCGTCGCGCACGCGGGCGGCGTTGCGCTCGAAGAGGGCGACTTCGCGCTCCTCTTGCGCCGCGCCTTTGACCGTCTCGATGCCTTCGATCGCCTCGGTCAACCGTGCGTTCATCTGGCCGAAGGCGCGGCGCACGGCGGCGGTGGCAGGCTGCAAACTGCGCAGGTAATGCCACATCGCCAACAGGTAGCCGATGGCGAAGAGCACGGGCACGATGACCAGCGTCGGATGATAGCGCGGGGCGACAATGATAGGCATCACCAGAAAGATCGCCGAGCCGACCACCAGGTTGAGACCCGGCGCCATCATCAGCGCCAGCTCGCGCACGTCGTTGGTGGCGCGCGCCATCACGTCGCCGGTGGCGTGCATATCGTGAAAGCCCATGCTCTTGCCCAATAGCTCGCCGTACAGCTCTCGACGTGCGTCGCGCTCCAGCCGCTGCCCGAGCACTTCACTGCCGAAGTTGCGCGCCAGCTGCAGGCCCGACCGCACAAGCTGGCTGAGCACCAGCAGGAGACAGGCGATCGCCAAAGCGCGCAGATCTGTCGCCCCGCCGGTGACGGCGTCAAACGCCTGACCGGTGAAGATGGGGATGGCTGCCGCCAACGCCGCGTTGCCGATGGCGCCGGCGAGAATGACGGCGATGATCGGCCAGTTGCGTCGCACGTGCGAGAAGATCCACCAGCCTGCGCTCTTGCGATTGGAGCGCCAGGGTTGGACGACGGTGAATTCACTGCTTGTCATCTTCGTCACTCGCTTTCGGGGAGGAGGAATTCCAACGGCGCCGCCAGCAGCTCGCCGTCTGCGCTGCGATACATGCCCACCAGCATCCGCCTTGGTTCTGCGTCGGTCTGTAAGAAGAGCTCATGCCGCTCCACCAACGTCTCGTTCACCTTCCACAGAGACGTCGGATAGTAAACGCCCCCTGGCGGACGGTCGCTTTGGCCGATTTTTTCGCCTTCGGCGTCGAAAAGCTGTACGGTGGTCGTGTAGTTTTCCGCAATGGACGTCTTCACCCGCCACGCCAGCGTCACCTGGGCGCCTTCCGTCGTAGGCGTCCAGGTGTAGCCGAGCAGCAAAAGCGGCCCATATGGCGCATCCAGGCGAACAGCTGAGGTCTCTGCGGCGTGTGAACCCATCACTTCCACCAGCGGCGGCGTGCGCGGCTCCAACGCAAAGCGCGCTTCCAGCCCCGGCATCGCCTTGATCAGATACACCGGCTGCGCCCCACCCTCGTCGAGCGCCGTCTGCACGGTGGCGCCGATGTCTTGGAAGCGCGCGCCGGGCGCAATCAACGGAAAAAGGCCTGTGTGTCCTTTGCCACGGCCCTCAACCACTTGCAGGTAAAAAAGCGGAACCATCTCATTGCGATCGTTGCTGATCAGGATAGCGTCGGCGGGTGGATCGGCGCCCAGGATCGCCTCCCACTGGGCGCGTGCGGTCACACTTTCGGACTTGAGCGAGTCGAAAAGGGATGTGTAGGCGATCCACAGCTGAAGCGGCAGAATGAACAGGACAAGCAGCAGGCCAACGCTCCACGCCGGAGGCTGAACGTTCGTCGGTGCCTGCCCGGCCAAGCGAAAGCCGGCCCCAATGCCGACGCCGACGAACGCAATCCAGATGCTGGCGACAAGGTAGAGTGGGATGTAATAGACGAAAATATCGCCGATGGCGTAGAACAGATTGAAGCCCTGCTGCAAGACAAAATAGCTCAACGTCAGCGTCAGCAGCGGCCAGGCGCGCAGACGAACCAAGGCAAAGAGGCCAAGCGCAATCAACAGCAGGCCGGTCCATTCAAAATGGCGCAGCCAAAGCACCAGGGCCGTTGGCGCAGCGGCCAGGGCGGCGCCGAGGTCGTGAAAACCGACGGAGATCGAACGGCCGGTGATAAAACCTAAAAAAGCGGCGGGCGTATTGTCGAAGAGGGTGAGGACGCCGTCCCCCAGCCGCTGATGATACCAGGGTGAGGCGTGTGGCCCGCTGCGCAGCGGTACATACAGATAGAGAAGCAGCGGCGCCAGACCGGCGGGAATCACCCGCAGCCAGGTGCGAGGGCTGCGAAACCAGTCTCTGCGCCACGCAAACAGGGCGAGCAGCAGCGCAGGCCCCAGCAGTACGGTAGTGGCGTGATGGGTCAGCCCCAGTCCGAGGCAGAAGGCCAGCAGAGCGAAACGCCTTGCAAAATCCTCATCGCTCAGCGCTTCAACGAGCAGGATGCGCCCGGCCGCCCATAGAATGACGATCAGCAGCAAAGCGTGCAGTGTGTAGACCTCGGCCTGGATCGCCTGGCTGCGCACCGTCGGGTTGGCGACGAAAAAGGCGACGGCCAGCGCTGCGGCCAGGCGTCGCGTCGTCGGCGCAGCGGGCAGCCACTGCACGAGCAGCAGGTAAAGCGCGCTCGCCGCAACCGCCGCAAAGACGGCGCTGAGAACGTTGAGCGACGCCGCCGGCGAGACGCCAAACCAGGCCCAGAGATGTTGCCAGAGGCCGCCGATGATCAGGTACAGCGGATAGCCGGTGGCGTGCGCCAGCCCAAAGTTCCACGCCGCAAACTGAAACTCGCCGGCGTCCCCAGGCAGCAGGTCGAGCGGGGTTGCGCGCATCAGCAGACCGACGACCACCGCGCCGATCACGACGGCGACGCGCCGGTCTGTAGAAGAGATGGGCTGAAGCTGTGCAAGCAAGCCGGATTTGACCGTGTTCATTCTCTGACCGATAATGTTCTGGTTTTGAAGGCTTACGAACAGTCTATGATGGACAATTCATGGCATGGCCGGGCGCTGGTGATTGTGCCCACCTACAACGAACGCGAAAATCTGGCGCCACTGGTCGGACGCCTACGCAGCCTGCCCGGCGACGTGCACGTCTTGGTGATTGACGACGCCTCTCCCGACGGCACCGGCGCCATCGCCGACGCCCTCGCCGCCGACGATCCCGGCGTGCGCGTGCTGCATCGGCCCGGCAAGCTGGGGCTGGGCACCGCCTACAGAGCGGGCTTTCGCTATGGCATGGAGCAAGGCTATGAATACATCTGCACGATGGACGCCGACTTCAGCCACAGCCCGGAGAGCCTGCCCAATCTCCTCGACATGGCCGCCGATGGCCACGATCTTGTGATCGGCAGCCGCTACGTGCCCGGCGGCGCTGTGGTCGGCTGGCCCGTTTTGCGCAGAGTGATCAGCTTCACCGCCAACGCGCTGGCGCACATGGTGCTCGGCGTGAGCGCGCGCGATTGCACCGCCGGCTTTCGTTGTTATCGCCGCCGCGTGTTGGAAGCGCTCGACCTCGACGCCATCTTCAGCAGCGGCTACAGTTTCCTGATCGAGATGGCCTTCATCGTCGAGCGCGCCGGCTTTCGCGTGGGTGAAACCCCGATCACCTTCGTCAACCGCACACAAGGCTCCAGCAAGATCAACCGGCGTGAAATCTTCAAGGCCATGTACACCATTGTGCGCCTGCGCACCCAGGCGCTGCCTTGGGATCGCATCATGACAACCTATCATGCTCGCCGCGGCGAAGGCTAATCCATTCACGATAATCTAGAACTTGTCCATTCGTGTCATTCGTGACAAGCTTTTTTGAAATAAGTTCGATCCTCAATCGAACGTTTCATCTTCCGACCTGCACGGAATCGACCGCTGCGGCCAACGGTCGGCGGTCCCGATTGAGGCTAACGCGCAGGAATGCCTCGTGGGCGTCGATTACCTGGGCGGCCGAACCCGGAGCCGCCCCCTTCACGCCAACAACGGCGAAATGCTGACCAGCCACCTCATCAAGTGTCAGCGAAGCGCCGATCTGCTCCAACGCCTTCAGCGCCTGCTCGTTCAGGTAGTTCGTTGCTTCGCCGTAGGTGACGACCAACGTGGGTGCGCCAGCCGGGATCTGATTTACAAAAGCGATCAGACGCTCATTTTCGGCCTCGGAGGCGGCGGTGTCGAAGCCCACTTTGTCGAGCACACGACCGGTGCGGGAGTCCAGCACAGTGATGTTAACACCGCGACGCCCGGCAGAGCCGTCGATCTGGCGACCATTTTCGTCAAAGAGCGCAATGAAGCCGCCCTCGTTGAACCCCTTGAGATCGGCGTCGATGGGCAGCGCTACACCCGTTGCACCGATCATCCGCTCTCCGGGGATAACTGCACGCGGGGCGGCCGCATGGCTCCATGTCAGCTCCAGGCGATTCAGACCATTTTTCAGCAGCGTCCCCGGCGCCGTCCACGTCAGAGTGTGCCAGCCGTCGGGCAGCGGCTGCGCATCGAGGCGATGGCCGTTGATTGTGAGCGCAACCTGTTGCAGCGGACTGTTGGGATAGGCGAAGGGATGGGCAGTCACCTGAATGCGATAGACGGCGTCCGCATTCACCCGCCGCAGAGGTATGAAGAGGCGGCTGCTGCGCCCTGTCGCCCAAACTGCGCTGGCGCCGTACGGAGCGTCCACTTCCGCCTCGTCCCACCCTTCCCCGCGATAGGCGAAAGTGCCCGGCTCGCCCAGGTTCAGATAGAACTGATCGCCGCCCGCCGGCTGGATCACCCGATAGGCTTCAATGCCTTCATTCGCCCAGAAGGGCGTTGGCTCCAGCGGCAACGTGCGCCTGACGAAATCCCAGGCGTCCTGCCACGTGTCGGAGTAGGGCGGCCGGTCGGGAATGGGTGGAAAGAGCAACACATAGCGCGTATCGTAGAGATACATGAGGTCTTCCGCCTGCCCGATCGCCGTCTCCAGCGTTTCCGGAGGGACCGGTCGGCCAAATTGGACTTCGGTCAACGCCTTGAAATAGGGAATGCGTTCAAAGTACTCCATCTTGAACGTAGGTGCACGGCTGATATTGCCGCCCAGCATCGGCTTGCCATGCGCAGATTGATAGTATTGCAGCAGCGTGTTTTCGGGGCCGAAGACGCCGAAGCTGTTGCGCCAGCCGAGAGGGAGCTGAAGGATGCTGAACTCGCCCGGCTCGGCGGCGATTGTCTCGTAGACGGCGGGGATGCGCGCGTCGGTGAGCGGAAGGGGCAGCGCCAGATGCTCGAACAGGATGGCGGCGGTCAGCGCTGTGGCCACCGTCGGTCGCAGCCATGTGACGTTCATGGTCAGGCGACGTCTGCGCGCCTGGTCGAGCAGCCAGTAGAGGCCGTAGCCGACCAGCACGGCGAGCCCCAACATGAGCAGGACGCTGTTGCGGTTGGGCGCCCGGTTGGCCTTGACGATCGGAATGAAGTGCAGCAAAAGGAAGGGCAGGGGCACGGTTGTCTCCAGACCGTCAAGATCAAAACGATAGCGCCCGTTGATCTGAAGCAGCGGCCCCAATGTCAACACGCCGAAGACGAGCGCCGTCCACACCCAGATTTTGACCCTGCGCCAGTGCGTCAACGCCCCCACCAGCGCCAGCGCCAGCGTCGCCCAGCCGAGAAAGACGGTGTTGATGTCGCGGAAGCCTATCAGCTCCGGGTTGATCGCCCGCTGCTGCACAAGCCGCATCTCGCGCACGACGTCGCCGCCGAAGAGGGGGTGAAAAACCGTCGCCGTGAACCATCCCAACAGGTCGGCGCTCAACATCAGCGCATCGCCCCATCCTTCCAGGTCATAGTCGGCGCTGAAAAAGGTGCGCAGGATGGGGATCAGCGCCGGAGACCAGACGAGAAAGGCGACAAGGCCGAGGAGGAGAAGAGAAGGGACGAGTGTGCGAGCGTGGGAGAGCGCAAGATGGCGGTTGGATTGCGCAGCGTGGGCGACCGGAGCGTTCGAGGTCTGACCCTCTCTCAGGCGGATGGGCAGCGCAATGACCGTGAACATCGCCAAAAAGAGCGCGCTGATCATCTCCGCTAGGCCGGTGAGTGCAAAGAACAGGCCGCCCAAGATGGCCCACTTGCGCCGCCGCGCCGGAGGGAGGTTCAGGTCGAAGGCGCGCAGCAACGCCAGCGCGTAGAACGGAATCCACTGCGTCGTCGTCATGTCGTAGTGACCCAACGCCGCGTAGACGGAGCGGTTTGAGGCGAAAGTGTACACGGCGCCGGCGATAAAGGCGGCCAGAAAGAGCGGAGCGCTGAGATCGCGAGACGGCGTGCGACCCTTTTCTTTTTCCAACTTTGTCAGCAGAGAGAGCGTCAGCAACCAGGTTCCATAGCCGCTTAGGATCGTGCTCGTCAACAGGGCGACGTTGCTGGCGAACGGCAGGTTCACGGCCAAGGCCAGCGGCAGCGCAGCCAGGACATGATAAAAGTTGTACGTGTAGAGGATCAGGTCGATGCCGAGCGGGAACCAGATCAACTCGCTGTGCAGCGGCGATTGCAGCGTTTCGAGCAGCGCATGTTTGAAATACCAGATGTTCCAGACGAAGGTGGCCTCGTCGAAAGCCCACTGCGGCACGCCCGGGACATGGGTCGCGATGTGCGGAAGCAGGGGCCAGCTCAAGACGATACTTAGCAGTGTGTAAGCTGCCAGCGCAACGACGTGGCAACGTACAGCCGAAGAAAATCGATTCATGACAGAGCTCCCTTATTTGCGCGCCGTGCAGATAATGCTTACACCGAAGGGGAAAGGCACGCGCGCTAAAATCTCGGCCTCCAACCAGTAGACGCCATGCAAGATCGTGTTCAGCGGCTCTGGAATCGGCTCCATATCCACCTGATAAACATCGGCGTCATCGTGGAGGTGCGGGCTTCTGAGGTCGGGGTTGTAGGGGCGCAGGAGGCGCATCGCCGCCACGGCCGGGAACAGGAAAAAATTGTTGTAGCTGATGCGGCTGACGCGCAGCCCGCTGAGGCTCAATTTCAGACGCAGCTCGTTGGCGGTGTAACGGCGCTGATGTGCGTTGATTTCGTCGTTGTAGCTCCACAGCCACATATACGCTGGCACGGTGACGATCAGCACGCCGGCCGGCTTGAGTACGCGGGCGCATTCGGCAAACACGCCCAACTCATCGGGAATATGCTCCACCGTGTCGAGCAGTGCGACAAGATCGAACGTTTCATCAGGAAAGGGGAGATGGTCACCTGAACCTTGCACGGTAGTTATGTTACGCTGTTGGGCGATCGGGATCGGACGAGGATTGCACTCCAGGTTGATCACGTCGCCGTAGTGCGCCAGATGGTGCGCCATGTTGCCGGCGCCGCCGCCGACGTCGAGCACCTTGCGTCGCTGGAGGCTGCCGGTCGGACCAAGTTCGGCGTCGAGAAATTTTAAAACGGCACGTGTGCGACCTGCAAACCAGGCGTGTTTATCTTCCTCCAGAACAGTCAAAACGGGCGTTGGCATAATATTCATCTCTCCTAATGAGGTTGAGGCGTCGTCCAAGCGCACAAAGCGCTTTCTTCCCTTTCACTGCGCCTCCATCTCCTTGCACCTTTGCGTCGACGTTATTTTTCACATCATTTTTCATATCAAAGTCACATCTCGATGCGAACCGTCTTCATGGATTCGCCGCCTGCAATGTCGACGATGCGTAAGGCAAGGGTTGTCGGCCATGCAGGCGCCTGCACACAGTAGTGTCCGCTGACAGTTGCACGCTTATGGAGTGGCGCGTCGGCCATCGCAGCGCGGAACACAAGGCCGTCATAGGCCGGGTCGATGGCGATGCTGTCGACCGCCGCCCGCCAGTCAAGCGCAGGGGGCATGTTGCCCCATTCTTGCAGGAGCGGAAGCGCTACGTTGCGCACAGTAACCTCTATTGTAGCCTCTCGCCCTTCGATCCGGGTAATCGAGAGATCGATTTTTCCAACTGCGCCTCGAGACGACCGGCTCTCTTCAAAGGAGTAGACAGCGAAGCCTTCTGGAGTTGCGCAGGAGCGTCCCCCTGCATTGCGCGTACGATCGCTTGAAAGAGCGTTCTGATGCTGGCAGATCGCCTGAAGGCGACGCACCGTCGTCTGGACGGCGCCATAGCTGGCGTCGCAGGCGACCCAGCGGCGCCCCAGCTTCTGCGCCACGGCAGGCGTCGTGCCGGAGCCGCAGAAGGGGTCGAGCACCCAGTCGCCGGCGTCGCTGCCCGCATTGAGGATGCGTTCAAGCAGCGCCTCGGTTTTTTGCGTCGGGTAGCCGAGGTCCTCGCCCGGCGTCGTGCCCAAACCGGGGATGTCGTCCCAGATGTTGTCCACCCCGCGCTCAACTTGATAGCGACCGTCCCCCAGGCTGGTGAGATAGTACTTGACGCCCAGGTTGCCGCCTTTGGAGGCGTACACGCGACGCCGCGCTTCATCGACGATCACCTCGCCTCCATAGGGCGCGTAGAGGCGTCCTTCTGCGTGCAGCTGCTTCAGCCGCTCGAAGGAATAAGTTCCCGGATCGGAGGTGCGAAAGAAGCCCCGCTCATCGCGCATGAAGAGGCCGGCCGCTTCGTCTTCGCTCAGTTCAATGCGTCGCCGCTGCGGGCGCCAGCGCGTGGGCGCAGCCCGGTTGCGCGCGTAGACCAGGATAGCGTGCGCGCTGTGAGGGAAGAAAAAGGCGTTGACCTTGGCCCCGCGCGCGGTCTGGCTGCGCCAGGTGATGGTGTTAAGGTAGTTTTCGGCGCCGAACACCTCGTCGAGCAAACAACGTAAATGGTGGACGCGGCGATAATCGCAATGGAGCCACAGGCTGCCGTCCTCCGCCAGCAGCTCGCGCAGCAAGGGCAGGCGGGTGTAAATGAACTGGAGGTATGCGCCCGGCGGCCAGGCGTCACTATACTGAGGCTGCTCGATTACGACGCCGTTCAGCTCGCGAGGCAGCGTTGTGCGCAGCCGCGCCTTGCGCGTCCACTCCACGCCGCTGTCGTAAGGCGGATCGGCGTAGATCAGGCGAAAACGCCCTGCATAGCCGGCGTCGAGCAGATGAACCAACGCATCGAGGTTGTCGCCGTAATAAAGTCTGTTCACCGGCGGAGAAGATTGGAGGGTGACCAGACGCTGCGGCTCGAAGGTTTCGACCAGGCGCGGCTCTTTGGGCGGAGGGAAAGTCGGCGGCGCTTTCCCGGGCCAGGAGAGAACCACGTCCCCGGCCGCAGGCGGAGGAAGGTCGATCCGGTTCATTTACGCATAAAATAATACGCCCACACCGGCTTGCCATGAAGCTGACACCAGTATTCGCGATGGGTGGGGGCCGCCTCGCCGATGCGCGCCGCCAGGTTCGGGTCATGAGGAGTGAAGGCGGGATGTCCTTCCACCAGATAGCGCACCAGCTCGCCATATTCGTGTACGTCGCTTTTGAAGTGCAGCAGCCCGCCCGGACGCAGCTTGGCGGCGAGCAGGTCCACGAACGGAGGCGAAAAGAGGCGCTTGACCTTGTGTTCTCGCTTCCACCACGGATCGGGGAAGAGCACATGGATCATTTCCACGCGGCCATCGTCGATCAGGCGGGGCAGGCTGAAGCGTGCGTCGTCGTCGCTGACCCAGAGGTTGCAGCTGCGCAGCGACGCGTCGATTTCGGCGCGATCGGGGGTGCCGTTGTGGGTCAAGAGATAGCGTTGAATGCGCGCCAGCATCAGCCGCGTGGCTTTGGTCTTGGTCTCATAACCCAGCAAGAGGCGATCGGGATGGCGTCGTGCGCGATCGAGCAAAAAATCGCCGCGTCCGAACCCGATCTCGATTTCCAAAAGCCGATCCGAGGCGAGCAGTTCGCGCAGCGCTGCGCCGTTCGCCCCGCGGACATCATCCAGCGCCAGCGTGCGGAAAAACGGCAGATTGAGCCCCCAGGCAGGCAGCAGATGTGCATTGGGCCGCTTGCGAGGGTCGCCGCCGATCAACCCTTTGCCCGCCTCCCAGTCAGCGTAGGCGCGGGCGCGCTCCTCCTCGCTCAGCTCCTCCCAGGTGAAGTCCATCCGTCCCTGGGAAAACGAAGTAGGCGTGTAGGAAATCATCGGCTACTCTCCACTGGCGACGCCTAAGAAAAGCTGAATGCCCTGCTCGCCGATGCCGGCCACGACGTCCACCCAATCGGCGGCTTCGCCGAAGGCTGAAAGGTCAACGGCGCTTAGCATCGGAAGCCACACCGTAATCGCATATCCAAAGCCTAACAGTCCCATCAGAAGGACAGCGATAAAGCTGATCCGAATCACCCATCGATTATTGCGTTGCGCTATCATGTGCGTCGATGATCTTTTGTCAGTCGATGATCTGTTGTCAATCCTTCACCCGATTTTGCAAAATGCTCGTTCAATGATATATTGAAAAAGGTTGAAACGTCGAATTTTGGGTGAGTAGCTCAGCTGGTTAGAGCGCACGGTTCACATCCGTGAGGTCGGGGGTTCGAGTCCCTCCTCGCCCACTCCAGATTTTAAACCCTTCAATTCTTCCTCGCCGACGTAGAATCCGTTATTCACGTTTTTCGATAGTTCGTTTTTGTCCCCTTGCCCCTTGCTTTTCTTCCGCCACCGGCCTGGCGGCCAAGCCTTCTGGATATCACCACAAAGGCGCAAAGGCACTAAGAAAGATGAAGATTTGGGCATCCTTTGTGCCTTTGTTTACTTGGTGGTTAACCATCTCACTCGCACTCTTGCGGCGCCTGGAGCGGGTCGGAGTAAGAGGATGACGCCAGAGAAGAGTCGTCTTGATTCTCCGGCGTCTCTGCGTTGAACCGCTTAGGCGAGTGCGCTAGACGGAATGGCTGCCTGTTCAACCGGCGCGCAGCCAGACGCGCATTTCGCCCGCTG
>CALFWA010000304.1 GCA_937928035.1 uncultured Caldilinea sp. | reverse complement strand
GAGCCTGCTCAGAGTTTACGTCCGCGTGCGCCGCAACGGCGCAGAGCGCCTGATGGATGCGGAGGAGCTGACGCCGGGCGACATCGTACTGCTGGAGTCGGGCAACCGCGCGCCGGCGGACATTCGCCTCTTGCACACTCACAACATGACGGTGGATGAATCGTTGCTGACCGGCGAGTCGCTGGCTGTGCCGAAACGCGCCGGCGCATTGGAGCGCGACCTGCCGCTCTCAGAGCGCGTCAATCTCGTTTACGCCGGCTCAACGGTGATCACAGGCCGCGGCGTTGGCGTGGTCTTCGCCACCGGCGTCCGCACGACCGTCGGCGAAATCGCCGCAGCCGCCACCACCGCCGACACCGCCAAGCCGCCGCTGGTGATCCGCATGGAGCGCTTTGCCCGCGACGTCAGCTTCGCCGTGCTAGGCGCCAGCGCACTGCTGGCGCTGATCGCCGTCTCCCGCGGCATTCCCTACAACGAAGTCTTCTTCCTGGCCGTGGCGCTGGCCGTCTCGGCCATTCCGGAAGGGTTGCCGGTGGCGTTGACCGTGGCGCTCTCGATCGCCACCCATCGCATGGCCAAACGTAACGTGATTGTGCGCAAACTCACTGCCGTCGAGGGACTGGGCAGTTGCACTTACATCGCCAGCGACAAAACCGGCACATTGACGGTCAACAAACAGACCGTGCGCAAGCTGGTCTTTCCCGAGGGTCTGACGCTGCAAGTGACGGGCGAGGGGTACAACGGCCAGGGCGAAGTCCTGATGGAGAGCGGCGCACCGCTCGATGAATCTACGGAAGCGCGCGTCAAGGCGCTGGTGCGCATTGGCATTCTTTGCAACGAAGGACATCTTGTCTACGACAGGGGAACGTGGGAGTATCACGGCGACGCCGTCGACATTGCCCTGCTGGCCCTCGCCTATAAAATCGGCATCGACCCGACGAAAGCCCGCGCAGCCGTCCAGATCGTGGCGGAGGTTCCGTTCGAGTCCGACCGCCGTTACGCCGCCACCGCCTACCGCTGGAACGGCGCCGATCGGATCGCCGTCAAGGGCGCCCTGGAGGTAATGTTGCCCTCCTGCACGCACATGCACACTGCCCGAGGCGTCGAAACCATCGTGGCGGGGCCTATCGAGCAGGCGGCGATGGCAATGGCGGCCAACGGCTATCGCGTGATTGCACTGGCGGAAACAGCGCCTTGCGTCGGCGACGAGGACGTCGCGCTTGACGACAACATGCTGCCTCCGTTGACCCTGGTGGGGTTGGTCGGGTTGATCGATCCGTTGCGCCCTGAGGCAAAGCCTGCTGTGCAAAAATGCATGGAGGCGGGCATCCGCGTCGCCATGATCACCGGCGACCACCCGGCTACAGCGTTGGCGATCGCGCGAGAGCTCGGCATTGCCTCCAATGCGGAGGAAATTGTGACGGGGAAGATGTTGGCGGAGGTGGGCCCTGCGGATACGCCGGCGTTTATCGAAACCGTGCAACGGGCAAGCGTCTTTGCGCGCGTGACGCCGATGCAAAAGCTGGCGATCGTAGAGGCGCTGATCCGACTTGGTCATTTTGTGGCGGTCACCGGAGACGGCGTCAATGACGCGCCGGCGCTACGCGCCGCCAACATCGGCGTGGCGATGGGGTCAGGCTCCGATGTGGCGAAGGACGTCGCTTCGATTATCGTCACCGACGACAATTTCGCCTCGATCGAAGCTGGCGTCGAAGAAGGACGCTTCGCCTACGACAACGTGCGCAAAGTGACCTATTTGCTCATCTCCACCGGCTTCGCCGAGGTGGTGCTATTCACCCTGGCGGTGTTCAGCGGCCTTCCTCTGCCGCTCTTTGCCGTGCAGTTGCTCTGGCTGAACCTGGTCACCAACGGAATTCAGGATGTGGCGCTGGCGTTCGAGGCGGGCGAACCGGGCGCAATGCGTCGCCCTCCGCGCAAGCCGGCGGAAGGCATCTTCAATCCACTCATGGTGCAACAAACGCTGGTATCCGGCTTAACGATCGGCCTGATCGCCTTTGGCGCATGGTTCTGGCTGCTCCGCGCAGGCTACGATGAATTTACGGCGCGCAATCTGTTGCTTCTGCTGATGGTGCTTTTTGAGAACGTGCATGTCTTCAACTGCCGCTCAGAATACACGTCGGCGTTTCGCGTGCCGCTGCGCAGCAACCGCATTCTCACCATCGGCGTCGTCGTGGCTTTTTGCATTCACTTGCTTTCCATGCACATCCCCTTCATGCAGGAGCTGTTGCGCATTGCGCCGGTCAACCTGCAAGAATTTGGTCTCATGTCGGCGTTGGCGCTCAGCGTGCTGGCGGCGATGGAGATTTTCAAGTGGGTGCGCAGTCGAAGCCCAAGAGACGCCTTTGCCGCCTCCGAGGCGAAGTGACAGTCTGCCGAGAGCCTGCGGCTGAGAGCCGCAACGCTCCCTTCTCCCCCTCTCCCAGCATTGGGAGAAGGGGCCAGGGGGTGAGAGCCTACAGCTGCGAGCTGCATCACCCCCCGAGAACGAACGCCAAATCGGCCATGACAGCGATGAAAGCGGCGCCGCTTTATTCCGCAAGCTCGGCGGAGCGCTCGATGAGCTGATGGCGGCGCTCCTGAAGCTCTGCCAGCCGTGAACGCTCGCGCTCCACGACATGGGCAGGCGCCTTGGAGATAAAAGCTTCGTTGCTTAGCGAAGCCTCGATGCGCTGAACTTGCCGGTCGATGTTTTCCAGTTCGGTCTGGATGCGCCTGCGCTCCGCCTCCAGATCGATCAGGCCGGCGAGTGGCAAATAGACGGTGACGCCGCCCGCAACGAGCGTCGCTGCCTTGCCGGGAGGCGTCAGCTCGGCTGCGACGGCTATTTCGGTCGGCTCAAGGCGCGCCAGCGCTGCAATCACGGGAAGATTGGCCTGGATGAGGTCGGCATGCTCGTCTGCGCTGAACAGCGCAGCGATGCGCCGTGCAGCGGGCACGTCATATTCGGTGCGGACGTTGCGGATGCCGCGGATCACCTCTTGCAGCCGCGTGAACTGTTCCTCCGCCTTGGGATCATACTGGTCGCTCTCCTCCGGCCAGCGCATCACCATGATCGACCTGCCGTCGCCCGCCATTCCCGGCAGATTCTGCCAGATCGCCTCCGTCACAAAGGGCATATAGGGGTGAAGCAACCGCAACGTGCGTTCGAGCACGTAGGCCAACACCTGACGCGTGGCCTCCGCTTCAGCGCTCTGAGCATCGGCCAGGCGCACTTTGGAAGCCTCGATGTACCAGTCGCAGTACTCGCTCCACAGAAACTCGTAGAGCTGACGGCCGGCTTCGCCGAGCTGCCAGCTTTCGATCAGGCGGTTGACATCGCGGCGCACGCTCTCATAGCGACTGAGGATCCAGCGATCGGCCAGCCCCAGCAGGCTGCGCTCGGGCAGGCGATAGGTGGGGCTGTGCGGGTCGCTAAAATCAACCGCCGGCTCGGCGTCTTGCAATTTCATGACCACGAAGCGTGCCGCGTTCCAAATTTTGTTGGCGAAGTTGCGATTCGCCTCGATGCGGCTGACGCTGAGCTTCAGATCGTTGCCCGGCGTGCTGCCGGTCAGGAGCGTGAAGCGCAGCGCATCGGCGCCGTATTCGTCGATCAGATCGAGCGGGTCGAGCGCGTTGCCCAGGCTCTTGCTCATCTTGCGCCCCTGCTCATCGCGCACCAGGCCATGCAGATAGACCACGCTGAAGGGAGCCTCGCCGGTGAATTTCAGCCCCATCATGATCATGCGCGCCACCCAGAAGAAAAGGATGTCGTAGCCGGTCTCCAACACGGTGGTCGGATAATAGGCGGCCAGGTCTTCGGTCTGATCAGGCCAACCCAGGGTGCTGAAGGGCCAGAGTCCACTGCTGAACCAGGTGTCGAGCACGTCTGGGTCCTGTTGCAAGTTGACCTCGCGACCGTAGTGGGCTGCGGCGCGGGCGCGCGCCTCCGCCTCGGTGCGGCCGGCGAAGGCGACGCCGTCCGGCCCGTACCAGACCGGGATGCGATGCCCCCACCAGAGTTGGCGAGAGATGCACCAATCGCGGATATTTTCCAGCCAGTGGTTGTAGACGCGCTCGAAACGCTGCGGCACGATCTGAATGTCGCCGTTGGCGACTGCAGCCAGCGCCGGTTTCGCCAGCGGCTCCATCTTCACCCACCACTGTTCGCTCAACAGCGGCTCAACCACGGAGCCACAGCGCTGGCAGTGGCCGACCTGATGCACGTGCTCTTTGTCGCCGACCACCAGCCCGGCCGCCTTCATGTCCGCCCAGAGCTTCTTGCGCGCCTCGAAGCGATCCAGGCCGGCATAGGGGCCGGCTGCAGCGTTGAGCGTGCCGTCCGCGTTCATGATGTTGATCATAGGCAGGCCGTGGCGCTTGCCGATCTCGTAGTCGTTGGGGTCGTGGCCGGGCGTCACCTTTAGCGCGCCGGTGCCGAACTCCGGATCGACGTAGGTGTCGGCGATCACGGGAATCTCGCGCTGGAGCATGGGCACGAGCGCAGTCTTGTCCACGTAGGCGGTGTAGCGAGAATCATCCGGATGCACAGCCACCGCAGTGTCGCCCAGGATCGTCTCCGGCCGCGTAGTGCTCACCTCCAAATAGCCGCCCTCCTTGAGCGGATAGCGGAAGGTGTAAAGCCGGCCGCTCACCTCCTCGTGCTCCACTTCAAGGTCGCTGAGGGCGCTTTGGCAGCGCGGACACCAGTTGACGAGATAGTTGCCCCGATAGATCAACCCTTCGTCGTAGAGGCGCACAAAGGCTTCCATCACAGCCCTGCTCAGCCCTTCGTCAAGCGTGAAGCGTTCGCGTGTCCAATCGCAAGAGATGCCCATGCGTTTCTGCTGCGCCGTGATGCGCGCGTGATACTCATGCTTCCAGCGCCACACTTCATCTACGAAGCGTTCGCGCCCCAGGTCATGACGGGTGACGCCCTGCTTTTCGAGATGACGCTCCACCACGTTCTGCGTGGCGATGCCAGCATGGTCGGTGCCCGGAACCCACAGCGTTGGATCGCCCAACATGCGATGATAGCGGATCAGCATGTCTTCGATGCTGCTGGTGATGGCGTGGCCGAGATGCAAGGCGCCAGTGACGTTGGGCGGCGGCATCGGAATGACGAAAGGACGGCGTCGGGGATCGGCCAGCCCGCTGGCGATTTGCTGCTCTGGCCGGAAGAAGCCACTCTGCTCCCACCATGCATAGAGCTTTTCCTCCACCTGGCGCGGGTCGTAGGCTTTGGGCATGGTTGTTTCGGTCGTGATTTGCTCGGTCATAAGATTGCCTCACTTGAGTCGGTCGATCCGTTTAAACAAAGGGCGGAAGTTTTTTCACGCCTCTGGCAGTTCGCCGATGAATAAAAAACCGCTTCATCGCTCAAGGACGAAGCGGCTCCGCGGTACCACCTTGATTATACGCCGCCTAAAACGGACGTATCACTTGCTGCGCGTTAACGGGCGCCACCCGAAGAGCGCTACTGAACAGTTCACGCTCCCAACCTTCCCGGCGACCTTCCCTGCTCCCTGTGCGGGCAAGGCTTTCAGCCGATGACCTCGCCTCTCTGGCGCCGGCGCAGCAGGTACTCCTCCGGTGCAATGTCGTTACGTCAGTTCGGTTATCAAGCAGTTATCAATCAACTGCTGAATAGTATAGCGGAGGGTGAGCCGGTTGCCAAACCGGCGCCTGAGCGTTTCATCACTCTGGCCTCATCTTGATCCGATCCCACGGTTTGGTGGCCGTCGTCCCTCGGAAGGGTGTGGATGTGCGCTGATTCACAGCGGAAGAATGAAGAGCAATGCGGAAACGCGCCGCTGTTTCAGGATACATAGAGATACATAGAGATACATAAAAGTTGCACGGTTGGAACCTACGCAATTGAAGCAAGCCCTCGGGCGAGCGAATCGGGCAAACAGACGGTAAATAACGGTAGGAGCGGCCGGGAACCGCATATTCCCGATAGCCCCCAAGGGATTTAGGTGAAACAGAGAAGCGCTGCTACGAGCAGCGCCTACGAGAGATACACCGGACCTGCCGGGTGCGGCTCCTGGCCGCACGTTCTCGATGAACCACAAGATTTAAGGGATGTGAACGGATGCGTCTTCTGCGTAGCAAAACGGTCCGAATTCCCTGTCAAAACTGTCAAGAATCCCTCCGATAAGAGGGACTATACTAAATGTAGAAGGACTTGGAAAGCATTTCCACAGCCCAAATTTGAAGGAGCAACCTATGATTCGCAAGCTCTTCTTCATCTTCATGACTGCAACCTTAATCCTGTTTGTCTTTGCGGGGGTTCTCACGGCGTTGGATGTTCAGCCCGTCGCAATGGTGAAGGCGAATCTGGAGAACGTTCGCTCCTACGCGGCATCTGTGCGTCCTGCGGGCGTGAGCTATGCGGTTGACGGCGGCGAGCTTTACGAAGGGCGTCCTGGGGAGTGGCGCAAAATTGATCTGCCGACCGGCGTGATCGCCGGTGTTGTGGCGATCGACGGCAGCCGACCGGGTGTCGTCTATGTTGGCGCAGCCAACGAGCTGGCGCTCTATCGAATGCACAGCAAGGCAGGCGGCAAGCATGAATGGCTGCGCGTGCCGTTGCCATCGGAGGGAGTCGGCGGCGTCACGAGCCTGGCCCTGGACAAGGGCAATCGACTCATCTACGTCGGCGCCGACACCGGCGAGATTTTTCGCCTGCGCGATGTTGGCTCCAGCGTCATTGCGGCAGGACGGACGCAGCTTGATAAGCCGATCGTGCAGCTCGCCGTCGACAGCGTGAACGCCGGGTTGCTCTTCGCTCGCACGCCGTCCCGGCTCTATCGGGGGGAGGAGACGGGCTTGCAGTGGCGAGAAGTTGAAAACCTCGGCAGCGCGCCGACGGCGCTGGTCGTCGTCAACCGCTACCCGGCGACGGTCTATGTGGGCACGCTGGATCGCGGCCTGCTCATGAGCCACGACGGCGTCCGCTGGAGCATGATCAACGATGGCCTGGGCTTCACGCCCGGCGTCCGTCTCGCCGTAGACGCCATCGCCGTCGACCCGGCGCGGCTGGACGTCCTCTACGTGGCGACGAGCTATCTGTTTGGCCACACCGAGGTTCATCAAACGCCGAGCAGCGTCAGCATGAGCGTCGATGGAGGCGGCATCTGGCAGCCCCTGGCGATGGTCGTCGAAGCTCCCGTCGCCGAGCTGTTGCCGGTGACGGGGGAGGCTGGCGCAGTCTACGCCCTCACGATGGCCAGCCGCCGCCCCGCGGCCCTTGGCTCGGCGCCGATAATCGTCGAGCCGACGCCTGCCCTCACCGCCGCCACGACATCAGCCTCCGCCTGGCCGGCTGTCTTTGCCTGGATCGTCGCCGGTTTGGTGGGCCTGGCCTTGCTTTATGGCCTGGGCGCCAATCTGTTCACCGAGATGGAGCGCGGCGCCGCGTCCTTCCGAGTGCAGCGGCCTTCGGTCACCCATCGTTGATGATTCCCCGATTTCTTCTGCGCAGAGGTGCAGCGCGACCCAGCACAAGGGCCTGCTGCACCTCTGTTAACATTCTATTGACGCTTTGATAACCTGAGCGCCGTAGTATAATGATGTTATCCCGCGTGGGAATTGATGATAAAAAGTAAGGAAACTCGACACCGGAAGGACGACATGAGACCGCGTGAACATTTCGACCGGGAATTGCAACACCTCAGCGACTCTGTTATGTTGATGATGAGCCGCGTGGAGGAAGAGTTGTCGGTGGTGTTGGCAGCATATGAACGTCTGGACCCGACCCTGGTCGCAGTCGTGGGCGATCTCGACCGCCAGGTTAACAAGATGCGTTTTGACATCGAGGAGCGCTGCATTGTCCTGATCGCTACGCAACAGCCTGCTGCACGCGACCTGCGGCTCATCATCGCTTCACTGAACATGATCGTCGATCTGGAGCGCATGGGAGATCAAGCCAAAGGCGTGGCCAAAGCGCTGAAACGGCTGCACGGGCGACCAGAGGGGAAACTTCCCGTCGAGATCGCC
Source organism: uncultured Caldilinea sp. (assembly GCA_937928035.1). Lineage (GTDB taxonomy): Bacteria > Chloroflexota > Anaerolineae > Caldilineales > Caldilineaceae > Caldilinea. Next base: position 2,906 of record CALFWA010000304.1, on the reverse strand, counting down.
GAGATGGGGCGCATTGTGCTCGACATGCTGCGTCAGCTCAAAGTGGCGTACGCCAACCGGGATATTCAACTTGCCGGCCAGGTGGCCAAACGCGACGACGAGGTGGACAAACTCTACGCCCGCGCCTTCACCCAGATCATGTATCGGCTCTCCGGAGCCGCCACCGTGGAGGAAACGGAGGATATCTACGAAGTCCTGCGCGTGGCGCGCGAATTCGAGCGCGTGGGCGATTTGATCACCAATGTCGCCGAGCGGCTGATCTTTCTCGTCACTGGCAGCATGGAAGAAGTGAACGTGGAGTCGGACATCACCCAGAACTGAGTTTTCATCGGCCCAAGCCACTCCTCCACAACCCAGGAGGAACGGCTGATTTGTTTCCGCCAACCCTCTCTTCCACCCGCTTCGTCTGCAACGCCTTCCCTGACGGTCATCGGCTGTTAGGGAAGGCGTTTTCGCCGAGTTTGGATAAAGTTTCGTTTCCGTCATCTGCATTGACTCGACTATAATGCTGATCCGACGCTTTTATGCTGAAAGCGTCGATGTACGATTGCGCTTTTTGTTCATCTCTCACATCGATGCGAGCGCTTGCGCAAGGCTGAATGCTCTGAAAAGAACCTTTCAAAATTCGCCAGGCCAACCTGATTCATCGTATGTCTTCTATACAACAGCTGCCAACCTTCCCTACAACCCGCTACGATCCTGTCGCCGAGCGTGTGCGCGGCTTTGGCGCCACCGTCTTCGCTGAATTTACGGCGCTCGCCAACGCCGTCGGCGCCGTCAACTTGGGGCAGGGATTCCCGAATTTCGCTGCGCCGGATTTCGTGAAAGAAGCCGCCATCGCCGCCATCGCCGCCGATCTGAACCAGTACGCGCGCAGCGCAGGCCATCCGCGGCTTGTGCAGGCGCTGGCGCAGACCTACAGCCCGCTCTTTGGACGGACGCTCGACCCCATGAGGGAAATCATCGTCACCGTCGGCGCCACCGAGGGCATCTTTGCCACCATGCAGGCGCTGGTGAACCCCGGCGATGAGGTGATCCTGATCGAGCCGTTCTATGACAGCTATCCGGCGGCAGTGACAATGGCGGGCGGGGTGCCGGTCTATGCGCCGCTGCGCGGCCCGGCGGGCGCTCACCGCGCTGCGGACTGGACGCTCGACATCGATGAGCTGACGGCCGCCATCACTCCGCGCACAAAGCTGCTTGTGCTCAATACGCCTACGAATCCCTTGGGCAAGGTCTTCACTCGCCAGGAGCTGGAGGCGCTGGCTGCGGTCGTCCGGCGTTTCAACCTCACCGTGCTCAGCGACGAGGTCTATGAGTGGATGGTCTATCCCCCCGCCCAACATGTGCGCATCGCCACGTTGCCGGGCATGTGGGAGCGCACGGTGACGCTGGGCAGCGCCGGCAAGACTTTTTCCGTGACGGGGTGGAAGATCGGTTGGGCGATTGCACCTCCACCTCTTGCAAACGCCATCCTAATGGCGCATCAATGGATTCCTTTCGCCGTCTGCACACCGATGCAGGAGGCGATCGCTGTGGCTTTTGAAGAGGCGGGGCGGCGCAACTATTTCGGTTGGCTCGCCGAAATGTACCGCGCTAAGCGCGACCGCCTGCTGGAAGCGCTCGACGCCGTCGGATTGACGCCGGTTGCGCCGGATGGCTCTTATTTCATCATTGTCGACACCAGCGCGCTCGACGCACCGGTGCAGCCCGGAGAGCGCCGCGATATGGCCATCTGCCGCTGGCTGACGACCGAGATCGGCGTGGCGGCCATTCCGCCCAGCCCGTTCTACAGCGAGCCTCATCAGCATCTGGCCCAAAACCTGGCGCGCTTCACCTTCTGCAAGACCGATGATCTGCTGGATGAGGCGGTGCGACGTCTGCAGAAGATTTCTAAACATGTGGTTTCATAGACGCACAATCCGGCGAGCAGCGCAGGTTTGGCTTTTGGGCGCCGCGTCAAGAGATACGACCAAGCGCAATGTAGCAACGTAGACGTTAGAAAACTTAGACATAGAAATCGCTGCGTTTCTCGTTGCGATGCTACGCAACCAACCCACATAGAGAGGATCAAGGCGCTATGCAATTTTCGATCACCCAGGGCTCGATCACTGCAATCGCAGCGGATGCAATTGTCGTCAATCTATTTGAGGGGGTGGAGACGCCAGGCGGCGCCACGTCAGCGGTGGACGCCGCGCTCAACGGCGCCGTTCGCACGCTGATCGCATCCGGCGACTTTGAGGGCAAAGCGGGGACGACGACGCTGCTTTACACCGACGGCAAGCTGCCCGCGCCGCGCGTGCTGCTCGTCGGGTTGGGCAAGGCGGACAAGTTCGACATGCAGGCGGCCCGCAAGGCCGCAGCGACGGCGCACAAGGCGCTTGCAAAGCTCAAAGGCGTCAAACACTACGCCACCATTGTGCATGGGGCGGGCGCCGGTGGACTGGAAGTGGAAGCGGCGGCTCAGGCCTTGGCGGAAGGGGCGTTGCTCGCCGATTATTGCGTTCCCAACTACAAACGAGAAGCGCCGGAAGAAGGCCCAACCCGGTGCACCGTCGTCGAGTTTGATGCAGGACGCGTCCCGGCCATCGAGCGCGGGTTGCGTCGCGGGGAGATCATCGCCGCCGGCGTCAACCTGGCGCGTGATCTGTCCAATGAACCGCCGAACATTCTGAATCCCATCGCGATGGCGCAACGCGCGCAGGCGATGGCAGAGCAGGTCGGCCTCCGTTGCACGGTCCTGGGCGAAGAAGCCATGCGCGAATTGGGGATGAACATTCTGCTGGCGGTCAGCCGCGGCAGCGCCAACGAGGCGCAGCTTGTGATTCTGGAGCACGCGCCGGCGGGTCTCGAGGAGCAGGCGCCGCTGGTGTTGGTCGGAAAAGGCATCACGTTCGACACCGGCG
>CALFWA010000303.1 GCA_937928035.1 uncultured Caldilinea sp. | reverse complement strand
ACGCATCAGTCTTCATCGGGTGGAGCCGCCCCTTCTCCTACACGCAGATGATCGCCTACCTATCCACCACTCCTGACGATCCCGGCCGGCCGATCGAGATGGGGCAGAAGGGTGACTTTCTGATTACCGGCCTTCTCAACGACCAGGCTTACTACATTCGGCTGCAAGGAGTAAACGAAGGGGCGCTGGGCGACTTAAGCGATCCGATTTCTGTAACGCCGAAGGCCGATCCGAATATGCCTTCAGGTACCGTCCTGATCGAAAACGGCAGACAGCGCACGAGCAGCAAGCAGGTCGCCTTGTATGTCAGCGCCACCGACACCCCGCTGCAGGGTGCTGCCCAAGGCTCGGCGGCGCATCAGACCGACCTCTACTCCATGCTTTTCGATGTGGTAAGCGGTAACATTCAAATGCGCTTCTCCAACTCGCAGGACATGCAGAACGCGGCCTGGGAGCCGTTGGCCGAGCGTAAGACATGGACGCTCGACTGCAACCCCGGCGAGACCTGCACGGTCTATGCACAGTTCCGAGACGGCGCAGGCAACGAGTCGCTGATCGTGTACGACACGATCGTGCTCGAGGCGGCGAACGCAAATCAGCTCTTCCTGCCGGTGATCAGCCGGTAGTCAAGTCCCATCGTTCGGACATCGCCGGCCGCCGGTGAGAAATCGGCGGCCGGCATTCTCATGTTCTCGGCAGAGGGCAGGATGCTCTCGCTTTGTTTTTGGGGTGATGAATTGACAGAATCTTTCGACGGCTGTAGGATGGCCGCAGACCAGCGCAAGGAGAAATGAACAATGTCCTTTCGACCCAATCAATCTGTCGTCACCTGCACCGCCGTCAATCTGCGCGCCGCACCGGGCTACCTGGGCGTCGCTGCGCCACCCGTGCTGGCCGTCATGCCCAAAGGGACAACTTGTATTGTCACTGGCGCAGCGACCCTGGCCGACGGACTGACCTGGTGGCCGGTGCGCGTCACGTTGGCGGATGGCCGGAGGCTGGAAGGTTGGGCCGCCGAACGCGTAGGCGACGTGCCGTTGTTGAGCGCCGTCGAAGCCACACTCACGGAGCCAGTTGCGCCCAGACCGACTCCCCCATCGCCGCCGTTGCGCCCGCCGAAATGCAACCGACTCGGCTTTTATCTGCATTCTACCGAAAACCGCGATGGGCTGTGGGATGCCATCAGTCGCGTGCAGCCGCCCGTGATCCTCATCCACGAAGACGCCGCTAATGACATTCTGTTGCGCGAGATCCGCGAATGGCGCGCGCCGGACGCGCTCGTGATCGGCCGCTTTTACGTGACCAACGAGGCGCAGCGTGCCATGCTGGAAAGCGGCGACCCGGAAGGGGAAGGGCGTCGCTTCGCCGAGCGCATTCTCACCTATGACTTCGGCAAATTCAGGCGGCGTCACCCGAACGGCAGGCTTTACATCGATGCCTGGATGAGCCTCAACGAGTGCTTGCCCGGCCCCGCCTCTGGCAGCTATCGCGAAAATCCTGCCTATTACCTCCGTCTGTACGATGCATACGACCGTTTCCAGGTCGCGTTTCGCAATCGCTTAATCTCGGAAGGCATTGAGGCGGTGGCCTTCAACTTCGCCGCCGGCAACTTCAGCGCAGCGTCGCATTATCTCAATTTTTTCCCCCGCACGCTGGCGAGCCACCTTTACCTGGGCTTCCACGAATATGGCTGGCCCTCCTTGATTCCAGGGCGAGGAACCTACACCGGCGCCGGACTGTATCGCACGGTGCTTGAAAATGCGCGGCGCAGCGACGGCAGCCGCCACCGCATCGTCATCACCGAGGCCGGATTGACGCGCGCCTATGGCCACCCGCACAACCCGGACGAAGGTTGGCTCAACCGGCAGGAGCCGCTCGACGAGAATCGCTACTGGGAGTCGCTGGCCTGGTACAATGCGCTGCTTGACCAGGACGACGTCGTAGGCGCGTGCCTCTATCAGGTCGGTCACCGCGGAGATTGGGCGACCTTTCGCCATTTGGGCGTCGACAACCAGGGGCGCCGGCTGCATGTAATCGACCGCATCGTCGCCCTGCGCGAGGCGCTGGCGCAGCAGATGTTGCAGCCTGCCTCGGCGCCCGCATTGCCTCCTTCGCTGCGCCGAGCAGCCACGTTGACCGGCCAGGTGCTGTTGAACGGTAGAGCATTGGCCGGCGCGCATGTTCGGCTGTTAGGCGACTTGGCGCAGCTTGGCGAAGTGCGTGGAGCCGTCCTTGTCGTCGATGCGCCGGACGCCCTGCCCTTTCTGTGGGATCGGACGGTGACAGGCTATGCGGGGACGCTTCGTCGGGCGTGGCGCGATCTGGTGGAAGGCAGAGTGGCCGGGATGGATTACTCGGCGTTTCGGCGCCAATTCGTCGCCTATAATCCCTCCATTGCCCAAACGCGCGGGCGCTTGCTGGCCGACCAGGAGTATCTGCTGCCGCGCACTGTGGGAGGAGACCAATATGCACTTACTCGCATGACGTCGCAACGGGGCGTCTTTCGCTTTCGAGGCATTCGCTCCGGCGTCTATACGGTGGCGGTGGAAACGCCTGACGGGGTAAAGCGCAATGCCACTCTCCCCGTCGATGGACAGACCCGTGTAAAGCTGCTTCTGGAAAACGACGCATTGCGCGTGCAAAGTCTCCCTTCCTCTTCATAAATGGAACGCCTCTAACCTCCTAACGCCCTGGAATCAGAGATACTATTGCGTACTACGTGTGCGTACTACGTGACCGTTGCGCGTTTCAAAATAGGATCCCTCCAAACTACGCAACACGATTTGTTCGAGGAGAGTTGCATTCCATGAAACGATACACCGCTTCGCTTTTGCTCTTTGCTCTGTTTCTGTCGGCTTGCACGGCGCCGGCCTCGAATCGCCCTGAACTTCCGGCCGGCGTTGCGCCTGCATTTACGCCGACAGCAACGCCGCCCGCCTCAGACGATGTCTCCGAGGCCGAGGCTGCGTCCCAGGTTAACGTCGCCTTGCCTACGCCGACCTCTACCCCGGCCATCGCTGCGCTGGCGCCCGACCAGATTCGGTTGCGCCTGGAGCCGGTCTATCGAGGCTTTGAACTGCCCGTTTTTTTGACCCACGCCGGCGACGGCAGCGGACGATTGTTCGTTGTCGAAAAGACGGGCAAAATTTGGGTCATCGACAACGGCGAAGTGCAATCCACGCCCTTTCTCGACGTAAGCGGCAAAATCACGACGGCGGGCAATGAGCAGGGATTGCTGGGCATGGCCTTCGCACCCAATTTCATCGAAAGCGGCCACGTCTTCATCAACTACACCGACCGTCAGGGGACGACGGTCGTCGAACGCTACACCGTGGCGGGCGACGACCCCAACCGCGCCGATCCGCAGAGCGCTTTCACCGTGCTCACCGTGCCGCAGCCCGCCAGCAACCATAATGCCGGCATGTTGGACTTCGGGCCGGATGGCTATCTCTATGTGCCGTTGGGCGACGGCGGGGCGGCCAACGATCGCTTCGGCAACGGTCAAAATCCTGACGCACTGCTCGGTAAAATTCTGCGCCTCGACGTCACCGGCGACCCGACTCAGCCTTATTTGATCCCGCCGGACAACCCCTTCGTTGCAGCGGATTGGAATGGCCGCGCCGTGCGCAATGAAATCTGGGCCATCGGCCTGCGCAATCCCTGGCGCACCAGTTTTGACCGTCTCACCGGTGACTTTTGGATCGCAGATGTAGGCCAAAATCGCTTCGAGGAAGTCAACGTCGTCCCTTCCGGCGCGCCCGGCGGGTACAACTTCGGCTGGCCGATCATGGAGGGCAAAAGCTGCTTCAACGCCGCCGACTGCGACCAAAGCGGATTGACGCTGCCCGTAGTCGACTACGCCCATGGCCGCGGCGACTGTTCGGTGACAGGCGGCTACGTTTACCGCGGGGAAGCTTACCCACAGTGGCAAGGCATTTATTTCTACGGCGACTTCTGCAGCGGCCGCATCTGGGCCTTGGCGCCGGACGGTGCAGGGGGCTGGCTCAACGCGGAGGTGCTGGACACCGATTTGGCGATTTCCTCATTTGGCGAGGATGAAGCGGGCGAGTTGTACGTGCTCGACTATGGCGGCGTCATCTATCGAATGACGGCGGAGTAAAGATAAGCTTGTGTCTAAATAGCTGCGACCAAAGTCCCACCATTGTATATTTTTCTCATGTATAATCAAGAGCATGCGAGTGCGCTCCCTTCGTCTGCGACTCAACCTGCTCTTTTTCGCCTTCCTGTCGCTGGTGATCGCCGCCGTCGCAGTGACCTACGCCGTCGTCGCCAGCCAGCGCCATGACGCGCTTCTCATCAATCTGGCCGGACGACAACGCATGTTGTCGCAGCAGATGACGTGGCTGGCGCTGGCTGCGCCGGACGATCCGTTGCTCGCCGCCAATCGCTGGCGTTTCGCCGAAACGTTGACGGCGCTGGAGCACGGCGGGAGTGCGCTTGACCCAAGCGGTCAACGCGTCGAGCTGCCGCCGCCCGATGATCCGGGCGTGCGCGCGACGTTGGCGGAGGCGAGAGCGGCCTGGCTGCGCTTCGACGCCCAGCTGGCGCGCGCCGCGTCGGGCGAGACAGACGCTTCGCTGGCGGCTGCGTCGCTGGCGTTGCTGGATGCGCTGGACAGAGTCGTGGCGCAGTCGGCCGCTCAGGCGGAAGCAAAGGTGCACCGCTTGCAGATCATCCAGGCGAGCTTCCTGCTGGTGGCGTTGCTCTTGCTGGGGATTGGCTATCGGGTCGTCCAGCGTCGCGTGGTGAACCCGCTCGCTGCGCTGGGCGCAGCTGCGGCGCGCATGGCCGCCGGCGATCTGCACACGCAGCCGCCCACCTTCGTCGAGGATGAGCTGCACCGCCTCTCTACGGCGTTCGACGCCCTGCGCGCCGAGGTGCTGGCAAGCCGACAACAACTGGAAGCGCGCGTCCGCCAGCGCACGCAGGAGCTGCTCACCGCCTTTGAGTTCAGCCAGGAGATTGCAGCCCAGTTGGAGCTGGAGCAACTGCTGCATTCGGTCACCGACCGGGCGCGGGCGCTGATGGCCGGCGACGCAGCCGCCCTCTGCCTGCTCGATCGCGACGCCGCTGTGTTGCAGTTGGCCGCCGGCAACGGCGCCAGCGAAGCCGACCTTCAGCTGTGTCAACCGGTCAGCGCCGCACTGCCCCGGCAGGTGATCGGCGAGGGGCGCACGGTGGTGACGGAAACCGCCTGCGCCAGCTGCGGCTTTCTACGCGGCATGGCCGGCGGGCACTGCATCGCCACGCCCTTACGTGCCAGCGAAGACACCCTGGGCGCCCTGTGCGTGGTGCGACCGGAGAAGGTCGATTTCGAGCCGGAAGAGCAGGCGGCGCTTGCACTGCTGGCCAACGCAGCCGCTGTAGCGATCGTCAACGCCCGGCTGGTGGAGCAGGGGCGCGCCCAGGCGCAACAGAGCGCCATCCAGAGCGAACGAGAACGACTGGCCGCCGAGCTGCATGACAACCTGGCGCAGACGCTCAGCTTTCTCAACCTCAAGGCCGATCAGTTGGAAAACGCCATCGTCAATGACGCAGAGAACGAAGCCGTGCAGCTTCTGGCCGAAATGCGCAGGGCGACGCTGCGCGCCTACGGCCAGGTGCGCGCAGCGTTGGCCGGCCTGCAAGCCGGCCCCCGTGCGACGGCTGCTCTGGCGACCGATCTGCGCACCTGCGTCGCCGAGATGCAGGCGCTGACCGGCCTGACCATCGAGCTGACCATCGAAGACGCCGAAGTGCTGGCGCTGACGCCGCTGGCCCACCA
>CALFWA010000302.1 GCA_937928035.1 uncultured Caldilinea sp. | reverse complement strand
CCAGCGTCGAAGGAGAAATCCGTGGCCTGCAGGCCACGCACCGTGCTGGCGCCATCGCTCACCGTCCAGCGTGCAAGAAATGCGATCGGGCTAGAGGGGTCGCCGACGAGGGCGAACTTGACCTGTCTCGGCTCCAGAATGTTCACCGCTGGAGTGACGCAGGTGAACTTAACCGTGTAGCTGTAGTTGTTGTTGAAGCTGTTGACTGCTGCCACCAACCGGTTGTGGGCGCCTGCCGCTGCGAAGGTACGCACGAAATCCTCGCCGATCTTGGCCGAACGCAGCACGCGTGTGGGTGCAGTGGTTCTGGCCGCCATCAGATTGATGCCGAGCTGAGCGCCCGAAGAACCGTCCACCTCCATTTGCAGGTAGGGACATCCCGCCTGCGGCGTCACCTGATAGTAGCGTGCGGCCCAGTCGTCCGGCGTACTATCGGAAAAGCTCTGGCTGCCGCTTGACATGCTGATGTTCTGCGTAGTGGGCGCCAGGTTGCCGTAGGGGCTGGCGTCGTCGTCGAGATAGATCAGCTCGGGCTGGGTCACCGGATCGGCCCAGTCTTTGGTCCAGTTAGCGGCGAAAAAGTTGAGAAAGAATTCCCGTTCTGTCCACTTGCCGCCGCTCAGGTTCGGAATCAGCGAGCTAAGTACATACAGCGTATCCTGGTTGTCGCATTCGCTATAGTGATCGTACATGGCGTCGATGCGATGCCATGGGTCACTAGGTGTCCCAATCGTGCCGAGCTGCTCGATGAAGTACTTGTTGAAGATGTTGCCGTAGCTCTTGTCGTACATCGAGGTGGAAGGGTCATAGGTGATGCCGCTGTACCCCGTAGTGTCCACCGCAACGTTGACGCTGTCAGCCCCAAGGTCGGCGTAGCCTTCGATGAACTCGGAGTCGTCAGGGTAATTAGGCTGAAGGAAGCCATAGCACCCGTTGTCATACGAGTATTGGAGATAATGCTGCGCCTCATGATAGACAGTCCACTGGCCGCCGCCGTTGCGCACCATCGGCGCGTCGATACCGATCCAACAGTTGCCCGGACTACCCCAATAAGCGATACCGGACCAACCCACGCCATCTTCCAGTCGTACGTTGACCAAATTGCCGCAGCCGGTGTCATAGAGATGGTGCCCTGAATCGGCGAAAAAGCGCAGCCACGCTTCCTCGAACCAGGCCGCCACCTGTTGCGCCTGGCTGTCCTGCGTGATCCAATGCTCCAGCGTGACCGGGCTTCCATCGACGGTGCGTGTGGCGGTGGTCTGGTTTTTGGTGTACCAGACGCGGATCGTCTTGTTGACGCCGCCCACGAGGAACGTGCGCGTGATGCACTCGTCCAGCGTGACGCCGTCGATGGTCGGGCCGCCAGGGCAGGCCGCATGCACGCCTGCGCCTTGAACCGACTCCGACGCTGCATCGGCAGGATGCGGATGCGGCTCATCTCCGTGAGCGGCTGCAATGCGATACCCTACCAAAGACATGAATAACACAATTACAAGCGCCCACCATCGTTGCGTTTTCATAAGCGTTTCCTCCTTGGTGAATCGACGAAAATGACCTGCAGAAGTCGTTGGGGGGTGGAAGCGGTGGAAGCGGCTCCGCTTGGCGAGGGAGTCTCAACAGATGGAGCGTCGTCGATTCAGAGGCGCTCCTTAAGACGTTACAGTTTCATTATAGAATTTATTTTTAAATTTGAATGCGTCGCCGTTTTCTGACTCGGTGTGAATCAGATCACAAGCGACAAGGTCGCGTCAATTTCTGCTTGAGCAACGCCTGCAGCATTTCCAGAGCGTCGGCGTCCTGGGGCCGTTTGTCTCTACGCCAACGCGCCATGCGCGGAAAACGCAACGCAATGCCCGATTTGTGACGGTTCGACGGTTGAACGTCCTCAAAGGCAATCTCAAAGACGAGCTCCGGCCTCACGGCGCGCACCGGACCAAAGCGTTCCACCGTGTTGCGCCGCACGAAGGCGTCCACCTGGCGAATCTCCTCGTCGGTGAGGCCGGAATAGGCTTTGGCGATCGGCGTCAGCTCGTCCCCGTCCCATACGGCAAAGGTGTAATCGGTGTAGAGCGAGGCGCGGCGCCCATGACCTCGCTGGGCGTAGATCAGCACGGCGTCCACCGTATACGGCTCGATCTTCCATTTCCACCAGTCGCCTTTGATGCGACCGACGCCGTAGGACGAGCTGCGCCGCTTTAGCATCAACCCTTCGGCCCCGCGCTCGCGAGCGGCGGCGCGCATCGCCGTCACGGCCTCCCAATTTTGCGCCTCGAGGGTGGGCGAAAGCGCAAACGGTGCATCGGCCGGCAAGGACGCTGCCAGCCCTTGCAGACGTTGGCGCCGTTCGCTCAGGGGCAGAGGGCGAAGATCGACGCCGTTTTCCTCCAGCAGATCATAGGCCATCAGAATCACGGGCGCCTCTCGCAGCGTTCTGGCGTCGAGGCGCTTGCGCCCAAGCCGTTGCTGCAAGACATGAAAGGGCAGGGGCGCACCCTTGCGCCAGGCCAGAATTTCGCCGTCGAGGACGACCCCGTCCGGCAGCCACTGACCCAGGCGCTGCAGTTCCGGATAGCTGTCGGTCACCAGCTCCTCCCCGCGCGTCCAGATGAGCACATCGCCACGGCGTCGAATCACCTGGGCGCGGACGCCGTCCCATTTCCATTCGATTTGCCATTGATCGCAAGAGCCGAGCGACTCCAACGGGTCTTCGAGCGGATAAGCCAGGAAGAAAGGATAAGGCCGGCTGTGCTCGACCTGGTTCACTCCTCGATCGAGCAGCGCCTTGTAGTCGGCGGCGGTCGGCGTCCAATCGCCCATCAGATGGTGCGCCATCACCGCCGGATCGACGCCGGCCACGTTCGCCAATGCGCGCACGACCAGCGTGCGTCCGACGCCGACGCGAAAACCTCCGGTGATCAACTTGTGCCAGATGAAACACTCTTGACGGCTCATTTCTCGCCAGGTGCGGCGCACCAGCTCGCGCTGTTTTTCCTCGCCGAGCGTGGAAAGCGACGCAATTCGTTCGGCCACCACCTGATGGAGCGGAAGAGCGATGCCGTTTCCCGTTTCGGGCAGCAACAACGCCAACGTTTCGGCCAAATCGCCGACGGCGTCGTAGCACTCCTCGACCAACCAGAGCGGCAGCTTCGCCTCCTCCGCTGCCCAGATGCGAAGCTGTGTAGACGAAAGCGTGCGCTTGAAGCGCCGACCGGTGAGAAAATAGAGCGCCCAGGCTGCGTCTTCGGCGGGCGCTGCAGTGAAATAGCGCTCGAGCGCCGCCACCTTGTCGTTGGTGCGGTTCGACTCATCCAACTCGGTGTATAGCTGTGTGAATCTATCCATTATGCCGCCGTCATTCCACCGTCCCGTCGACGCTCGCGTCCATTTCTTCCAGCGCCTCGCCGGTGAACCGGGTTGGGATCACCTCAGCGCGCCACCCGGCCTCTTGCAAAAAGCGCGCCATCTGGCTTGCGTAGCCATGGGTGACACCGATGCGTTCTGCGCCGGTGGCGCGAATCGCCTCCAGGAGACCGGTCCAGTCTGCATGATCGGAAAGCACGAAGCCGCGATCGAGGGCGCGGCGTCGACGCGCGCCGCGGATAGTCATCCAACCCGACGCAAAGGCCTGTGAGCACGGACCGAACTTGCTCAGCCAGCCGGGCATATGGCCGGCCGAAGGAGGCGCAATCACCAATGCCTTGCCTCGATGCAGCCGAGCGTTCATCTCATCCGCATGGAAAACCTCAGGCAATTCGACGCCGGCGCTGCGATAGAGTTGGATGAACGGCAACACGGCGCCGTGCACCAAGATCGGGCCAAGCGAGGCGTCGATCCCGGCCAGCAGGCGCTGCGCTTTACCCAGCGCATACGCATAAAGCACGCTGGTGTAGCCGTTTTCCTGGTTGGTTTGCCACCAGCGCTCGATCTCGGCGAAGACCTCCGCCTGCGGCGGCCATCTGTAGATCGGCAGGCCAAAGGTTGATTCCGTGATGAACACATGGCAGCACACCGGTTCAAACGGCTCGCAGGTGCGATCGCGTTCCAACTTGTAATCGCCGCTGACGACCCACACCTCGCCCCGCCGTTCGAGGCACACCTGCGCCGAACCGAGCAGATGGCCGGCTGGATGAAAAGAAATCGTCACGTCGTTGATGGTCAGTCGCTCGCCAAAGGGCAGCGTCTGAACCACAGCATCGCCGACACGGTGCATGAGCAAGGATGCGCCGGTCGGCGTCGTCAAATAGCGCTGTC
>CALFWA010000301.1:10000-16689 GCA_937928035.1 uncultured Caldilinea sp. | reverse complement strand
TTTTGGCAGCCTGAAGTGGCGCGACTTCGCTCATCGTTCCAGACTCCTGTACACCGTTTGCGCGATCTGCGCACCAAGCCGCTCCATGCTCCCAGCTTGATGGGTGTGGCCGAGCGCCAGACGCCCTGCATCCATCGCCTCGATCTGGCCGTTCTGTTGGAGCAGCGCCGGCGCCTCACCAACGCTAAGCAAGTGGGTCAACCGGCGTTCGATCTCAGCGCGCAGCGCCTGCTGCGCATGGGAGGATAAGGCGCCGACTACGCGTGCATCGAGGATCAGTTCGTCGATAGAAAGTTCGATCTGCGTTGGCCTCATAACCATCCGCGCACCTCCTCACCGGTCAGCGTCTTCTCGATCTTGGCGTACTCCCCGTGCGCGGCCTGCAAGATGTGGCGCATCGTCACCGGCGACGCATCCTCGGCGGCCAGAAACGCGGCAGCCAGCGCGATGTTGCGGATGTTACCGCCCGCCACATTGAGCTGCGCCAGCTTTTCCGGCTGCAAGTCTTGCGTGGGCGTTTCCGGCGGAAAGATGCGCCGCCAGATCGCTGCGCGCTGGGCGGCGTCAGGGAAGGGGAAATGCACGATACAGCGGATGCGGCGCAGAAAAGCCGTATCCAGCGCGCTCTTCATGTTCGTAGTCAGGATCGCCAGCCCGCTGTACGCCTCCATACGCTGGAGCAAGTAGCTCACCTCGATGTTGGCATAGCGGTCGTGACTGTCTTTGACTTCGCTGCGCTTGCCGAAGAGGGCGTCCGCCTCGTCGAAGAGCAGAATGGCGCCGCCCTCTTCGGCGGCGTCGAAGACGCGGCGCAGATTCTTCTCGGTTTCGCCGATGTATTTGCTGACGACCTGGCTGAGGTCGATCTTGTAGAGGTCCAGGTCAAGTTCGTTGGCGAGCACTTCGGCGGCCATCGTCTTGCCGGTGCCGCTGGCGCCCGCAAAGAGCACACTGATCCCCAGCCCGCGATTCGAGCGTTCGGCAAAGCCCCAGCGCCCGTAAACCGTGGCGCGCTGGCGTGATTGCAGGGCAATGGTGCGCAGTGTGGCGGTCTGGGCGTCCGGCAACACAAGATCCTCCCACGTCGCAATGGCGCGGATGCGCTGCGCCAAGTCGTCGAGGCGCGGTCGCGCCTGGGTGCGACAGGCGTCCCAGAGCGCCCGCCCCAGTGTGCGCGCCTGTTGCGGCGCGTAGGGTGCATCGTGCGCCGCCGGGGCGACGCTGGCGCAGATCGCTCGGATCGCCGGCGCGTTCAGGTTGAACTGGGCGACGACGCGGTCGAGATGGCCGTTGAGCAGCGGCGCTGCCGGCCCGAGCATCTGCTCCCAGAGCGCATGTTGTTCATGTGCTGCCGGCTTCTCGACATCGAAACTGACCATCACGCGTCGCGCCAGTTGTCGACGCTCTTGGGTGCACAGAAAGAGCGCTCCGCCCACTCGCTCGGCAAAGCGCGCCACTGCCGACCACTGCGTCGCATCCAGGGCTTCGGGTGCGTCGCCATCCACCATCAACGCGGCGCCGCTCAACACTGCCTCGCGTTGCCAAAGTCGTATCAACGCGTCGAGATCGTGGGGCGTCGAAGGAAGCGCCGCCGCAGGCATCCGATACGGAGTTACCCCCAACCGTTCGCACACAGCAGCGACGATTGAACGCCTGGTGTGGCTGTCGCCGCCGACAAGCTGTACAACGGGCAGCTCGCCCTGGCGCTGCGCCGCCTGCGCCAACACATCGGTGATCGCAGTGGCCAGCACCGCCTGCGACGGCAGCAGATCGTCAGATGGCGGCTCTTGTGCGACATATCCGGCCAGGTGTTCGTCGAGATGCTGCACGCCGGCCAGAAAGTGCAGCACGCGCTCATCGATACGCAGCGGGCTGGCGACCAGCGACGGTCCGCTGCCGACTTCGATCAGCCGCCAGTAGCGCAACGCTGCGCCGGGCGAAAGCGCGCTCCAGTGGGCGTCGGGCAGCGCCGCCAACGCCAATGCAAAGGTCGGATAGGGACGCGTCGCATCGTTTTGGGCGCGAGCGCACAGCTCAGGCACGGCGCCGTCTAGCTCCATGCCCGCACACAATAGCAGGATGCCGACTTCGAAGGACGAGAGGTTGAAGGCGTCGACGACGCGATGGAGCGCGAATTCATCTTCTCGTGCGTGCATTGGCATCTCGGTCGGTGGATGCATTGTCTCGCCAGCGCAGCGCCGCACGTGCACCAGAACGTGCGCCAGGGCATCCATCAGATATTGTTGATTAGCGGCATACCACGGTTCAATCGTGGCAGTGCGGTCGATTCCGCCTAACACTCTAGACATTGCTCATCCATACTTTTCGACAAAATATTGCTCCACCCGGTCGCGTTCGCCGTCGGTCAATGCGCGATCGTAAAGCGCAATCTCGGCAAGCTCGCCGCGGAAAAGGTCGGCGCCGATAGCGCCGTTGAAGGTCGCCGCCTGCGACGGGGCGCCCACGAATCCAAAGCGCGTTGCACCGCTGCCCACATTCTGACCGGGATGCGCATTGGCTTCGGCGACCAGAATGCCGTCGACGAAGAGCTGCTTGGTGACGGTTGCGCCAGCCGCAAACCGCGCACAGAGGAGCCGCCAACGCCCATCGGCAAAGGAGCCTGGCGAGTCCAGATCGTGGATTGCCCCAACCTGCGGCTGTGTGCTCCAACGGGCGCGGCCGGCGCTCCCGCCGCCGGTCAAGCTCAACGACCAATAGGCGCTGCGGTCGAAGCTGAGGAGGGTCTGCGCCTGCGCTGCAGTCGTGCGCACCAAGGCAAAGAGCGTCAGCCCGTCGATGGCGCCTGCCGCTGCGTAGTTGAGCTGCTCGATGGCAAGGTAGTCATCGACGCCGTCGAAGCGCACTGCGGGCTTGCCACCCACAGCTGCGCGCACGAGCTGCGGTCGCCGCGCCGCTGTCGGCTGCACAGCATGGTTGGCGCCGCCGCTCTGGTCGCTCCACTGGCTGATGGTTCCCGTGCTATCGTAGGTGATGTCGGCGTCGCCGCGCAGCCAGAGTTGGAGACCGGCCAGCGTATTCGGCGCGGCAGGCGCCGGCGGTGTTACGCTGGGAAAGACCTGAATGACAGGCGTGAGCACCGGCTGCGCCATCGACGGCTGGCTATCCGCCGAAATCAACACGACCGAGGCGTCATAGGCGATCGAGAGCGTGTAGGTCGTCTGAAAGAGCACCGACCAGAGCTTCGACAGCTCCTCCAACGAAAGCGGCTGCGGCGTGAACTTGACCGTCTCCACCTCGTCGGCCAGGTCAGAGCCGGCCAGAAACGCGGTGGCGGCGACGGCGCTGCGAATTTCCTGCCGCGTGAGCACAGGCTGGGTGTGCAGGGCGCGCACGGCGCTGCCCAGAATGCGCTGCGGCTCCAGCAGCGTCTCGTCGCCGTAAAAGGTCAGTAGATAGTGCAGGTCGAGCGCAATCTCTGGGCGCTGGTTCAGGCTGCCATCGGGGCGTCGCGTGGGCAGATCATGGTTGCGCCAGGCGACATTGGGCGTCGCCTGATAGAGAAAAATGTTGACGCCCACCTCCGGCACACCGCTGTTGGGGCCATCGGGTCGCACGGCGGTGACAACGGCGTTGCCTACATCTGCGCCGACCGCACCCTGCAGATAGCGCGCCAGGCTGGCGGTGACAGTAGCAATCGCAAGATGGTTGCTCATCGTCCGCCTCCGTTGCGTCCCTTCAGATACTGGTCAAGCGACAGCGCAGGCGTGACCGGCTGACGCGCTGGCGCTGCATTCCTCTGTTCCGGCTTCACCGGCTCAGCCTTGATGACGATGCGCCCAATCGTCACGCGCACAACCGGCGCAGGTGGTGTGTTGCCCTCAGTTGCAACGGCGGCGGCGTGCAGCGTCCCGTCTGGCAGGCGGGAAGGATGAAGTACGCGCACCTGTTTGCTCTCCTCGCTGTCGTCCGCAACAGTGTCGGCGGTCAACGCAGCGCGTCGTTGCGCCAACGTTGGCGGCGTGACTGCTGCGTCACCAACTGAATGGGCGCCGAGCTGCGCAGGTGCGTGTTCATCCGCCCACCTCGACGCAGCGAAGGGAGAGATGGCGACTGCCGACAACGTCGCAACTGGTGTTGGGATCGGCGCCGATGCGTGCACCACGCTACCCTGTCGCCGCTCCAGCAACGTCGGTGCGACCGGCAGGGCGGTGGGCGCCGTCACCGGGCCGCCTTGTGACGCCAAAGCCTGAAATGCAGGGCTGTCGACCTGGGACGCAGCGCCGGCTGCGTTGATCGGCTGTGTCTGACCGGCGCTGCTAGTCGGATAGCCTGGCGCACTTGCATGTTGCGCCTCTGCACGTTCAGCCAGCGTGGTGCGACGTGCGATTGGCATCGTGGGCGACTGGCTGCGAGCGGGCGGTTGGTCGCTGGCCGCAATTCTGGCGCTTTCACCCGGCATCGCAGCGACAGGCGGCGTCTGCACTCCAGGTGCAGCAGCGGAACTTGTGAGCGGCGCCGTTTGCGCAGTCATCGCCTGGGCCACAACGGACGGTGCAGTTGCACTTACTGGCGACCACACCGGCAGCGTCGATGCCGACGGCTCGAATTGGGCGACAGGTCGCGGTCGCATGAGCGGAGCCTCGCCATAGGTTGTAGTCACGAGTCGCGTCAAGAAGTCGGACATGGCAGCATCCGTTGTTTATCCATAAATCATTTGCAGATAGGCTTGCCGACGCCCAGCCGAGAGCCGCAAGATTTCGTCCTCGCGCCAGCCATAGGCGCGCGCCAGCAGGTGGATTTCCTGCAAGGTGCGTTGCGCCCATTGGTGCACCTGGCGCCAGACAAACGTCGCCACATCGAGCGCCGCCGACCATGGCCGCTGGCAGTAGGGACAGGCGCCGTCCAGTTCAATGACAGCAAGTGGATCGGCATGTTCCATGGCATCGGTCACCGCTGCCAACGTGGCGGGCGACAGTGAGCGGGTCGACGTCTCCAGGCAGCGCGCCAGGATTGTCTGTTCCGCTGCGTTGAGCGAGGTCGCTTCGCCGGCGGCGAGCAGATCGCCTAGTGTGGGTGAGCGAAAACGCACGGCGCCGGCATCATCGACAACCTCCAACCAGGGCGGCGGGTCGTTATGGCTGGCGCACAAGCTGGCAACGTCCAATGTTGCCTCGATCAACTCGCCGCAGCCGGTGCAGGTCGTCACGGCAGTGAACGTAGCGCCGAAGCAGTCGGCGTAAAGCGTCAGCAGGCTGGCGTTGAAAGCTCCTATCGGCAGCGCCAGCAGCGCCTCCGGGCGTTCATCCGGGCTGGCGGCAGCCAACAGCGCCAACCCCTGGTGAAGCGACGGCTGACGCCAATGCGCCTCCCAAACTGCTAGTAAAATCTCTGCCGACAGTGGTTGCATCATCATGCCCGGCAATCCTCCAGTCCCTTGAGACGAAGGGGGCGAGAAGAGAAGACAAGGAGAGCGGAAGGCAGGAGAACACAATCTCTCGATCTCCAATCTCCCAATCTCTCCCTACGCCGGCTCCACAAACGAAGGTTCGCTCGGTTCGGTCACGTCGTAGTCGCGCTCCCACCCTTCGTTCTGCAGTACGATCGACTGGATGGCGACGGCATTGGCGCTGGCGTCGAGTTCGGGCAGGGCCGTGAATTCGGAGACCCAACAGCGATAGACCTTGTAGGAGATGGCGAGCTGCCCCGCCTCGTTGTAGACCTCGATGATGATGTCCTTGCGAAAATCCTTGAGCGAGACTTCGGCGCCCAGGCCAGAGCCGAAGTTCCACACCTTGTTCGCCCATTTCTCGAACTCGGTGTCGTGTGTGACCCCGCGTTCGAGCGTGACCGGGTCGTACTTGGTCTGGCCAGGCGACTTGCGCACCGTGCTGGGATCGCCGCCCTCGCGATGTTCGACCGGGTCGGTCGTGCGTTTGAGTGCGCTGACTTTGCTGACGCCGGCCACATAGCGGCCATCCCATTTGACGCGGAATTTGAAGTTCTTGTACGGATCGAAACGATTGGCGTTGACACTGAACTGCGCCATGAGAAACCTCCTTACGCGCCGGCGGTCTGGCCGGCGATCTGCTGGATACGAATGACGACGAACTCGGCGGGCTTGAGCGGGGCAAAGCCGACGTGAATGTTGACGACGCCGCGGTCGATGTCGCTCTGCGTCGTCGTGGTGCGGTCGCAGCGCACGAAGAACGCCTCGCGCGGGCTGCTGCCCTGGAACGCACCCTGCCGGAATAAATCTTGCATAAAGGCGCCGACGTTGAGACGGATCTGCGCCCACAGCGGCTCATCGTTGGGCTCGAAGACCACCCACTGCGTGCCGCGGAAGAGGCTCTCCTCGATGAAGAGCGCCAGCCGACGCACGGGAATGTACTTCCATTCAGAGGCCAGGCGGTCGGCGCCCTCGAGCGTGCGCGCGCCCCAGGCGACGTTGCCCGTCACCGGGAAGGCGCGTAATGCGTTGACGCCGAGCGGGTTGATGCGTCCATTTTCGCCGTCGGTCATCTTGTACGCCAGCTCGCGCACACCGACCAGCGTCGCATCCTGACCGGCGGGCGCCTTCCACACCCCGCGTTGGGCGTCCGTGCGGGCGATCACGCCGGCCAGTATGCCGCAGGGGACAAATGCAGCCAGACGGTTTTCCTGAAGTGGGTCGGCCATGCGCACGCGCGGGAAGTAAAGAATGGCGTTCTCGTCGCGCAGCGGCGCAATGA
>CALFWA010000301.1:0-5000 GCA_937928035.1 uncultured Caldilinea sp. | reverse complement strand
CGGCCGGCGCCATCAAGGGGTAGAAAGAGGAATGCACAGTGAAGCGAACGCTCTTGTTAAGCATCGACATCGGCACGCAGAGCACACGCGCTGCACTGTTGACGCCGGACGGCGAGATGGTTGCAGGCGCAAGCCGCAGTCAGGAGATGGAGACGCCGCAGGCCGGCTGGGCTGAACAGGACCCCGCCCTATGGTGGCGCAACGCCGTCGACTGCATCCGGGAAGCCATGGCGCACGCGCAGGCCGCCCCCGACGAAGTGCAGGCTGTCGGCGTCAGCGGCCAGATGCACGGAACCGTGCCGCTCGGCGCCGACGGAGCGCTGCTGAGCCATCGCGTCCAGCTGTGGTGCGATAAGCGCGGGGCGGCGTTGGCCGAAGCGTTCAAACAACTGCCCGCAGCGGAGCGCGCCTCTCAGTTAGCAGGCAACCCGCCGCTGCCGAGCTGGATCGGCTTCAAAATCAAATGGCTCCAGGAGTACGCCCCCGACCTCTACGCGCAGACGTGGAAGTTCCTCACGCCTAAGGATTTCATCAACTTCCGCCTCACCGGCGAAGTCGCCACGGACTATTCGGAGGCCTCCGGCTCCTTCCTGATGGATGTGACGCAGCGCGCCTGGTCGGACGAGCTGATCGGCTATTTGGGCCTGGACCGCGCAAAGCTGCCCGACATCCGGCGTTCGAGCGAGGTGATCGGCCGGGTCACGCGCGAGGCTGCAGCCGCCACCGGCCTGACCGCAGGCACGCCTGTCGTGGTGGGCGGCGGCGACATGATGTGCACGTTGCTCGCCGCCGGCCTGATCGAGCCGGGCGCCGCCTCCGACATCACCGGTACCTCAAGCATCTTCTCCGTCTTCACCGCTGCGCCTGTGCTCGACCCACGGCTGATGAACCTGCATCACGTGACCGATGGTTGGACGCCCTTCGGAATCACCGATACAGGGGGAGTCGCGCTAAAATGGTTTAAGGACAACCTGTGTCGCCACGAAAGCACCGAGGCGGCGACGCGTGGGGTGCGCGTCTACGCGCTGTTGGACGAATACGCAGCACAGACGCCAGCGGGCAGCGAAGGACTGCTCTTCTTCCCGTACCTCCTCGGCGAACGCACGCTGGGGACGCCCTATGCGCGAGCCGTCTTCTTCGGGCTGACCCCACGACACGGTGTGCCTACAATGGCGCGGGCGATCATGGAAGGAGTCACGCTGGAGCTACGTCGCACGCTTGAAATCGTCGAAAATGCAGGCCACTCCGTGCACACGATCTATCACAGCGGCGGAGGCGCCTACAGCGACCTGTGGTCGCAGATCAAAGCTGACATCTATCAGAAACCGGTGGTCACCTTCGCCAACACAGAGGGAGGGCTGCTGGGTGCGGCCATTCTGGCGGGGACGGGCGTCGGCTTGTATCCGGATGAGCGCGAGGGGGTACGGCGCTGTCTGCGCATTCGTAAACGCTTCACGCCCGACGCGTCTACGGCAAAGCGCTATGACCATCTTTTTGCGCTCTTTCAGGAGCTGCATGACCTGTTCCAAAAACCTTTTGAACGTTTGGCGGAAACGCCGTGATTTTCCTTGGATGAAGCCACAGGAGCGCGTGACCCTGCGAGGGAATGGTTCTCTAAGAATTAGAAGGTTCGTTCGTGGAGCAAAAGATCGATTTCCAAAGCCCAATTCCGTATTACGTCCAGCTCCTGGATTTCTTGCGCGAAAATATTAAACAGGGCGTGTGGCGCCCCGGCGATCAATTGCCAGGCGAACACGCCCTATGCGAGCAGTATGACGTCAGTCGCACCGTGGTGCGCCAGGCGCTCAGCGAGCTGGAGGCGGAAGGCCTGATCGTGCGGCGCAGAGGCAAAGGCGCTTTTGTGGCCGAACCCAAAATCATCGAAAGTCTCGCCCAGAAGCTGACCGGCTTTTATCAGGACATGAGCGAGCGCGGCCTGCGCACCATTACTCAAGTGCTAATCCAGGAGGTGACGCCGGCACCGGCGAACGTCGCCCGACAATTGGGAATCCCCGTCGAGACTCCCGTCGTGCATCTGCATCGTCTGCGCTTTGTAGAGGACGAGCCCATCCTGCTCGTGACCAGTTACCTGCCGCACGACTTGTGCCCAGGGCTGGAGCATATCGACTTGAGCAACCGTTCGCTGTACGCCTGCCTGGAGCAGGTCTACGGCCTGATCATCGCCCGCGGGCGCAGGCGCATCGGCGCGGTGGCTGCGGACAGCGAACAGGCGCACCTGCTGGGCATCGCCCCCGGCGCGCCGTTGCTCTCACTCGACAGCGTCAGCTACCTGGCCGATGACACGCCGATCGAATACTATCACGCCGTGCACCGGGGCGATCGTTCGCAATTCGAGGTGGAGCTGGTGCGCATTCACGAGCAAGGACAGGTGCGCAGGACATTGCGCTCCACCGAAAATGACCTCCCCAACAGCAACGAACTGTTGTGACCAGGGATTGAACTTATGGAAATGAATGCAATGAGCAATGTCCCTTTCACTTTCGGCTTTCGCAATGACTACATCGCGCTAGACCGCTTCGACAATCACATCATGCGTCATCTTTCCTCCATGAAAGGTCAGTATCAGGACGAAGCAGCCTACGCTGCGCAACTGGCAAAGGCGGACACCTTGATCTATGAAGTGTACGAGATCACCCGACCTGCCACAGTTGGTGAACTGTGCAGCGGCCTCTCGATCGTCCACCCGGGTAAGATCGGCGACGAATACTTCATGACCAAAGGGCATTTTCACGCCGTGCTGGAGACCGGGGAAATCTATCACTGTCTGAAGGGGGAAGGCATGATCGTGATGGAGACCCCAGAGGGCGAGTGGGCGGTCGAAAGGTTGCACCCGGGTCGCGTGCTCTATGTACCCCCACGTTGGGCGCATCGCTCGGTGAACACCGGCGCGGGCGACCTCGTGACCTTTTTTGTCTATCCCTCGCACGCAGGGCATGACTATCTCACCATTGAGAAGTTCGGCTTCCGCAAGATCGTGATTGAGCGTGACGGCCAGCCATCCATTGCCGACAACCCGCGCTGGCTGCCTCCAGAAGCCCGCTCATGAAAGACCTTAAGCACTGTCGCGTCCTGGTGACGCCCACTTCCTTCGGCAAACATGATCCCCGGCTGCGCGCCGAGCTGGAGGCTGCGGTGGGCGAGGTAATCTATAACCCGACCGATCAGCCCCTCTCCTCCGATGAGGTGCGCGCCCTTCTGCCCGGTTGTCACGGCTACATCGCCGGGCTAGATGTCATCGACCGCGCCGCATTGGAGGCCGCAGATGCCCTAAAGGTGATCGCCCGCTACGGCGTAGGGGTGGACCGCATCGATCTGGAGGCGGCCCGCGCGCGCGGGATCGTCGTCACCAACACGCCGAGCGCCAATGCCGGCTCCGTTGCCGAACTGACGATCGGCCTGATGATTGCGCTGGCGCGCTCGATCCCTGCAG
The DNA here is from genome assembly GCA_937928035.1 of uncultured Caldilinea sp. Lineage (GTDB taxonomy): Bacteria > Chloroflexota > Anaerolineae > Caldilineales > Caldilineaceae > Caldilinea. The sequence goes on along the minus strand of CALFWA010000301.1, from coordinate 1,549 downwards.
CCGATGCCGCCACCAAAGCCGGTCGATGGCCTCGGCTCACCGGCGTGGCGCTGGAAGGCAAAACGATCGGTCTGATCGGGTTCGGGTCGATCGGCCAACAGACTGCGCGACACTTGCAAGGCTTTGACTGTCGCATCCTGATCTATGACCCTGCGGTCACTCCTGAGGCTGCGCACTCCTATCAGGTGGAATGGGCAGCTCTAGAAGAGGTCGCTGCACAGGCCGATTTCCTTTCGCTTCACCTCCCCCTCACACCGACGACTCGAGGCATGGTCAACGCCGACTTTCTCGGCCGTATGAAGCCCGGCGCCTTCCTGGTCAACACCGCGCGCGGGGAGTTAATCGACGACGAAGCGCTGATCGGCGCATTGTCCGACGGGCGTCTGCGCGGCGCAGCGTTGGACGTCTTCAGCAGCGAGCCACCCGACCCTCGCCACCCTTTGCTGCGGTTGCCCAATGTCATTGTCACGCCGCATGCAGGCGCGCACACCGACGCCGCCATGAACGCCATGGGCTGGAGCGCGCTGCGCGATTGTCTGGCCGTCTTGCGCGGAGAGACGCCGCAGCATCGAGTCGTTTAGCAGATTTTTCATGAACAAGGGCAAAAGAGGCGCATGGATAAACAAACAACGCTCACACAAATCGAAGAGTTGGGGCTTGTGGCGGTGTTGCGCAGCCCCTCTTTGGAACTGACGCTCGCCATGGTGGACGCGCTCGTGGCAGGAGGCGTGCAAGGGATCGAAATCACTTACACCACCCCGAATGCGGAGGAAGTCGTCGCAACGCTGAAGCGCAAATACGGCGCATCCGTCGTGCTCGGCATGGGTACCCTGACCGAACCAGAGCAGGTCGAACGGGCGCAGGCCGCCGGCGCGCAATTTCTGGTCAGCCCGCACTGTGACCCCATGCTGGGGGAGCGGATGGTCGCCAGCGCGCTGCTGGTGATGATCGGCGCACTGACGCCCACCGAAGTGGTACAGGCGCATCGCCTAGGCGCCGACGTCGTCAAACTTTTTCCAGGTTCGCTGGGCGGGCCAGCCTATCTGCAGAGCCTGCGTGGGCCGTTCCCTCATATTCGCATGATGCCGACGGGCGGCGTCAGCCTGTCCAACGTGGCACAGTGGTTTCAGGCAGGCGCCGTGGCGGTGGGAGTCGGCGGCGAGTTGTGTCCCGCCGCCTGGGCCAAAGCAGGCCGTTTCGATGCAATCACCGCACGCGCAAAGGAATTCGTGGCCGCCGTTGCGGCTGCGCGTCGAAACTGAAGGGAATTGGTTTCCGACGTCAACGCCCTTTAGAAACACGGAGAGTTTTTGACTATGCACGCCTATCCGATTGTCACCAAAACAAAGCCCACCTTCTATTTCATCGGCGTCACCACGCAACAATCGTCAATTGTCAAGCTCTTCCCGCGCTGGATGGAGCTTCTCGGCAGGCCGGAAGTCGTGCTGGAGTGCGTCGACCATAAAATTCATGACGCCCCGGAGGCTTACCGGGCCACTGTGGCGCAGATCAAGTATGACCCGCTTTCCCTGGGCGCGCTGGTCACCAC
>CALFWA010000300.1 GCA_937928035.1 uncultured Caldilinea sp. | reverse complement strand
CGCCAAAGTGCACTTCAGCGGGACGGAGCAGCCTTTCCGAGTGCGCGAGATGGAAAGCCGGCCGCTCTCCGACTGCGGCAGCAACGGCACGGTGCCTCCTGCGCCGATACCGCCAGGGCCTCAGATTGAGCGCTTTGGCCGCATCGACAGTTTCCCGGAAGGACTGATCGGCGAGTGGGTGGTCGACGGCGTCAAGTACACGGCGACCTCCTCCACAGAGTTCAAGCAGAAGAATGGGCCGTTCGCCGTCGGCGCCTGCGTGAAACTGCACGCCTTCTTGAGCACCGACCCGCCGACGCTGCGCAAGCTCGAGACGGAGCGAGACCACAAGTGCAACAATGGGGGCGACGACAACATTATCGGCAAAGGTGAGCTGTTTGGCGAAGTCCAGAGCTTCCCCGAGGGGCTGATCGGCGAATGGAACATCGCAGGCATCACCTTCGTCGCCGACGCCTCCACAAAATTCGAACAGAAGCACGGCGCCTTCGCCGTCGGCGTGCTCGTCAAGGTGAAATTTGTCATCCTGCTGGACGGGACCTTCTACGCCCGCGAGATTGAAACGAAATCAAGCGTGCACCTCGGTCGCGGCCATGCCTTCGGCGTCATTGAAAGCATGCCCGCAGGACGCATCGGGACGTGGGTGATCAGCGGCGTCGAGTATCAGGTGACGGAGCAGACGCGGCTGCGCGAAAAGCACGGCGCGCTGCAAGTCGGCGCCAAAGTGCGGGTGAAGTATGTCGTGGATGCGAACGGTCAACGCACTGCGCTCAAGATCGAAACCACGCGCTCCCAGGGCGGCGTCTCTTATCCCAACCACTTCAAGACCTTTGGCTTTGTCGATCAGATGCCACCCGACGGGCTGATCGGCCAGTGGATCATCAACGGCGCCGCCTTCATTGCGGACGCCAGCACAAAGTTCAAAGAGACCAACGGGCTGTTGGGCGTGGGCGCTTATGTCTCTGTAGAGTATCGCATCGTCAACGGGCAGCGCATCATCCATGAGCTGGAGACGAAAGTGCCGCCCGGCGCCGGCGCACTTCTGAAACTGGCCAAGATCGAAGCCAAGGCAGAGGTGACGGCGGCAGCGGCGGATGGCTCCGAGGTGTGGCGCATCGGCGGCGTCAACTACGTCGTGACGCCTGCCACCGACATCGACGACCTCGAGAGCGGGCTGGAAGTCGGCGACCTGGCGCTGGTGAACAGCTATGAAGAAGCGGACGGCACGCCGGTCGCCACCGAGGTGCGCGGGGTGAACCTCACCGCAAGGATTTTCCTGCCGACGGTGAACAGATAAGCCCATCCACCCTTCTCCGGTTTATTTGAGCCGAATGCGCCGTCTGGTGACGGCGCATTCGCATTGGGCTGTATTTCTTGTTCGTATTCCGTTTACTCAACCGAAGCGTGCGTACTCGACCAAATCGGACAAAGCGCAGGTCGCCAGACCGATGACGTGGTCGCCGCCGCCATAGTAGACATAGACGCGGTCATCGACGACGGGATTGGCGTTGCTGAAAACCACGTTGGGCACGTCCCCGCGCAGCTCCCAGAGCTCCTGCGGCCAAAAGATCGGCTCCTTGGGGCGGTGAATCACCTGTGTCGGATCTTCCAGATCGAGCAGAATGACGCCCAGCCGATAGATGCGGTCTTCTGCATAGGCGTGGTTGAGGCAGAGCCAACCGTAGGGCGTCTCGATCGGCGGGCCGTTGCTGCCGACGCTGCGTGCATCCCACCAGTTGTCCGGCCGCGGCCCGTAGATCGGCGCCATCTGCTCCTGCGGCCACGTGCGCAGATCGTCGGAGTAGGCGATCCAAACCTGTGGCCAACGACGATGCAGCGCAGCGTAACGCCCGTTGAGCTTGCGCGGAAAGAGCACGTGATCCTTGTTGTCCTCTCCTCGCACGAGGGGGCCGATGCGCTCCCAGGTGATCAGGTTGCGGCTCATGGCGATCATCGGCAGGATACCGCCGCCGGCGTGCGTGGGTTTCCCCTCCCCTGCAAATTTGCTGCCGTAGGCAGTATAGGTCATGTAAAACACACCGTCGAGCAAGACGATGCGTGGATCTTCGAGGCCGCGCGATTCGTAAGCGCTCTCCGGCGACAGGATCGGGTTGCGCATGCGGTTCCAGCGCACGCCGTCGGCGCTGACGGCGTAGCCGAGGCGGCTCACCCAATCGACGCCTTGGGCGCGATAGACCATGTGAAAGAGGCCGTTGTGATGGATGACGGCAGGATTAAATACATTTTCCGACTCCCACCAGGAAGTCGGGTCCGGCGTCAACACCGGCTCCGGGTGTCGTTCTAAGCGAAAGCTCATGCAAATTCTCCGTGATTTGAGTGGTGCATATAATTGATATTGCGTGATTCATGTTGCGTGGAGCAGCGTCGAAAGTTGCGCCTGGGATGGCGTCCATCAAGATACGAACCACGCAACGCGGGACAAATTCGACGACCTATCCTTTTACGCCGCCGATCGTCAACCCCTCGATGAAATAGCGTTGCGCCATGAAGTAGAGCAACAGCAGCGGCGCGGCCATCACCGTCGACATCGCCATCATGTAGTGCCACTTGGGCGCTTCCTTGGAGAGGGACTCCTGGAAGAACTTGAGCGCCATCACCATCGGAAATTTGTCGACGCTGTTGAGGTAGATGAGCGGGCCCATGAAGTTGTTCCAGTTGCCCTGGAAGATCAGCACGGCCAGCGCCAGCAGCGCAGGCTTGATCAACGGCAACATGATGATGACGAAAACCTGCAATACATTGGCGCCGTCGATGTATGCGGCTTCCTCGAAATCTCTGGGAATGGTCAACAAAAACTGGCGCAACAAGAAGACCGCCCAGGCCCCGCCGCCCAGCCAGATGCCGGTGACCAACGGATCATAGGTGTTGATGAGCTGGAGGTTGCGCCAGATTAAAAAGGTCGGGATCAAGGTCACGATGCCCGGCAACATCATGGTGGAAAGCAGGATAATAAAAAGCGTGTTGCGTAGCGGGAATTGAAAGCGCGCAAAGCCGTAGGCGACCAACGACACTGCGATCAGCTCGGCGGTCATCGCCAACAGCGTGATAAAAAGCGTATTGGCGAGGATGCGCCAGAAGGTCAGATTAGGCGCAATTCTGCTCAGCTCGATGAACGCCTGTGGGTAGTTGCTCCAGGCGATGGGGTCAGGGATCCATCGAATCGGCCAGATAAAGAGCTGGTCCTCCGTCTTGAGCGAGGTCGAAATCATGTAGGCGAAGGGGATCAACACAAAGAGCGAGAAAAAGATCAGCAGCGCATAGGTGAGGATGCGATCCAGCGTCTGGCGCATGCGCATGCGAGGCGTGCGCACGCGCGCGCCGGACATCGACTTTTCCGCAGCGACGGCAGGAGTGGCAGCCATGACCTTATCCTTTCTCGCTTTCATAATAGACCCACAGCGCCGATGAGCGGATCACCAGGAGCGTCAACGCCAGAATCACCGCCAGCAGGAACCACGCCATCGCCGAGGCGTAGCCCATGTGGCGAAAGGCGAAAGCCTCCTGATAGATCAGCACATTCAAGAACTGACCGGCGCGTTGCGGCGTCGTGATGAAGAACGCCTGCGTGAAGATCTGCAGCGCGCCGATGATGCCCGTCACGAGCGTGTAAAAGAGCGTCGGGCTGAGCATCGGGATCGTCACAAAGCGAAACTGCGCCCACGTCCCGGCGCCGTCGATCTGGGCGGCCTCGTAGAGCGCGCGCGGGATATTCTTCAGCCCCGCCAGCAAAATCACGGCGTTGGCGCCGAAAACGCCCCACATGCCCATGATCACATAGGCAGGCAGCACCAGGTTGGGGTCTGTGAACCACGCCAGCGGCTGCATGTTGAACAGGGCGTAGAAGGGCTGCAGGAAGAAATTGATCAGCCCTGAAGAGGGGCTGAACATCCAACGCCACAGTAGCGCCACGGCGGCGGCAGGCAGCACAGCAGGCAAGTAGTAGAGCGTGCGCCAGAAGCCGATGGCGCGCACGTTGCGGTTGAGCAGCAAGGCCACGCCCAATGCACCGATCATGCCCAAGGGCACATTGAAAAAGGCGTAAAGCATCGTCAGCCGCAGCGAAGGCCAGAAGTTGCGGTCGCTCGTGAACATGCGGACGTAGTTGTCCAGCCCGATCCATCGCGGCGGCTGAAAGATGTTGTACTCCGTGAAGCTGAGATAGAACGAATAGACGAACGGGTACAGGCTGAAGATCAGGAAGCCGAAGATCCACGGCAGGACAAACGCATAGCCGCGTGCAATGTCGCGCTTGACGCCGATGCGCTGCAGCCCTGTGTTCAACAAATACATCATTGCACCGAGTGCGCCGCCAACCAGCGACCAGCGTACCAGCGTTGGCCAGTAGGATTGAATCGCAGCCTCCATGCCGAAACTCCTTTCTCCGACGGCGACTCGTGTTACGCGGTGCGTGTTGCGTGTTTTTGTGTAACACGCAACACGCACCACTTCATCACATTACGGCAGCAGCTCCTCCAACATCGGACGAATCTTCGGCGCCAGCTCGGCGGCTGTGCCCTGGTCATGGAAGAGCGGATCCATGAAGTCGCCCCAGAAGATCGTGTCCCACTCCTGATGCCGCGGGATGATGTTGAAGGCGCGCATATCCGGGATCGCCTCGACGATAGCCGCCGCGTTCTTCTCCTTGCGCGGCTCTGCCGCCACCAACGCCTCGACATTGGCCAGCGATTTGCGCGGGGCAACGATCTTCCAGCCGTGAATTTTCTCGGTCAACAGCGCCAACGCCTCGTAGGCCAGCTCCGGATTCCGAGTTTGCGCAGCAATGACGGTCGAGGCCGTCCATGCAAAGGTCGGGCGTCCGGCTGGCCCGGCGGGCACGCGCACCACGCCGACGTCCAGCCCAGGCACGCGATCCAGATCGTCGGCGGCGCCGCCCATGAACATGGCGATCTTGCCCGCCTTGAACATCTCACCGAAGCCCTGCTCCTGGATCACGGCCTCCGGCGGCGTGTGCATATCGTCGTAAATCAAATCGGCGTAGAACTGGAAGCCGGCGATCGCCTCCGGCGTGTCGATCGGACATGCGCTGAGATCGGCGGTGATCACTTCGCCGCCTGCCTGCCAGACGAACATCTGCGGGGGCGGCCAGCCGTTCATGGTGAAGCCCCACTGGTCGTTCTTGCCGTCGCCGTCGAGATCCTTGGTCAGCGCAGCGGCGGCGGCCACAAAGTCATCCCAAGTCCAGTCGGCGGTCGGATAGTCGACCCCGGCGGCGTCGAAGAGCCCCCGATTGAAATAGAGCACCACCGGCTGCGCAATCCACGGCAGGCCGTAGGTGCGCCCCTGATATTGCGCCGTCTTCAAAATATCGGGGAAGTAGTCATCGAGATTCGCCGCGGGATGGACAGTGTCGCCGGCCAGAAAGTCAGTGATGTCGAGCAGCGCACCCTGCGCAGCCATGCCGGCGATCCACTCCTGGGAGAGCCAGAAGAGGTCAGCGGAGGTGCCGCCCGCCAGCGCCGTCTGAATCTTGGTGTAATAGTCGGCTGGCGCCGGTTCATGGACGATCTCGAACCTGTCCTGCTCGCTATTGATCGCGTCCAACAGCACCTGGAGTTCGGCGGATTCATCGACGCCCGCCCATGTCGCCAGGCGAATCGTCACCTTCTGAGCGGCTGGCGCCGGCTGCTCCCCGGGAGCAGCTGCAGGCGCGGTCACAGGCGCAGCGCATGCGCCGACCACCAGCCCCAGGATCAACAGCAGACTGAAAAGAAAAAGGGGTCGTTTCATCGGACGGTCTCCTTTCGGTTTGAATAAGGTGAAACTCCTGCGATGGGAAGGATCAACTTTGCTTCAAGAGCGATTCAGAACATTTCACGTCATGCGGCATCCTCCTTGCGGTCTGACGCTAGCCACCTGTGACATTCTGGAGCGAGCTTCTCAGCCTGGCGCCGCAGCTTTCGCGCACAACCAGCTCGGCGCCGACGATCATGCGCACCGGCGGACTGTGACCAGCATCAGCTTCTTTCGACGACCGTTCAGCCAACCGATCGAGAAGCCGCTGCGCAGCCAGCCGGCCCATGCGCCGCTTGAACACATGCACGGTCGTCAACGGCGGCGTACACAGCTCCGCCCAGCGGATGTCGTCAAAGCCGACCACCGCTAAGTCCTCGGGAATCCGTCGCCCCCTCTGGTTCGCCGTGCGAATGGCGCCGATCGCCATGGAATCGTTGATGGCGAAAACCGCCGTGAGGTCCGGCCAACTTTCCAGCGCCTCCACCATGCTGGCTTCGCCGCTGGCGATGGTCGTTTCATTCGAGCGGATCACCATCGGAGCCAGGCCGTGCATTTCCATCACCTGGCGGTAACCGGTCACCCGCTCCCGATTGCTATGCCATGTCTCTGGACCCGACAGACAGACGATGCGGCGATGTCCAAGGCCGATCAGATGCTGCACTGCGGTCTCAGCGCCGCCAGCGTCGTCCACAACGACGGCGTCCACGCTTGTCTGCGTCAGGGCATTGTCCACCAACACCACAGGAGCGTCGCTGGCCAGCATGTGCAGGATGAAGGACGGCGCAATGTCCGGGCCAGCCAGAATCAGCCCGTCCGCACGACGTTGTTGAACCACGGCGAAGCGTTGGGGGTGCGCCATCGTCTCGTCATCCAGGAGGGACAACAAAATATGGTACCCGTGCTGCGCAAGCTCCGCGGCTGCGCCCGCCATGATCAACGAATAGAACGGGTCGTCGTCGGAGACCTGCGGATGTTGATGCATGACGAATGCGATCGTCTCCGAGCGCGCCGTGGCCAGGTTGCGCGCTGCCACATCCGGCGCGTAACCTTCCTGCCGCATCAGCTCCAGAATCTGTCGCCGCAGCCCTGGGCTCACGCCGTCCTGATCGTTGAGCGCGCGCGAAACAGTTGCGACGGAAACGCCCAGCCGCGCCGCAATCTCTTTTTGAGTAATTGCGCCTCGCTTCATGGGGTTCGCAAATATTACGTAATCGGTTACGTGATGATTACTTAAAAGTTTAGCGCAAAAGAGGGCGCTTGTCAATCCCTCTTTTTTGCGTTTTTACGTTGTTGCTTAGCGGCGCTCTGGAGACTGCTTGCGGAGAACGGCGATGATCTCGGCCAGAATGGCGACGGCGATTTCGGCGGGAGTTTGTGCGCCGATGTCCAACCCAATTGGCGCATGGACGCGGTCGAACTTGTGGCGAGGGATGCCGCGCTCGCGTTCGAGCAGCTCGTAGACGGCGCGAACGCGTCGGCGGCTGCCGATCATGCCGATGTAGGCCACCGGATCATCCAACACTTCGAGCAACAGCTCGACATCGTATTGGTGGCCGCGGGTGACCAACACAATGCAGGTGTTGGGATCAAAGGTGGGGCGATCTCCACGCAGCTTGCGCAACTCCTCACGGAATGGACCGGCGATCACGCGATCGGCGGTGGGGAAGCGTTCACGGTTGGCGTATTGCGGGCGATCGTCCAGCACCGTCACCGTAAAATCGCAGAGAGAGGCCATGACCGCCAGCGGCGCCGCCACATGGCCGGCCCCGGCGATGATCAGATGATAAGGTTGAGGTTGCACCTCAACGAAAAGCGTGATGGCGCCAGCTTCGGTGCGATAATCCAGCCGGGCGTGACGTCGTTCACGCAGGGCTGCGCGCGCCTCCTCCAGGAGCCGGGGCTGCAGGTCGCCGAGCTGCAGGTCGCCCAACAGAGTGCGTTCATCGAGCCAGACTACGAGATGACGTCCGAGCGCAGGCGAGAACTCGCCCGTCGCCTGGATGACGCTGACAAGGGCGACTGCCTCCCGACGCTCGGCGGAAGCCGCCAGCGCAGCTGCGATGGCGCGCATCATACCTCGGCCCACATCGCATTGTTCTGGGCTTTCGTTTCCTCCGGCCCCCACCGCTCGATCAAGACGTCCAGTACACCGCCGCAGACGCCCATGCTCTGCATCGAAATCGGCTCCGTCAGGTCGACGCGCACGAGGCGCGGCTGTCCATCGGCGATGACGTCGAGGCCGGCGCGGATCACCTCCGCCTCGCCGCAGCCGCCGCCGACCGTGCCGACATGCTTGCCGTAGGGGTGGATGATCATCTTTGCGCCGACTTCGCGTGGGGTCGAGCCTTTGACCTGGACGATCGTCGCCACCGCCACGGTCAGACCTTCCTCCAAGAATTGTTCGAGTTGACAATAAAATGGTTTCGTCATAAGGGCGATGCGCAATGAGAAGATGCACCGAAAGATCGCTGCGCTGCAAGCACCGGACCATCCAGACAAAGCACCTTGCCTGCATGTTCACATGCGCCGCAGATACCGATGGCGCAGCGCATGTAGGCCTCCCAGCTACATTGACAGGGAAGAGAGGCTCGCTGCGCCACTGCTTCGACAGCCTGCAACATGCCATGCGGCCCACAGGCGTAGACGCCGTCGACCTCGCCGCGCTCGATAAGCGGCGTCAACGCATCGAGCACGCGGCCAGGCTGGCCTCGGCTTCCGTCTTCGGTAGTTACCCGGATCGTCAATGCGCCCGGCGACGTCGAGTCGCTCACTCGCTCAAAACGGTCAATGTATAAGAGATCGGCCTGTGTGCGCGCGCCGACAATCACCGTCACCTGTGCGCCCTCGGCAAGTTGCTGCCGCGCCAGCCAAAGCAAAGGCGCCACGCCATAGCCGCCACCGACGAGCGCCGGCCGCCGTTGTTCGGGGAACGCGCAAAAGCCATGGCCAAACGCCCCGCGCAGCCAGAGCCGGTCGCCGACCTGCAGCTCATGCACCAGCCGAGTGAAGGGGCCGACCGCCGTGATCATGAGCGTCACCGGGTCGGCGTTCACCAGAGAAAAGGGTTTTTCGTCGAACCGCGGCAGCCACGCCATCACGAACTGGCCGGGCGCAGCCTCCAGGCGGGCGTCGAAGATAAAGGTTTTGGTGCGATAGTTGTCGACTTCGATAGCAACAATGCGACAGGGCGTCGGCAGCATGAAACGACTCATAGCCAAGTTATGCATGATCCAGATTATGCATGATTGAGGTCAGGGCTTCCAAACGGAAGGCTGCGCAGGGTGCGTCCGGCGCCGCTACCGTCGGTCGTCCAGAACGGCCACGAAGATGATCGTCGGCGGGATATGGCGAAGGGCGGAAAGCGGATCGTCGTAGGGCCAGATTTCGTCCAGCATCTCGTTCGGGGGCGACGGCTCCAGCAGACGCAGCAGGCGAAAACCGGCCTGGTTCAGCATGTCGATCCATTCGCCGATCGTGTGGTGATAGGAGCGCATCCACACGCCGGTGTCGTCGAACCTCCAGGTCATCGGCGTCGAGTCGAAGTAGCTGCGCGCCGGGTAGAGGGTGACGTCGTCTTCCTCTGGGTCAAAAAAGCAGTCTCGAAAAGGGTGATCGAGGCTGAAGACAAGGCGTCCCTGCGGTCGCAGCACGCGCGCGCATTCGCCCAGGCAGCGCGACATGTCGGCGACGTATTGGAACGCATACGCGCTGAAGACGACGTCCCACTCCCGGTCGCGGAAGGCGCTGAGGTCTTCCGCCGTTCCCTGGACGAACTCGACCTCAACGCCCTCCTGCGCCGCCAGCTTGCGGGCGTGCTCGAGTTGAGCATCGCTCAGGTCGAGGCCGGCGGCGATGGCGCCTTGTTTGGCGAAGGCGATGCTGCATTGGCCGCCGCCGCACCCCACTTCGAGGATGCGCAGCCCCTTCACGTCGCCGAGCAAACGCAGGTGATTTTCCGGCGGCGCCCACGGACCGTAGTGTGCACTGTCGGTGGGGATGGCGTGGCGCTGCTGATAGAGAGCGGCGATTTGATTCCAGGCGGCGCGCATTTCGATTCGAGGCTTCATACGGACGCTCAACGCACAACGTTCAATAATTGACCACCGGCGCAAACAGGAAAGGCGCGATCGAACAAAAACAGCTCAGGGCGAAGGCAATCAGCCCGAGGATCAGGAAGAGATTGGCGGCGGAGCGATCTTCTTGCGCCGGCTTGTTTCGATACACAAAGTAGAGCACGATGCCGACGATTGGCACCAGGAAAGAGAGCACATAAAAGACAATCTTGAGCCCCGGGGAAAGCTCCGGCTGGACGCCGCCGAATCCTACGCCGGCCTGCACCTGCGGCGCGGGGGCGTCGAACTGACGCCCGAGCGAAGGATCGACCGACGGTTGTGGAGCCGACCTCGGCGGTTGCGCCGGAGGAGACGGCGGAGTGGCCGGCACCCAGTTTTGCGTAGTGGGATCGTAGTAGTTCCACTGGCCGGTCTCCCGCGCCTTGGCCCACCATCTTCCTTGCTCGTCCTGGATCATCAGGGCGCGCAGCGCTTCGTCGAATTCCTGCTCGGAGATGGCGCCGGCCTGGAATTGCAGTTTCAATTCGGCGTACCTTTGGTCAACTTCGCTGAAGGTCATGGCGTTTTCCTTTCGCGTTGAGTGGGTGATTGTATTTTCGCGCCGGCGTATTCCTACGATCCGCAGGGCAGAGAGGGAGGACGCTCCTGGTCGGATTTACGCCCTGTCTCCGATTTTTCAGCGCCGCCGGGCAGCGTCGGTGGGCGCACAGGGGGGAGATGCGGCGGTTGCGTCCGGCTCGCCGGGTCAGGCAGCAATGTCGGTGGATGCAGCGGAGCACCTATGGCGCGCAGTGCATGGTTGTACATCGCCGGCGCATCTTTGTAAGAGGGCGCTTCGGCGAGAATGGCCCTGGCCAGCTCGAGCACCTGCTGCCATTTCTGCTCCGCATAGGCGCTGACCAGGCGCCGATAATGTTCGGCGAGCCGGTGCTGCAGCTTCGACTGTTGCCAGAGAACCATAATGTCACGATAACCCGGGGAACGGTCGTTGCAGAGTTTGAAGCAACGACTGGCGTCGGCCCATCGTTCCGCACGCATATGTTCAACGGCTTGCTGATACAGCTCCTCCGCCGTGCGATCGGCGCTCTGCCATCGATCTTTGAGCCAGTCAGGCAGTCGTCGGATGACTTCTCCCGCGCCAGTCGACAGAATGGCGCGCAGTTGAACCAGGTCAACGTCGAGATTGCCCATCGTCGACGCAACGACTTCTTGTTGCAGCACCTGGGTGTGCGTGTCACCTGTCGTCGGCTTCAGGTCGAAAAGCACGCCATCGGGCGCACGCAGATACAGCACCGGCGTCGCCCATTCACCGCTGTCTTCGAAGCGCGCCCAAACGTTGCGTCGCGCGCCGGTCATGGCGGCGTCTACAGGCAGGCCCACTGCAATGGCGCTGTAAAATTCGCTTGCAAAAGGAATGGCCACGACGTCGCTGATGCTGAACTGCATGGCGACGACCGCCGGCGTCCCCTGCGCCAGCAGACTAGTCGCCACGCCGGCGGAAGGATTGTGGAGATCGCCAACGGCGCCTTCGCATGCGTTGATCAACGCCAGGCGCACGGTGCGGCGAAACGCCTGGCCTAAACGGGCGGCGCCGACCGGTGTCGCCGTTCCGTCTTCGCTTTCAAAGAGAAGACTTCCCGCCTTGCTTCCCTCCGGCTCTTCCAAATAAGCGCCGTGCCCCATGAAATGGAAGATGTGGTAGTCGCGCCGGGCGAGCAGCGTCGTCACAGCGTGCAGGGTGTTGGCCGGCGCCCAGTCAATCTCCACCATACGGGCGGCGATCAGTCGCTCCAGGCTGGCCTCAAGACCGGCGCGTTCGCGGACAACGTCGAGCGGCTCCAGGTCGCGCGGGCTGCAAGCCATCGCCAGAATGCGCAACGGCGGCTGCACCTGCAGCGTGCGCACCGGCTCCGGAGTCTGAAAATAACGGACAAGCGTCAGGTCGGGCGAGAGCGCCAGGAAAAAGCGTCGCTCCGGATGGTAGAGAAACTCCCAGGGAAAGCTGGAGAGCTCAGGCGCGCCGCTCAGGTCGAGACGCAAACGCACCCCCTGCCCGTCCGTCAAGGCGAGGGCATCCAACGTTGCATCTAGCTGATGTTGCGCTGCACCGGAAAACATAGCGGCGAAAAGGGCGCCGCCCATCTCCTGCGCAATAGCGTCCGCGCTTTGCCTGGAGGAGCGACGCGCGGGCTGGGGGCCGCGCGTCGCTTCGGCGACATAATACTTAAGCTGATACTCCTCAAAAGGCGCCTGGAAGGTGGTCTGCACGCGTCGACCGTCGGGGGCGCGCAGGGTGGCCGTATACCCGGAAGGGCTGCGCGTCACCGAAATATCGAGGTCGACCAGCGTGCGAGAAGCCATATTCGAGGCGGCGAAAATCCTGATGGTGTGGACAGCGTCATGGGCGCAACGTCGCCGTGCTCATCATAACACAATCGTCAAGTTTAGAAAACACCTAAAAATTCTCAACCTTCCAAAGAGCCGTAGATCTCGCCGTACTTTGTGCGCAGATAACTGAGGTAAGGCTCCAGCGTCAACGGTCGACCGGTCACGCGGCGAAGCAGCTCATCGGCGGTGTAGCGGGCGCCGTGGCGATAGAGGTTCTCGCGCAGCCAGGCGTGAAGCGTCGTAAAGCAGCCCTGGCCGATCTCGGCCTCGATCTGAGGATGGGCGTCGAGGGCGGCGGCGTAGAATTGCGCCGCCATGATGTTGCCGAGGGCGTAGCTCTGAAAGCCGCCACCGAGGGGGCCGGCGAACCAGTGGACGTCCTGCATCACACCGTCGCGATCGTCTGGCGGGCGCACGCCGAGGCTCTCTTCGTAGTGGGCGCGCCATGCCTCCGGCAGCTCGGCGATCGACAGTCTGCCCTCGAGCAGCTCAAGCTCCAGGTCGAAGCGAATGATGACGTGCAGGTTGTAGGTGACCTCGTCGGCCTCGGTGCGAATGAGCGAAGGCGTCACGCAGTTGATGGCGCGATAGAAGGTTTCGAGATCGACGTCGGCCAGTTGCTCCGGGAAGGTCGCACGCAGCGCCGGGTAATAGTGCTCCCAGAAGCGCCGGCTGCGGCCGACGAGGTTCTCCCACAGCCGCGACTGGCTCTCGTGCACGCCGAGCGAAGCGCCGGCGTCGAGCACGGTGGCGTCATACGCGTCATCGATGCCCAACTCGTAGAGCGCGTGGCCGGTCTCATGCATGGTGCTGAAGAGCGCATTGGCGAGATCGTGCTCGTCCACGCGGGTGGTGATGCGCACATCGTCGTGGGAAAATTTGGTCATGAAGGGATGATGGGTTTCGTCCTGGCGGCCGCGTCTGAAGTCGTAGCCGAAGGCGGCAGCGATGCGCTCGCCAAAGGCGAGCTGTTGCGGCTTGGGATAGTGGCGACGCAGGAAAGCGGCATCCACCTGAGGGCGCTCGGCAATAACGGCGACCCAGGACGTCAGCGTCCGGCGCAGCGTTTCAAAGAGTGGGCGGAGGGTCGCCACCGTTATGCCTTCATCCGCCATGTCGATCAGCGGGTCGGCGATGTGAGCATAGCCGGGGAAAAACTCCGCCATCTGTCGGCTGAGGATGAGCGTCTGCTCCAGGCATGGTTGCACGCGTTTGAAGTCATTGGCGGGGCGCGCTTCGGCCCAGACCATGTAGGTATTGGCGACGTGCTCTGTGAACTGGGCGGCGAACGCAGCCGGGATGCGCGTGGCACGCTCATAGACTTTGCGCATTTTGCGATAATGCGCCGCCTCCACACTGTCAGGGGGCAAAGAAGCGAACCACGGCTCCAGCCCATCGAGCAGACGGCCGATGGCGGGATCGGTGCGCCGTTCATGCGCCAGACGTTCGAGCAGCGCCGACTGACGGGCGCGTGCTGCGCCTCCCGCCGGCGGCATGTAGGTCGCCTGGTCCCAGTGCAACAGGGCGGCTGCGCCTGTCAGATCGTAAATTTCTCGCCAGCGCGCTTTCAGTTCGTTCCATTGGGTTTGTTGGGCGGCGTCCACTCTGACTCCTTCTTGATCTGTGAAGTTGATAAGTTTTGCAAATCAAATTAATTATAACAGGCGCGCAGCGGAACATTTGCTGATGCGGTGCGTCTGATCTGCTGCACGCTCTTTTCTCCTTTCTAAAGTCTCTTGCTTTGGCGTTTCTAAAGAACAGAAGGTATACTTGAACAAATTATCGAAAAATTTTGCATGATTTGAATCGAATCCAAAATCGGTGAATGGAGGCGCACAGAGGCGGCGCCGGTAGTGTTCGGGAGGACATGGAAATGAGCGAGCAAGAATTGATTCACAGCGAAGAGGTCGGTGCGCCGACGCTGGAGGGAAAGTCGGACCCTCCTGGAGCGCCGGAACCTGCTTCAAAAACGTTGTCGCCTGGCGCAGCTGCAGCGCACAACAGCGGAGAGTCGCCGCAGACGGCGACGAACGCAACGCAGTCCGACGCTGCGACTTCAGAGGAAGGCAGGCGGGTTGTCAAGCTGCTGCGTGAAGGGCAGCAAATCCAGGGCAAAGTCAAGCGCATCACCGAATTTGGCGCTTTTGTCGATATCGGCGTCGGCCGCGATGGTTTGATTCACATTTCCGAACTCTCGACCACCCGCGTGGCGAAAGTGACCGATGTCCTCCAGGAAGGCCAGGAAGTCACTCTCTGGATCAAAAAACTGGATCGCGAGCGCAACCGCATCAGCCTCACCATGATCGAGCCGGGCAAACGCACGATCCGGGATTTACAGGTCGGGGAAGTGCTGGAAGGCACGGTGACGCGTCTTTTGCCCTATGGCGCCTTCGTTGACATCGGCGTCGGACGCGACGCCCTCTTGCACGTGCGCGAAATGGCGGATGGTTTCGTCGCCAAGCCTGAAGACGTCGTCAAAGTCGGTGATACAATCGAGGTGCGCATCCTGGAGATCGCGCGACGGCGCAATCGCATCGACTTGACCATGAAAGGGCTACGACCTGAGCCTGAACCGCCAGCGCCGGTCGCCGAGGAAAAAGCGGCGCAGCCAGAGCCGGCCGCTGCAGAAGAGCCGGAGGAGGAATTTGAGGACAAATTCGCCCATCTCGAGGGGCTCACTGCCATGCAGCTGGCCTTTCTGCGTGCGCAGGAGCGCAGCGGCGTGACGCTGCTTGGAACCACAAAAAGCAAGAAGCACAAACGCAGTCAGGCGGCCAAAAAACGGGCAATCCAAGACGAGATCATTCAGCGCACGCTCAGCACCCAACAGGGGAAAAAATAGCCTTTCGGCCTTCTCGATTGGACGGTGAGTTTTTCCTGCGACAAGGCGGTGCAGGGCGAACGACGCAGTCTCTCCAAAGTGTGGCGTCTCAAACAGGGTGACGGTTGCTCCGTCACCCTGTTTTGTTGTAACTGCTCGAATGGTTACAATTTGAGTGACTCAAAAGCCGAGTCGAATAGGTGATAACTCTTGACAGGAAATGATGATGGACATTCAAGGCAAAGTGGCGTTAGTGACAGGGGGAGCGACGCGCGTCGGGAAGGCGATCACGCTGATGCTGGCCGGCGCAGGCGCAAACGTTGTGATCAATTACAACCGATCTGCGCAAGCTGCAGCCGAGACAGAGGCGGGGGCGCGGGCATTGGGCGTCGATGCATTTGCGATTCAGTGCGACGTCTCCGACTGGGCGGCGGTGCAGCGCATGGCGCGCGCCGCCATCGAACGCTTCGGCGGCGTCGACATCCTCGTCAACAGCGCAAGCGATTTTACGCAGACGCCTGTTCCCACCACCGAGATGGACGCCTGGCATCGCGTCACGCGTATTTCGATCGATGGGACGTTTTACGTGACCAACGCGTTGATCCCTTCCATGCAGGAACGAGGCGGCGGCGCCATCGTCAATATCATCGATCTTTCGGCGTGGCAGCCTTGGCGTCGATTCACTGCGCACGCCGTCGGCAAGGCCGGCATGCTGGCGTTGACGCGCCAGTTTGCGCTGGAGCTGGCGCCGACGATCCGCGTCAACGCCCTGGCGTCCGGTCCGGTGTTGCCGCCGGACAATCATCCGCAAGAAAGCATCGAGCGCGTCGCCAACCGCACGCTGCTCAAGCGTTGGGGCACGCCCGCCGACGCCGCCAATGCAGTCCGCTATCTGATCGAAGCGGATTTCGTCACCGGCTCCGTGCTGGTTGTGGACGGTGGAGAGCAGCTTACGTGAAGGCAGGGCCAATTGAAATCCGCCCTCTATGGGCAGGAGTCCGTCATGATTGTCACCAGACAAGAACTCGAAGCGCGAGAAGATCAGACGTTGGCACCCTATGCGATGCGCAACAGCGCCAGCCGAGGCCGCCGCTATCCCGAATCGCCCCATCCCTATCGCCTGGATTTTCAGCGCGATCGCGACCGCATCATTCACACGACGGCTTTTCGACGCTTGGAATACAAGACGCAGGTCTTTGTCTATTCCGAAGGTGATCATTATCGCAATCGGCTCACGCACAGCATCGAAGTGGCGCAGATTGGTCGCACGCTGGCACGCACGCTGGGAGGCAATGAAGACCTGACGGAGGCGATCTGCCTCGCCCACGACCTGGGGCATCCGCCCTTCGGCCATGTCGGCGAGGAAACGCTCCATCGCCTGATGGCGGAGCACGGCGGCTTCGATCACCAACGCCAGACCTATCGCATCCTCACCGAAATCGAGCGCCGTTACCCTGACCATCCCGGCCTCAACCTCACGTATGAAACGCTCGAAGGCGTCGTCAAACATGACACCGACTACGACGTGGTCGATGCACGCGACTATCATCCCGAGGAGCGCGGGACGTTGGAGTGTCAGTTGAGCAACCTGGCCGATGAGATCGCGTACAACACGAGCGATCTGGACGATGGATTGCGCAGCGGCATCCTCGATCCAGAGCAGGTCAAATCCCTGGCCATTGCTCGACGCACCCTGGATTCTCTAGGCCTCGGTCTAGACGCAGACCTGCGCAGCGACCTCGTGCGCTATCGCTTTATTCGGCGCCTGATCGGGATCGAGGTCAGCGACGTAATTGCCGCGACCTCACGCAAGTTGGAGGAGTTCGCCATTGGCTCGGTCGAGGATGTGCGCAGGGCGACGGAAAACATGGCCTGTTATTCGCCTGCGCTCATTGCGGAAAATCAAGAGCTCAAGCAATACCTGTTCCAACACTTCTACCGGCATCATCGCGTCGTGCGGATGGCGGTCAAGGCGGCGCGCACCCTGACGCAACTTTTTGAGGCCTACATCAACGAGCCTCGTCAGTTGCCGGATGAAATTCAGCGACGCGCCGCCTCATCTGCGGAAGGGTTGCACCGCGTGGTCTGCGATTATCTCGCCGGCATGACCGACCGCTACGCCATTCAGGAATATCGGCGGCTCTATGACATCGAGGTGCGCGCCTGAGGCAAGTCAAGCCTTTCTCTTGAGCTCCAGTTTCATCTCCAGGCGTTCGAAGATGCCATCTTGATACGCGACGTCGACAATTTTGCAAAGCAACAGAAACTGTCGCGTCTCCAGTTGCAACACAGTGTTCGGCTGCGCCACGATGGGCCCGAGGCGATCTTTCTCTCGCTCGAAATGTTTGCGCAGATGGGTGTCGGCGTATTCGCTCAGAATGATGCGCCCGACGGTGGAGAGGTTCTTGTCATCAGATTTATCGAAGAGATAGACCTCCATCGCCACGACCTGGTCGGGATCGTTGTTGAGCATGCCGTGCCGTTCACTGACGCCGACGCCGTATTCGCCCAAATACTGATCTCCCTGTGGGCTGGGAATGTTGCGCGCCCAGTCAAGCTGTTGAGAGCCTGCTACATATTTCACATCCAGCTCATCGATGGTGGGGTACCGTTCCATGCGGGCGCCGGGCGGCGCCCAGCCTCCCATGACCGGCGCAGCAGACTGCCTAACGTCCGGCGCGGTGCGTTGCGGCCCCTCGTCGCCGGTCGTCGCTTCCTCCACTTCAGCGTCTTCAACCCGAGCGCGGCCGAGGAAAGGTGCAGGCGCGGCCACGGAGGGAGCGATTGTCTGCGCACTGCTGCGCATGGACGTCGACGCGCTCGAAAACGGCGAAGAAAGCCCTTCTTCCTCTTCGTCGAAAGGTGCAACGTTGGCGGCTGCAGGGGGGCGCACCGGCGGAACTGCGGCGGGAGCATCGGTCACCGCCCTATAGCTTGTCACGGGGACGCGCGTCGAGGATGCGTTGAAGGCGGAGTGAACATCGCTCGATTCCGACGCAGGTCGAGCCTCAGCCTTTTGCGGGCGCACTTCGGGGGCGCTCTGCTCCAAAGGCCCGACAACCGCCGTTTGCGCGCCTCGCCAGCGCAAAGCGCCTTGCTGATACAGCCACACCAATGCGCTGGCGCCGGCCGATGCAACCAAAACGCCAAGAGCAATTAGAAAGAGGTTGGCTCCATTCCCGGCATCGCCGGTCGCCGCGACTGCAGAGACGGGAGGCGTCGCGATGACGGCCGGGGAAACGCCTGCCTTAGCCCCTCTCTCCGCCGGCTGCCAGACCCAGCCGACCAAAAGGCCCAGCAGAAGGCCGGCTGCGACGCCGATCAGCATCCATGTCAACTCTCGTTCGGTGAGTCGTATCTCCTTGAAGCGTTCCACTCTTGACTGTATGGGCTGTAGTGGCATGTGGCGATTCCTTTCCGCAGCTCCAATCAAACGCTCCGCAAAGCGCAGCGCAAGACGTCGTCCGGCCTACAGGAGCTCGGTGCGTCCCTGTGCGCGCAACTGTTCCACGACTTCTTTGACGCGCTGCATGTTACCTTTGTCGCCGATCAGCAGCGTGTCGCCTGTATCGACGACCACCAGGTTGTTGACGTTGATAAGGACGACCAGTCGTTTATCACTGTATACAATATTGTCTCGGCTGTCTAAAAGCAAAACTTCCCCGCGGGCAATCCGGTTGCCGGATTCGTCCTGCTCGAGCACGGTTTCCAGCGCGTCCCAGCTTCCGACGTCGTTCCAGCCCGCCTTGAGAGGAACCACAGCGACCTTCTGCGCGCCTTCCATGATGGCGTAGTCGATGCTGATGCTCGGCATCTCCTGCCAGACTGTTTCCAGCACTTTCTGCGCATCAGGCGTGTCGAGCGCAGCGTCGATCTGTTGCAGCCGATCATAGATCTCCGGCGCTTGACGGGCGAACTCGTTCAACATGGCGTCGACGCGACTGACAAAAATGCCGCCGTTCCAGTAGTAGCTGCCATCGGCCAGAAATTGTTCGGCGGCGGCGCGAGTAGGTTTTTCTAAAAAACGCTCCACTCGATACGCCGCAATGCCGTCGGCGGTCGAAAGCAGCTCGCCGCGTTTAATGTATCCATAGCCGGTGTGCGCGAAGGTCGGCTCGATCCCCAGGGTGACGATAAAGCCCTTTTGCGCGACGTCGGCGGCGCGACGCAACGCCGCCCGGAATCGATCGGCGTGCAAAATCACATGGTCGGCGGGCAAAATGACCATCACGGCGTTCGGGTCCTTGCGTCGAAGGTGCAAAGCGGCCAGGCCGATGGCAGGCGCGGTGTTGCGGCCGCTGGGTTCGACAATCAGATGTTGCATCGGCATTTGCGGCAGCTGTTCTTTGACCAGTTCGACATACGCAGGCCCGGTCACCACAAACAGCCTGTCGCCGTCGACCAAACCTTCGAGTCGCTGTGCGGTCTCCTGAATCATGGTGAAACCGCTGCCGGTGATGTCGCTGAACTGCTTTGGTCGGTTTTCACGGCTGCGCGGCCACAGGCGCGTGCCGACGCCGCCTGCCAGGATCACTGCATACATACGCCTGACTCCTCATGATGGTTGAGTCCGTTACGGTTCAAGTGCGATCGGTTCAGCTAGGTTCGATGGATAGCCCGGATAAGCCCTTGTGAACTTTGTCCGGCGCACACCTCAGCCTGGGTGTGCGCTGCTCAGGCGCGCACATAAGAGAGCGCGCCGCTCTGGTGCACTATGCCTTTCAGCTCCATCAACGCCAACAGGCTGCTCACCTGACCGGCGTTCAATCCGGTCTTGCGCACCAGGTCATCGATGTGTGTAGGTTCATGCGACAGATGTTGGAGCAGCGCTGCTTCCGCCGGATCGGCGGGCACGCTCTCGCGCAGGGCGCAGTGGTCGACGATGCGGCTCATGTTGAGCTGCTCCAGCACGTCATCGACGGAGAGGAGCGGCGTCGCCCCTTGTTGAATCAGCAGATTGCAGCCAACGCTGCCAGGGGAAAGAATGTTGCCCGGCACGGCGAACAGCTCGCGCCCCTGCTCAATGGCGAATTGCGCCGTGATCAGCGCGCCGCTGCGCTCCCCGGCCTCGACAATGATCACGCCTCGGCTCAGGCCGCTGATGATGCGATTGCGCGGGGGAAAATTGCTGGCGTCCGGACGAACGCCCAGCGCGTATTCACTCACAAGAGCGCCCTGGCCTGCGATCGCCTGCGCCAGCCCCCGATTTTGAGGAGGATAGATCTGGTCGACGCCGCTGCCGAGCACGGCGATCGTCCGTCCGCCGGCGTCCAGCGCAGCGCGATGGGCCACGGTGTCCACGCCCAAGGCCAGGCCGCTGACCACAGTGACGCCGGCGCGCGCCAGCTCGCTGCTCAAGACGCGCGCCACTTCGCGACCGTAGGCGCTGGCGTGACGCGTGCCCACCACAGCCACGGCCCATTCATCCTGGCTGAGGAGACGCCCGCGCACGTACAGCACGGGCGGCGAACCTTCGATGGTGCGCAGGGACTCGGGATAGGCGGGATCGTCCCATGTCAGCACCTCGACGCCGGCGTCCAGAGCGCGCTGCAATTCCAGCGCTGGATCGAGCGTGCGGCGCGCCTCCAGGAAAAGCTCAATCGTGCGTCGATCCAGCCGCGCGGCCTGCATCTGTTGAATCGAGGCGCGCCACGCCGCTTCGATGCCCCCGCACACCTCGAGCAAGGCTGCGAGGCGCACCGGCCCGATGCCCGAAACTCGGCTGAACGCGATCCAGTAGCCCTTGCTGTCCACCATCTTGCTCATCCAAATGCAGTCAGTATGCGCTCTAGGAGGGCGCTGAGCAGTTGGGGAGAAGTCGCCACCATCAGCGTCACAATCAAAGCGCCTAGCGCCGTTCCCACGTTGAGTGCGCTTTCGCGCATTGTCAACGGAGCGTCCTGCATGCCAAACATTAGGCGCGCCAACCGTACAAACCCCAAAATGGCGCCCACGGCAGCGAGTAAGATCGCCATCGCCAGCCGCCAGTCGAAGAGCGCCAGCGACTGCAGAGCCGCCCAGTGTCCTGCAAAGCCGGCAGTCAACGGAAAGCCGACCAGGCCCAGCCCCCCCAGCAGCACCGCTGCACTGCTCCACGGCATGCGCAGACCGACCGCTCGCAGGCGCTGCATCTCCAGTGAGCCAACCTGACGTTCGAGCGCGATCAGCCCAACGGCGCTTGTCATCATGCTGATGATGCGGAGCGCAAACAAAAACAGCACAAGCGTCCAGCTCTGCAACCCCGGCGCCGTCATGGCGAGAATGATCAATCCCCAGTCATGAATAGCCGCATATCCCCATAACCTGCCCGCATGGGTTGCGCCGATGGCGGCGACTCCCCCCCAGATGGCGGTCAACAGGCCCAACGCGCTCATCCACACCGACCAGTCAGTCTGGCGGAAGATGAAGGGATAGAGGTTGAGCGCCTGCGCCGCCAGATACAAGACGCCCAGTTGATAAAAGAGAGCAACAAGCAGCGTAGCCGCAGGCGGCGAGCTTTCGCTGCTGGCCGACCAGGCGCCATGCAGCGGGAAGGGCGTCAGCAAGATCAGGATGCCCAGCCCGATCAAGGTTCCCGCTGTTTGCATCAGCGCCAAGTCCTGGGGGTTCAGCGGGATCTGTTCAAGCCACCAACCGCCCGCAAAAAAGAGCGGCGTCGCCAACACCG
>CALFWA010000299.1 GCA_937928035.1 uncultured Caldilinea sp. | reverse complement strand
TGTCGCCGGGGCAAGGAGGTCGCGACCACCTCCATTTTCGATTGCTGGATATGGGCGTCGACGAGCGCGTCCTGGTGGTGAGTTACTGGCTCTTCTGCACTGTGTTGGGAGTTTTCACCCTGACGATCGACGACCGCCTCTTCAAACTGGGCGCATTGCTGTTCGGCGCAGTGGCGGGCATCGCCCTCTTTGTCTGGGCCAGCCGACAGGCGCCAGAGACGTCCGCATAGTGGCAAACTCGCCGACGCCGCGATTCGCTGCAACTTCACGGTCGACCTTTCGTATTGTTGTTCCGAGACGTGAAATACATCCTTGCAGAGAACCCGATCAATCTTACAATTCGGGAGGCTGCACGTCTTCTAGAAAGCTTCGAGCCTCCTGGAGGGTGAAAACCCTGGAGAGTGAAAACACAGTCATCGAGCATGCAACAGGGAGAAGACCTATGGATTTTATCAAAGCGCTCACTTTTATCACAGAGGATCCGCGTTGGAAAGAGAAAGTTGTGATCGGCGCTGCGCTGGCGCTCTTCGCTCCGCTGATTGTGCCCGCGCTCATCCTGCTCGGCTACGCGTTGCGGCTGACGCAAAACATGCGCAACGGCAAACGGACGCCTCTGCCGGAGTGGGACGACTGGAGCGGCGACCTGGTGCGCGGCTTTAAGCTCGCCATCGTCTATCTGATCTGGGGCCTGCCGGCGACGCTGGCGGCGATTCCGCTCTTCTTCGGCGCCATTCTGGCGGACTCGGACAGCTTCGTGCGCACCTTCGGCGTCATGATCCTGGTCGGGACGACGTGTCTGACCTTCTTGTACGGCATCTTCGTCACGCTGATGACGCCCGGCTTTGTGCTCTGGTTTGCGCGCGACGAACAGATTCAGAGCGGCCTGCAACTGAGCGAAATTTTCGCCTGGACGCGCCAGCACCTGATCGAGGTCGTGCTCTTCCTGATCGCAGTGTTGATCGCCAACTTTGTATTCTTTATGGCGGCCAACGTCATCGGCACACTCCTCTGCCTGGTGGGATTGGTGATCACCATTCCGCTGGCCACCTTTGTGGCGTATCTCTATCAGTTCAATCTGTTGGGCCAGATCGCCTACAGGGATAAAACCGGCGAGGTGTACTATCCCCCCCTTGCGCCGCCAGCCCCGACGACGGAGGGCGTAGGCAACGATCCATCCATCTGAACGCACCGATTACGGGTGTAGCGGGTTGTTCACCTTCCTGAAAGATCTGAGCTTTCGGGAAGGTGAACGGCGTAATTCATTGCAATTGCAAAGAACTCATAGAGGCTGTTGCCCTGAGTAGGCGTGAAGTTGACTGAGGTCTGCGAACTCGAGAAGACGCTCCGAATTGTCCACGCTCCAGGAGCACCGCCGAAAGGTGTATCATGGATCGGTTGGGGGCGGCAAGCGAAAATGAGAGGACGAGCGCAACGAGTAGCCGCAGAGTGCGTGCGGCTGCTCGCCGCCACATAGGTCAAATGGAGCTTTCTCGGGATTCACCTTTCCATCAAAAACAAAGGCAAGCAGCCTCACCGGCCGGCCGCCCGGAAACTCACCGCCAGAGCGCCGTCAGCGTCGCGCAGCTCGAGCACATCTCCTCGGATCGACCACGTGGCGACCGTCTCCAGCGCCGCTAGATAGTTGGCCTCCTGCTCCATCACACCCTCAGGCGCTCTGCAGAATTTCCGAGTAGAAATGATCGGCGCAAACGCAATGGCGTCGCCGTCGAGGGTGTACCTGGTGCGATAGTCGTTGCACCCCGCCGAACCGAACAACGCCCCCTCCTCGTCGAAAGTGGCCGTGATCTCGGCGCCTTCCACCAAACTCACAACCGCCTGCTGGCCGTTGTTGACCATGGTCGCCAGCCAGACGACGCCGGTCAATGAAGCCTGCGTCTGAGGAACGAGGGTCAACACAACTGCGCCGGAAGCATCCAACAATGCAACCCCCTCCTCTTGCGGGGCATAGGCGGCTGCCTTGCCCAGCGCCGCCAGAATCCCTTGCTCTTGCGCCACGATGGCGTCCTCGCACATCATCATGGTGCTGCCGATCTGCGCAATCGTCAACTGTTGACCGACAAGCGTATAGCTGGCGGAGAAATTGTTGCAACCGGCGTTGCCGCCGACGCGGCCTTCCTCAAACGTGATAGTGGCTTCTGCGACGGTTTCGCCGAGCGCGCCCTCAGCGTTCAGATATTCGACAACCTGCCAGATCACGCCTTCTAGCATAGGCGCTCCTCCTTCTGTGGCCTCTCTGACATTTCCGTCCGCAGGTGCAACAGGCTCCTCTGCCGCAAGCGTCGCTGCATTTTGAGGAGTGGATGGCTCCGCCGACGGCGCCGTCGCCGGCTGACAGGCGCTGAAGAACAGCGCTGCGATCGTCAACCCTCCCACCAGCGACATAGTTCTAAAAACACTCGTTCTTTGCATAGGGTTTTGTCCGTTTCTCTGAGCTGGCTCACGACAACAAAAATCGATAACCGGCAATGAAAGCGTTTGACTAACCCGAAGAAGGGTGTGAAGAGAATCAGCTCAAAGAGCATGCCTTAGAAGGCGCCGCTGAGCGTACCGGCCACAGCTATGCTGAACCTTTGACGGGTCTTGGGCTTTTTCTTGCCAACCAGCGCCCTTCTTTTTAACTACACTTCTGATTCCTCTTCTCTGCTCCACAACTGTACCAGTTTGATGCACACCTCCGTTGCGCGCCCCATGTCTTGCACACTGACATATTCGAGCGGTCCATGGATATTCTGCATGCCGGTGAAGATGTTGGGCGTGGGCACGCCCATCTCGGTCAGCCGCGAGCCGTCGGTGCCGCCTCGAATCGGAATGGAGAAGGGTTCGACGCCCACCTGCCG
>CALFWA010000298.1 GCA_937928035.1 uncultured Caldilinea sp. | reverse complement strand
CACACATGGCTGAGCAGGCGCTCGCGCGTCAGCACAATGCCGGGATTTTCCATCAGGTAACGCAGTAGATCGAATTCTTTGGCGCGTAGGCTGACCGGCTCATCGTTGACCAGGACGGCGCGTCGCGCCGGGTCCAACGTGACGTTGCCGAGACGCAACGGCGCGGCGGCTTCCTCTGCTTCGTTCGAGGGATGGGTGCGGCGCAGGACTGCGCGCACGCGCGCCACCAGCTCGCGCGGATTGTACGGTTTGGTGACATAATCATCCGCGCCCAATTCCAGCCCCAGGATGCGGTCGATGTCTTCGGTGCGTGCCGTCAGCATGATGATCGGAACCTGGCTTTTGCGGCGCACTTCGCGACAGACGGTCCAGCCGTCGGTTCCGGGCAACATTAGGTCGAGCACCACCAGGTCTGGGTGGTCATTTCCGATGCGCGCCAACGCTTCGGCGCCGGTGCGCGCCGTGATGACCCGATAGCCGGCGTTTTCTAGATACATGCGATTCAACTCAACGATGTTCGACTCATCGTCGACGACCAGAATGGTGGCGGTCATGCACTCTTCCTTTCTTCGAAATTCTTACAAAAAAGTGTAAGAGCAAAGTGGGGTCGTTGTAAAAAAAATGTAACTTCGTCTCGATTTCATTCTGCCCTTATTGTAGGGTGATGGTATAATCGTCGGTTGATATGTTCAAGTTGTTCACCAGGCGCACGGAGCCGCAATCGATGCAGGGCAGCGAAAGAAAATCTTTATGTCTGCAGTGACAATGCCTGGGGACGCATCGAAAGAAAATGAGCGCCTGCGGGCGTTGCGCCGCCTTGAGGAGGAAGTTGCGACCTGTCAGCGTTGCTTGTTGGCGCAAGGACGCATGCACGCCGTTCCAGGTGAAGGCAACTTTAACGCCACGGTGCTGTTTATTGGCGAGGCGCCCGGTGCGGAGGAGGACCGGGCGGGTCGCCCCTTCGTAGGGCGCAGCGGTCAATACTTAACCGAAGTGCTCGCCCGGTGCGGCGTGGCGCGCAGCGAGGTGTACATCACCAACATCGTCAAGTGTCGCCCACCCGGCAACCGCGATCCCCTGCCCGATGAGCTGGCCGCATGTGAAGGGTATCTTTTGCGTCAGATTGAAATCATTCGTCCGCGCATCATCGTGACCCTTGGACGCCTCAGCATGCGGCGCTGGTTCCCGGAAGGCTCCATTACGCGGCTTCATGGTTGCGCACGAGTGACTGAGGATGGGCGCGTGGTCGTGGCGATGTTTCACCCGGCCGCAGCGTTGCGCAACCCACAGTGGCGGATCGCCTTTGAGCAGGACATGGCTCGCTTGCCAGCGCTGATCGAGCGCGTTCGCGCAGCGGCGCAGCGCGGCGAGACGGTGTCGCCAGAAACGCTGCAAATTGACGCAATCGGCGATGGAAAATGCTGAACGATGGGGAAATGCTGATCCGTCGCCCGAATGGATTTGACGCACACAGGCTCGCGTGCTGAGAGCCTGTTTCGTACTAGGCTGAGAGAATTTTTTCCACATCATCAGAGGATAAGGAGCCTTTGAGAAAAACATGACAACACAGGAATTGATACAAGAGTCTACTGCAGCCGCGCAGGCTGCACCCCTATTGCGCGTCGTCCCCCTGGGAGGGCTGGGCGAAATCGGCAAGAACATGATGGTGCTGGAGTCCGACGGGAGCCTGCTGGTCATCGACGCCGGCCTGATGTTCCCCACCAGCGAAATGCACGGCATCGATATCGTGATCCCCGACGCCTCCTATGTGATGGAGCGCATGGACAAAGTGCGCGGCATTGTGCTGACGCATGGGCATGAAGATCACATCGGCGCGTTGCCCTATTTCATTGAACAGGGATTGCGTGCGCCGGTGTATGCTACGGCGCTGACGCAAGGCCTGTTGGAGGTGAAGCTCCGCGAGCAGAAGCTGATCAACGAGGTGGAACTGCACACCATCACGGCGGATGATGTCCTGGACCTATCGCCTTTCACGGTGGAATTTTTCCATACGACCCACAGCTTTCCCGACAGCGTTGGCGTTGCGGTGAAGACGCCGGCCGGTCGCGTCATCGCCACCAGCGACTATCGCTTTGACCCCACGCCGGCAGACGGAAGGCCCACCGAAGAGCATAAGCTGAAAAAATGGGGCGATGAGGGTGTCCTGCTTCTGCTGGCGGACAGCACCAACGCCGAACGTAAAGGCTCCACCGCCAGCGAGGCGACCGTTGAGCAAATGCTGGAGGAGGTAATGATCCAGGCGCAGGGCCGCGTGCTGATGGCCACCTTCGCCTCCAACTTGGGGCGAGTGCAGCAGATGATCAACGTGGCGCGCCGACATGGGCGGCGTCTGGGCGTGGTGGGGCGCAGCATGGTCAACAACGTGCGCATCGCCATCAAGCTCGGCTACCTGGATATCAAGGAGGACGATCTCCTCACGGCTGGCGAGATGGAGTCGCTTCCGGGCCGAGAGGTCGCCATCGTCGCCACGGGCAGCCAGGGCGAGCCGACCAGCGCCATGGTGCGTATGAGTATGGGTGAGCATCGCCAGCTCACGCTGCGCGAGGGCGACACGGTAATTCTCAGCGCGGTACCCATCCCCGGCAACGAAGAGCTGTTCAACCGCACGGTGGACAACCTCTTTCGCCAGGGCGTCAATGTGCTCTATCATGAGCTAGGCAATGTGCATGTCAGCGGCCACGGCGGCCAGGATGACTACTGGCATATGTTGGACCTGACGCGCCCCAAATATTTCATCCCTGTGCACGGCGAGTATCGGCATCTCGTTTTGCATGCGCGTTTGGCCGAACGCTGGGGATTGCCCAAAGACCACATTTTTGTCATCGAAGACGGAGAAACCGTCGAGTTTGGCGATTTTTCCGATTCCGGCGAGATCGAGGCACGGCGCGGTGAGAAGCTGGAGGCCGGCCATGTGTATGTCGACGGCCTGGGCGTGGGCGACATCGGCAACGTCGTCCTGCGCGATCGCCGTCAGTTGAGCCAGGAAGGTTTTATTGTCTGCATCGTTGCTATCGACGAGTTCGACGGCGAGATCATCTACGGCCCGGAAATTGTCAGCCGCGGCTTTGTGTATATGCGAGAGCAGGAAGATCTGATTCGCCGCGCGGAAGAAGCCGTCTCCAAAGTGCTCAAGAAAAAGGCGCCGATCACAGTGCTGGAGAACAAGATCAAGGATGCGCTTGGCGCTTTCGCTGCGCGAGAGATCGGGCGCAGGCCGATGATCCTGCCGATCGTGATCGAAGTGTAGGCAGGGCAGACAATGTCCAGACCGGCGAAATATATTCCCTACTACGACGACATCGTCGAGGCGATGGCGTCGCCTGGCTGCGCCTTCTGCAAGCTTCAGCAGCGCGCCGCCGAGCGCTATCTAGACGCCTTCTTATGGGAAAGCGTCAATGACCCACGGCCTCGCCGTCAGGTGAGCGCAGCCAGAGGCTTTTGCCGAGATCACGCCTGGCTTCTTGTGCGGCCCGGAGCTGCACTGAGCACGGCTATCATCTACCAGGACGTGGTCGGCGCAGTGGTAAACGCAATTCGGGCTACTCCTGTTGTTGAAAAACGTTCATTCTGGCAACGAGTGGAAGCTCTCTGGGGCGGTGAATCGAGAAATGATCCCATTGTGCGGGCACTGCAGCCCCAACAGCCGTGTCCGGTTTGTGCAAACGCTGCTGAAATCGAAGGCCATCTGTGCGCCACGGTGCTCGACGTGATGAAGCGATCGCGAGATTTTCTGGCGCATTATCAGGCGTCTTCTGGGTTGTGTGTCGCCCATTTCCGAGCGCTAATCGGCGCAACCTCGCAGCCTGAGCTGCGGAGCGCCTTGATCGACGCACAGCTTGCGATCTGGGAAGCGTTACGGGCAGAATTAGCCGAATTCATCCGCAAGAACGACCATCGCTTCCGCGAGGAGACTTTTGG
This sequence comes from uncultured Caldilinea sp., assembly GCA_937928035.1. Lineage (GTDB taxonomy): Bacteria > Chloroflexota > Anaerolineae > Caldilineales > Caldilineaceae > Caldilinea. Next base: position 2,482 of record CALFWA010000298.1, on the reverse strand, counting down.
GGTGGAGCGAGATTCCTGGGAGCGAGCCATGGCGTTGACTTCGGGGCCGCAGCCCGCTGCGACATCTTCTCGAGGAGGGCTTACCCAGACAGGGTGACTGCGTTTGCGGCGCTGGGGTTCCGCTGTGCTTTCACCAGGCTTTCATGACGCAATCCGGTTCAGAATGATCTCGGCGATATCCAGCGCCGCTCGCGGCCGTCCCATTTTGGCGGCCTGCATCGCCATCTGCCTCAGACGCTCGGGCTCATCCAGAAGCGAAAGCGTGGCCGTGGGTACAATTTCCGGCATATTCAACTGTATGCCGGCGCCGCCTGCCACGACGAAATCGGCGTTCCATTCTTCTTGACCAGGAATGGGGTCGATGATGATCATCGGCGTGTTGCGCGCCAACACCTCGCTGACGATCAGTCCGCCGGACTTGCTGATCACCACGTCGCTCGCCACGATCAGATCGTCGACGTAGTCGATCAACCCTACCTTACGCAACTCCATCTGCGGCCCGCTTTGCAGATCTTCCAATGAGGCTGCCAGCTCCCGGTTGCGGCCGGCCACCACCACGGTGCAGGAAGGCTTGTCCGCCTCCTCCAGCATACGTTCGACGAGTAGCCGTACCCGTTTGGGTTCGATACCGCCGCCGAAGATGGCGATCACCGGGCGATCCAGGGGTAAGCCATGCACCCTGCGCATCTCTTCCGGCGTTTTAGGCGTCAGAAACTCCAGGCGAACGGGGATGCCGGTGACATGAATCTGTTCAGCGGGCACCCCGCGACGTTGCAGCACATATCCTGTCTGCGGGTGAGCCACGAAATACCCTTCAACTTCCGGTGCAATCCAGGAGGCATGAATCATGTAGTCGGTGACGACGACGAAGATCGGATGATGGATGCGGCCTTGCTGTTTGAGAAAGCTCACCGCTGCCAGCGGAAACTGCTGGGTGCAAACAATTGCATCGGGTTTCATGCGGTCGATAAATTTCGCCAACCCTTGCAGAAAAGGAGTGTAGAAGGCATCGGTGAGCATATTGGAGGTGGTGGCAAAGGAAATTTCATCGATGTCGGTCGATTCGTAGTAGATTTCATAGAGCAACGGCGCTCGCTCGCTCAGTCGTTCGTACAGTGCTGAGATAGGGCTGCGCAACGGCTGGGCGATGTGCTCGAAAATGTCCTCTACGACCACGATGTGTTGCGGGTTCAGATGACGAAACGCTGCAGCCAGCGATTTTGATGCGCTTAGATGGCCCGATCCGAACGGGGAATAAAAGATAAGGATGCGCGTCATGGATTACGCCTTTCTGTGGACGATAGATCGACAGCCTGTGCAAGGGAACAGCGAATCCGCTTCCAAGCGTTTATTTTTTCAATAATTATATGCCTTTTTTTCAGTATGTGGGCGTCAACGTTTGATCAACGTTTAGATTGTAAACTGAAGAGGAAAGAGCAGCGCCGAGCTAGGATCGGTACACCCAAGCAGCGTCTACCGGTGGGATGCCGACCGGCCTCAGGCGGGCGTAACGGCTGAGACTATGGTGAATCGGAACACTCAAATGAACAGGCGAAGACGCACCGTTGACATCGAGCTGATTATTTTACTGGTCGCCCTGATTCTGCTTTCCATCGCTGCGCAGTGGGTGAATCGTAACCTGAATCTGACCGAAGCCGACCTTCCGGCAGGGGAGCTGCATTTTGCACCTGCTTCTTCGCCTGAAGTCTTCGCAAATTAATATTCGCAAATTAATATATGGAGCGCTGTTGTGCATTGCTCCTCGACTTTTTGCGCCTTGAGATAGGGTGAATTGACTCCTAACCATTCCTCCCATTTTGCTCTCCTGCATTACAATCGATACTCGGAAAGAAACATTTCATCATCGAGATGAGGAGCATAAATAAAGAGATGCTCTTAAGGAGGATTCTGTGACCTCTGGAGTGAGTTCCTGTACATCTGCCAGAATCGTCTGAGTAATGGGCGCAGCCCGAGGTGAAATGCCACGAAGATTGCCAAAGATTTCTCGTTCCTCCTACCCTTCGTCACCAGAAGTTGCCCAACGCTTGGCCGAGGCGCTCTGGCGCATCTATCGCCGACCGGAGCGACCGACCGCATGGGACGGCGGCGGCAATCTGCCCTGGAACGACCCGGCCTTCTCAGAGCGCATGCTTCGGGAGCACCTGGATGAATCGCATGGCGCAGCCTCGCGCAACAGCGCCGAGCGCAGCCTGCAGATCGAATGGCTTTGGCAGCGACTGGCGTTGGCTTCAGGTAGTCGGGGGCTTGACCTGACCTGCGGCCCCGGACTTTATGCCGTCCCTCTGGCCGAACGGGGCTGTTGCGTGACGGGCGTCGATTTTGCGCCAGCTTCGATTCGCTATGCGCGCGAGCTTGCCGCTCGTCAGGGCGTGGCCGAACGATGCACCTTTATCGAAAGCGACGTGCGCACAGTTGCGCTTGAGCCTGGCGCGTTTGACGCAGCGCTTTTTTTATATGGTCA